>JBCCWG010000006.1:0-50918 GCA_039193985.1 Pseudomonadota bacterium
GCGCTGGGCCTGCCTGCGACGCAGGCCGCCAGTCTCGAGTGCCTCGGCCCCCTTGGCCGCCACGTGCAGGTCGGGATGCCGGTCGGGCCACATGCGGTGCAGGAGGTTGATATGTACGCCGTTTACATGAAAAACCTGGCCCTATTCGGCACCCGCGGCATGCCGAGCCACAAATATCCCTCGCTCCTTAGTCTTATCGAGGGTGGGCATGTCGATTTCACGCCCATCGTTGCGCGCGAAGTGCGTCTGTCCGACACAGGCCGCGAGTTGGCGGCTTTCGATGGCCCCATGGGGCCAGGTGTCGCCGTCATCACCGATTTTGCCTCATAAAAGGAGCGCATTCATGAAAGCCGCCGTTCTCGTCTTTCCCGGATCGAATTGCGACCGCGACCTTGCCGTGGCGTTTCGTCAGGCGGGGTTCGCCGTCGATATGGTGTGGCATAAGGATACCGAGTTGCCAGCCGGGGTCGATGTGGTCGGGGTGCCCGGCGGGTTTTCATACGGCGACTACTTGCGCAGTGGGGCAATTGCGGCGCGGTCGCCGATCATTGGCGCGCTGAAGGCACATGCCGAGCGTGGCGGCTATGCCATCGGCATTTGCAACGGCTTTCAGGTGCTGACGGAAACCGGCCTGTTGCCCGGCGCCTTGATGCGCAACGCCGGGCTCAAGTTCATCTGCAAGGCGGTAACGCTCGATGTGACAACGAACAAAAGCAATTTTACATCCGCATATACCCAGGACCAGCAGGTCGTCTATCCGGTGGCGCATCACGATGGGAACTATGTCGTCAACGACGACACTCTGGCCGCGCTAAATGCCGAGGATCGCGTGGCGTTTCGTTATGCCGAAGACCTCAACGGATCAACGGATCGCATCGCTGGTGTGCTTTCCGAAAACCGCCGTGTCCTTGGTCTGATGCCGCATCCGGAGCGTGCTGCTGACGGACATTTGGGAATGGTTGACGGTGCGGCCCTCTTCACGGCACTTGCCTGTGCAGGGGTGAGCGCTTGAGCGAACGCGCGCCCGACACTACACTTAAAGATATGTCGTCGTCCGAAAACCCCGAGTTTCGGCCCGTTCTGACGCCGTGGCGGGTGCGTGTGTTGATGATCGTGTTGATCGCAACGGCGGTGTTTACCGTGTGGTTCACCAATCAATACCTGACGGAGCGGTTCACGGAGTCGACGCGGAGCAGGGCCGAAGTGCGCCTCGCGCTCTATTCCGGCAATATCCTCAGCGAGTTGCAGCGTAACCAGATCGTGCCCCAACTTCTGGCCCGCGATCCGACCTTGATTGGCGCGCTGAATTCAGGTGATTTTTCCCAGTCGAGCCAGCGTCTTATCGAGTACCGGGATGAAATCGGTGCCGAGGGTCTTTTGCTGATGGACAAGGACGGGCGTGCCGTTGCTGCGACCGACCGCGCCCTGATCGGTTCGGTGCACCGGTCTGAGCCTTACTATGTTGACGCATTGCGTTCTAACGACACGGTTTTCACCACAAGCTTGTTGGAATCCGGGGCACGCATCTTTGCCTATTCTCGCACGATTGAGAGCAATGGCTCCCTGATCGGTGTCATTATGGTCGAGGTCGATCTTAAGAAGTTTGAAACGTCCTGGGCGGGGTTCACCGATGCCGTGATCGTTTCCGATACGGACGGAACGATTATTCTGGCCACCGAAGCGCGCTGGCGCGGACTGACCGAAGAGGAGGCATTGGAGGCACGCTCGGTGCCCAATGCCATTGAACGGGCCTTCCGGGCGACAGCGCGCTGGGGGGCCTTGCCGGCAGATGCCTATGTGCAGGGCGAGGCGGTGATGCGTCAGGAAAGCCGGATCGGCTTCCAAGGTTGGCGGATCACGTCCTATACGACTTATGCGGGTGTGTGGGAGCGTGTGAATACGGTTCTGGCGCTGGAAATCATGGGTTTCGCGATTCTCATGACGCTGGTGCTCTATCTGGCGAACCGAAAAACGACGTCACGTCTCAAATTCTTCCAGCGTGAATCGGCTGAACTTCGCCAGTTGAATTTGGCGCTGCAGCGGGAAATTGCCGAACGCGAAAAGGCCGAGCGGCACCTCGAAGTGGCCGAGCAGACGCTGCAACAAAGCTCGAAACTGGCCGCTTTGGGCGAGATGTCAGCAGCTGTCAGTCACGAATTAAATCAACCCCTGGCCGCCATGAAGACCTATCTCGCGGGCGCCAAGCTTTTGCTTCAGCGGCGCAGGCTGGACGAAGCTCTGTCGTCCTTCCAGCGCATTGATGATCTGATCGAACGCATGGGGGCGATTACGCGCCAGCTTAAATCCTATGCCCGCAAGGGCGGGGATGCCGTTGAGTCCATAGATGCAAGGGATTCCGTGTCATCAGCCCTCTCGATGATGGAGCCGCAACTGAGGCGGCGCGATGTCGAAATCACGGCCTCACTGCCGCGCGATCCGGTTCATGTTCAGGCCGACAAAATTCGGCTGGAACAGGTCCTGGTGAACCTTTTGCGCAATGCTCTCGATGCCACGAAAGGCATCAAGTCGCCCGAGGTGAAGATTTTGTTGACCGTAGGAGACACTGCAATGGTGACGGTGCGCGACAACGGGTCGGGGATCGAGGACCTCGATAACCTGTTCGAACCTTTCTACACCACAAAGGCGCCCGGTGACGGCGTCGGGCTGGGTCTTGCCATTTCATCTGGTATCGTGAACGACCTTGGCGGTCGCTTGACCGCACGAAATGGTCAGGACGGTGGGGCAGTGTTCGAAATCACCCTGCCGCTTGCGGCGAATGTGACGCAGGCAGCGGAATGACAGACGGAGAACGGCGTATGGGCCATCCAATGAAAGTCGCGATTGTCGACGATGAACAGGATATGCGGCAGTCGATCAGCCAGTGGCTGGCACTGTCGGGATTTGATACCGAGACCTATGGCTCGGCGGAAGAAGCGCTGAAGTCACTGACCCCCGATTTCCAGGGTGTTGTCGTGAGCGACATCAAGATGCCGGGCATGGACGGGATGCAATTCCTCAAGCGGTTGATGAGCGTGGACAGCGCACTTCCCGTGATCATGATCACCGGCCACGGCGATGTGCCGATGGCAGTCGAGGCGATGCATGTCGGCGCTTTCGATTTTCTGGAAAAGCCATTCAACCCTGACAAGATGACGGAACTGGCGAAAAAGGCTGCCAATGCGCGCCGCCTAACGCTCGACAACCGCGCGTTGCGCAAGGAACTGAGCGACGGCACCGGCATCATGAAAAAACTCATTGGCGCGTCGCCGGTGATGGAGCGTCTTCGCGAAGACATCCTCGATCTGGGGCAGGCCGATGGCCATGTTCTGATCGAAGGTGAGACCGGCACCGGTAAGACATTGGTCGCCCATGCGCTGCACGCCGTGGGGGCGAAGGCGGGCAAAAAGTTTGTTCTGTTTTCCTGTGCGGCCCATGATGAGGAAGCACTGGCAAAGCGGCTCTTTGGCCCGGTCGAAGACGGCGATCCGATGCCGCTGCTGGAAGAGGCCCGGGGTGGCACGCTGGTTCTGGAAGACATCGAGGGCTTGCCGCAACCGCTTCAGGCCCGCCTGTTGTCATGGATGAACGAACAGGGCACGCCCGCCGAGACGCGGATCGTCGCGATCTGCAACCTTCAAGAACAAGGCAAGACCTGCGAAGACGCGCTGCGCCCCGATCTTTTCTATCGCCTGGCGGCCATGAAGATCACGCTGCCGCCCCTGCGTCAGCGCGGCGAAGACATCCTGATGCTGTTCCAGCAGTTCTCGGATCAATATGCCGACGAATACGGGTGTGAAACGCCCGAGGTTTCGGCCCAGGAAGCCGCACAGCTTCTGCAGGCACCCTGGCCGGGCAACATCCGCCAGCTGATCAACATCGCCGAACGCGCCGTGCTGCAGTCCCGTCGTGGCTCAGGGACCATCGCGTCGCTTCTGATGGCTGACAATGAGGAAGCGGCGGATTTCACTGTTACGACCGAAGGCAAGCCGCTGAAGGAATACGTGGAAGCGTTCGAGCGGATGCTGATTGACAACACGATGCGGCGCCACCGTGGTTCAATCGTCAACGTAATGGAAGAGCTTTGCCTGCCACGCCGGACCCTGAACGAAAAAATGGCCAAGTACGGGCTTCAGCGGTCGGACTACCTCTAGGCGCCCATCGCCTCGGCCTCGCTATAGGCGAGGCTGAGTGTGATTGCAGTGAGGTGAGGCGGGACAAAGCTGACCAGGCAAACGGCAAACGTGACCATGAACGCGGTGACGGTTGAATTCACGAACTGCGCCAGCATGAGTGCCACAAGAAGGTTGGCAACTGTCATGGTCTCAATTTGGCCGGAGACCGATCGGCCAGAGAGCCAGTGCGTTTCGTTTTGGGGCAGTTCGGGTCGTTAGAATGTGGCGTTTCCAAGGCACTGGAAATTCGTCATTGTAATTTATGCATGCCACCCCTTATGTTGATCCCAGAGGTTCGGCGCCCGGTTGGTTTGGCGCGCAGCCTCGAAAAAAGTTTCGCTGTTCCAGAAGGTTAACCGGCAAGCTCCGGTCTCTGGTCCCGCTTTCATTGGCCGAATGGCCAGAACGGAATTGCCCGCGCTGTGAGACAGCTCCGCCGGGCCATGAACGGGCGCCCACCGTGGCGCCGGAGTAAGAACCGCGATGACGCGCGCGTGGCACACAGCAAGCGTTTACCCGTCCCTGACGGGCCCCTTGCTGTCGCGCGATCAGCGTCCTGTCGCCTTCAATTTAAGCCGCAACTTCAACCCACTGGCCCCACCAGGGCGAAGGATCGTGTTGCGCAGAAAGTCAACATGTCAAAGAAAATGCTTATCGATGCCACCCACGCCGAGGAGACGCGCGTTGTGGTGGTCGATGGAAACAAGGTCGAGGAGTTCGACTTTGAATCCGAAAACAAACGTCAGATTTCCGGAAACATCTACCTCGCCAAGGTAACGCGGGTCGAACCTTCGCTGCAGGCGGCGTTTGTCGACTATGGCGGCAACCGCCACGGGTTCCTCGCCTTCTCGGAAATCCACCCGGATTATTATCAGATCCCGGTCGCGGATCGCGAGGCATTGATCGCCGAGGAAATGGCGATTGCCCGTGAGGAAGCGGAAGAGGAAGAAAAACCCAAACGCCGCCGCCGCCGGTCGCGCGGCAAAGCGGCTGACGCAGAAACCAAGGATGCGGTGGTATCGACCGACGCCCCGACCGAGGGCGATGCCGCCGAAGGGGATGCTGACGGGGGCGCAGAACAAACCGCTGATGCCGCCGTGGATTCCGTTGATGCGCCTGTCACCGAGGCGGAAGCCCCGGCAGAGAAAGCGGCACCAGCCGATGCCGACCCGCGGGATATTCCCGGGATGGATGTCGTCGATGTCGACGAACCTGCCGAGACGGATGGCGACGATCAACCGTATGTCGCCATGGATACAGCGTCGGAAAAGGACGAAACCATCGAGGCTGTCGCCGACGATGACACGGCCGAAGAAATCCGTCGTCCGCGCCGTCAGCGCACGCGCCGCTACAAGATCCAGGAAGTCATCAAGGTGCGCCAGATCCTGCTGGTGCAGGTCGTCAAGGAAGAGCGTGGCAACAAGGGCGCGGCCCTGACCACCTATCTCAGCCTTGCAGGCCGCTATTGCGTCCTGATGCCCAACACCGCCCGGGGCGGCGGCATCAGCCGCAAGATCACCAACGCAGCCGACCGCAAGAAGCTCAAGGACATCGCTGGTGAGATCGAAGTGCCGACCGGCGCTGGTCTGATCATCCGCACCGCGGGGGCCAAACGGACCAAGACCGAGATCAAGCGCGACTATGAGTACCTCCAGCGCATGTGGGAGCAGATCCGCGAACTGACGCTCAAATCGATTGCGCCTGCGCAGATTTATGAAGAAGGCAACCTGATCAAACGGTCGATCCGCGATCTTTACAGCCGCGAGATTGACGAGGTGCTGGTCGAGGGCGACGAGGGTTATCGCACGGCCAAGGACTTCATGAAGATGATCATGCCGTCCCACGCCAAGAACGTGAAACCCTATGCCGACCCGATGCCGCTTTTCGCGCGCTTTCAGGTCGAAAGCTATCTGGCGGGCATGTTCAATCCGGTCGTGCAACTGCGCTCGGGCGGGTACATCGTGATCGGCGTGACCGAGGCTCTGGTGGCCATCGACGTGAACTCGGGCAAGGCGACCAAGGAAGCCTCCATCGAGGAAACAGCGCTCAAGACCAACCTGGAAGCGGCCGAAGAAGTGGCCCGCCAGTTGCGCCTGCGTGACCTTGCCGGTCTGATCGTGATCGACTTCATCGATATGGAAGAGCGCAAGAACAACACCGCTGTTGAAAAGCGCTTCAAGGATCGGCTCAAGACAGATCGTGCCCGCATCCAGGTGGGCCGCATTTCGGGCTTTGGCCTCCTTGAGATGTCGCGTCAGCGCTTGCGCCCGGGTATGCTGGAAGCGTCGACGCAGCCTTGCCCGGCCTGTCACGGTACTGGCCTGATCCGGTCGGATGACAGTGTCGGTCTGACGATCCTGCGCCAGTTGGAGGAAGAAGGCGTGCGCCGCCGGTCGCGCGAGGTTCTGGTCAAGGCTCCGATCAGCATCGTGAACTTCCTGATGAACATGAAGCGCGAGCATATCGCTCAGATCGAAACGCGTTACGGCATGGCCGTGCGTCTCGAGGCAGATGCACATCTGATCGCGCCCGAGTTCACGGTCGAGAAGTTCAAGACCGCGACGCGCCGCGTCGAAGCGGTTGCACAGGTCGTCTCGGTCGATGCGTCGCTGATGGAGGATCTGGACGAGGAGATCGCGGCGGAAGAGGCCGAGACGGAAGCGCTCGAGGCCGATGCGCCGTCCGACGAGGATCGCCCCCGCAAGAAGCGCCGGCGTCGGCGTCGGCGTCGCGGCAAGGGCGGGGATGCCCAGAACGGCGAGAACGCAGCGTCTGTGGACGGCGGCGAGAGCGAAACGGAAGCGCCAGCAGAAGAAGTGCCATCTGAAGCTGAGGCGCCTGAGGCTGTTGAGGTAGCGGAAGACAAGCCAAAGCGTCGTCGCACGCGGCGGCGTAAGAAGGATGCGGAAGAACCGGCACCAGCGGCCGCCGATGCAGACACGGCGAATGCGACGGAGGTGGATACCGAGCCGTCAAAACCCTCAGCCGAACCTGTCGAGGCAGCGGAAGAACCGGTTGAGAAGCCCAAGCGCCGCCGGACGCGCAAGAAGAAGGAACCCGAGGCCGAGGTTGCGCCTGTCGACGAGACAGTCGCCGTCGAGGAACCGGTCACGGAACCTGCGCCTGAGCCCGTACCAGAGCCGACGCTTGAGCCCGAGCCCACGCCCGAACCCGCCATGGCGGCAGCCGAGCCGGAACCGGATCAGCCCGCAAAACCGCGGCGCAAGGGGTGGTGGTCAATCGGGCGCTAGGGCGCCCGAGACTGTCACGGTTTCCGGATCAGATAGGTCTGCACGCCATCCGCATCGTCGGAGGACAGCAGGGTGTAACCTTGTTCTGCGCAGAAATGTGGCACATCGATTACGGCTGCGGGATCGTCTGCGGTGATCTTCAGCGTTGAACCCGGCGTCATTCCGCGCAGCCGTTTTGCAGCCTTTAGAACCGGCAGCGGGCAGAGAAGCCCAGTTGTGTCGAGCGTGTCATCGTAAGTCATTGGAACGCATCGCTAAGCCTCGTGTTACAGTTTGTCCACCGACTTGTGACATCTGGTGCAATGACGCGCCGTTGCAATCTGCTATGTTGTCCCTCGGGCGACAAGGACGACCATGCTTGGAATAGACATCTTCGACGCGAGTTTGCTGCCGGCCATGATGATTGCGCTCATGGCGGGGGTGCTGTCGTTTCTCAGCCCCTGCGTGCTGCCCATCGTCCCGCCCTATATCGCCTATATGAGCGGTGTGACGGTCAATGACATGGAAGACCGGGGCACCCGGCGCCGTGCGCTGGGTTCGGCGACGTTCTTCGTTCTGGGGTTGTCGACGGTCTTCTTGATTCTCGGATTTACCGCCAGTGCCTTTGGGCGCTTCTTTCTGATGAACCAGGACTGGTTTGTGATCGCCGCGGGTGCGGTTATCATGGTCTTTGGCGCGCATTTCATAGGTATCTACCGTATTGGCTTCATGGATCGCGAGATGCGCATGGACGCGGGCGACCGGGGCGGTTCAGCCTTTGGCGCTTATGTGTTGGGCCTGGCCTTTGCCTTTGGGTGGACGCCCTGCATTGGCCCGATCCTTGGCGCGATCCTGTCAATTGCAGCGAACGAGGCGGACGTGGCGCGCGGCACGACGCTGCTCATGGCCTATGCGATAGGGCTTGGCTTGCCGTTCATGCTGGTTGCAGCTTTCTTCCCGTCGATGAAAGGCCTGATGGCCTGGATGAAGCAGCACATGGAGCGGATTGAGCGGATCATGGGCTTGCTTCTCTGGACGGTGGGCTTGCTTATGATGACCGGCAAATTCACGGACTTTGCTTGGTGGTTGAACGAACAGTTCCCCGTCTTGCAACAGTTCGGATAGGTCGGGCAGAATTGATCTTTCAGCTTAGCTGACGGTTCGCTAGTGTTGGGCAATGTTGCAAAGGGGCGAGACACAGGTGGCGCGACGCCGGGTGTTTTATCTCCCCGGCTATGACCCCTATCCGCCCAGACGATACCGCGAGCTTTACAGGACAGAGGGTCGCAAGCAGGCCCTGATCTCGGGCTTTCGCATAGAACAGAAATCCGACCAAAGCGAGACCGGCTGGCAGGTCCGCGCCGAGATGGAAGGGGGCAAGGTTCAGACCAAGATAGATGTTCTGGTCTGGCACGACCTCGTTCAGAATTCGATGCAGGGCGGTCTACTGTCGACGTATCTTGCGCTTGCGAAGACGGCGTGGATCTACATTTCGACCGGCACGCTCAGGCGCTTGTCGTGGTTGCGCAAAGGGCCGGTCCTGGCAGCACTCTATCCAGTGGCGATGCTGCTGTTGCAGTTGGGGTTGGCTATGTGGGTGGCCTCGATCCTCGGCAGGTTGGCAGGCAATCTGATCGTCGGCGGCATCGCTGGTTTTGTGGGGCTGTTTGGGTTCGAACCGGCCACTGACGCAGGTGTTTTAGGATTCCTCGGTGCGCTCTTGTTCTGGGGGGTCTTCTTACCTGTCACCGTACTGATCCTGCGCTGGTTCAAGAGCGTCGATGACAAAACCTTCGCGTATTACCTGATGCAGGACTATGCCTATACCGCGTCTCGGTGGGGGGCCTATCCTGATGAGATCGAAGCGCGGCTGGTCGAGTTCCGCCACCGTGTCGAAGCTGCCTTGCGCGAGGACGTCGAAGAGGTGCTGATTGTCGGGCATTCCTCGGGCGCGCAGCTTGCCGTGTCGCTTGTTGCCGACCTGCTTCGTGAAAGCGGATACAGCGGGACCCGCCCCTCACTGTCGCTGCTGACCCTTGGGCAGGTGATACCGATGGTCAGTTTCCTGCCCAAAGCGCATCGACTGAGGCGGGACCTGAACGAGCTGTCTACCGCAGAGGATATCGCCTGGCTTGACGTCTCGGCGCCCGGTGACGGCTGTTCCTTCGCACTTGCCGAACCTGTCGCAGTGTCGGGCGTCGCCCCGAAGACCGAGCAGTTGTGGCCGATTGTGATCTCCGCAGCGTTCTCGAAAACGCTGAAGCCCGAAACGTTGCGCAAGCTGCGATACCGGTACTTCCGTCTGCATTTCCAATATCTTTGCGCCTTCGACATGCCTGGTGACTATGACTATTTCAGGATCACAGCGGGGCCATTGACACTGGGCGACCGGTTCCGGGGACGCAAATCATCGCAAAGCCGGATCGATGTCCGGGCGTCGCGCTTTACGTCGACGACGCTGGAATGAAGCCGCCGAAACCCGCGTCACGGGCCGGGCGCGTGTCGCTCTGGCGGTATTGGAAGCTGTTCCGGAAAGACATTCTGTCGGCGCAACCGGAACACCTCTATCGCGCGAAGATGGCCGAGTTTCGCACGCCGTTTTTCCGGTCATACCTGGTCAACGAATTGGATCTCGTACGCGAGGTTCTAATCCGCCGCCCAGGCGACTTTCCCAAGTCGGATCGGGTGACGCGGGGGTTGCGCCCTTTGCTGGGGCAGTCGGTCTTCATCACCAACGGTGACGTTTGGGCGCATCAACGGCGGATCATCGACCCGGCCTTTGAAGGCGGGCGCGTGAAGGACAGCTTTCCCGGCATGCTGGACGCCGCAATTGCCGCCGTCTCCCGGATGGAACCCGGGGTGCTGGATGTTGAAGCGATGGCGAGCCACGCGACCGCCGACGTAATCTTTCGCACGCTGTTTTCCCGTACGATCGAGGACCGTGTCGCAAACGAAACCTATCAGGCGTTCCGTGCGTTCCAGCGCGTACAGCCGGTGGCAACGGCGTCGGCTTTGGTCCCGTGGTGGCCTGTGCGGCATCAAAGACCAGCCCGCGAGGCTGCCGCACGACTGCGGGACCTTGTGACACAACTCGTGGCCGCGCGCCAAAGCGAGATCGATACCGGCACGGCCCCCGATGATCTGGCGACCAAGATCATGACGACACCGGATCCCGAGACCGGAGCGCGGTTTTCCGAAGCGGAAATGGTCGATCAGGTTGCGATCTTCTTCCTCGCGGGGCACGAGACCAGTGCGGCGCTTCTCGGCTGGGCGCTCTGGTGTTTGGCCGCGGCACCTGAGTGGGGAGACCGCGTAACCGAGGAATCACGGGAGTTTATGGCGGCCCCTGCGATCGCGGCGCTGTCGAAGATGCCCACCACCCGCAATGTGATCCGCGAAACGCTAAGGCTTTATCCGCCGGTACCGATGTTCGTGCGAGAGACGGCGTCCGCGGAAGTCTTTCGAAATCGGGACGTCAGACAAGGTTCGCAAATCGTCATCTCGCCCTGGCATCTGGGCCGTCACGAGGCACTTTGGCACGAGCCAGACGTTTTTGATCCCGGGCGATGGGAGCGGGAAAGGCCTGCGCGCGAGGCCTGGTTGCCTTTTTCCGCAGGTCCCCGCGTCTGCCCCGGCGCCGGTTTTGCAATGGCTGAGGCGACTGTTCTTCTTGCGGTATTGATGGCCGCATTCCAGTTTGATCCTATCGAAACACCGGTGCCGGTTGCGCACCTGACGGTCAGAGCGCGCGATGGCATTCGCTTGAGGGCAAAACCATTCTGAATAGTTTTGGGAGAAGCTCTCTCAGAGCTTTTCAGCACAGGATCCGAATTGGCGCATTGTTGCAGAAAACGACCACCTGGTCCGAGATTTCAACAGCGTGATAGCCGCGCCGGCGCAACTCGGCCTCGAATTTTGGCCAGCCTGCGGTCCGCTCGATGTCGCGTCGGCTGCGTCGGACAACGCCGCCCTGGCGGGCCGATTTTGCCTCAAACACCTGCTGCATCCAGACTTCGGCGGGAACCAATCTGCTCGTGTTGCTCATGAAGAGACGCTCACCGATCTTGGTGAAGCGTTCCTTAACGGTCCCGGTAGTATGACAAGACGAACAATCGGATTGCCGTGGCAAGCCCGGTCTCAAGATTGCGGGCCGCGTCGATCTCGGCCGCAAGGTCGTTGATCGGGCGATCCCGTTCCTCGGCGATCTCGCGAAAGGCACGCCAGAACTCATCCTCCAGCGAAACGCTTGTGCGGTGGCCCCGGAGTGTGAGGGAACGTTTGACCGGTCGGCTCATTCCCGCTGGTGGTCGTCCAGCTGACGCGTCTTTCGTTCGGCGTCCGCGCGGGCCGCTTTCTTCTCGGCTTTTGACCGTCCGAACTTGACCGCATTCGCTTCCGCTGTCTTGCGGGCCGCATTGCGGGCGCGCGATTTCCGGGCCTTGTTCAGGTTGACGATCTTGCTCACTTGGGGCCGATCATGTCTTCAGGGCGCACGACCTTGTCGAAGGTTTCAGCATCAACGAAGCCGAGCGCGATGGCTTCTTCCTTGAGCGTCGTGCCGTTCTTGTGCGCGGTCTTAGCCACGGTCGTTGCATTGTCATAGCCGATTGTGGGCGCCAGTGCCGTGACCAGCATCAGGCTTTCGCGCATTAGCTTCTCGATCCGGTCCTTGTTCGCCCGAATGCCCGCGACGCAGTTGTCATTGAAGGCGCTGGCAGCGTCGCCCAAAAGCTGCATCGACTGGAGTACGTTATAGGCCATCATCGGCTTGTAGACGTTCAGTTCAAAATGCCCCTGGCTGCCGGCAAAACCGACGGCAGCATCATTGCCGATGACATGTGCGCAGACCTGGGTCATTGCTTCGCACTGGGTCGGGTTGACCTTGCCGGGCATGATGGACGAACCGGGCTCGTTCTCAGGGAGCAGCAACTCATATAGGCCGCAGCGCGGACCGGAGCCCAAAAGGCGGATATCGTTCGCGATCTTAAAGAGCGCTGCGGCCGCCGTCTTGAGTGCGCCGGAAATGGCCACCATCGCGTCATGTGCCGCCAGCGCTTCAAATTTGTTAGGGGCGGTGACAAAGGGAATGCCGGTGATGCGCGCCATGTTCCCGGCGACTTCCTCGCCCCAGCCATGCGGTGTGTTCAGCCCGGTACCGACGGCAGTGCCGCCTTGGGCCAACTCGCATATATCCCCGAGCGCGGCCTCGATCCGTTCGATGGATTTGGCCACCTGGTGGGCATAGCCGCCAAACTCCTGTGCCAGCGTCAGCGGTGTGGCGTCCATCGTGTGTGTGCGGCCGATCTTGATGATGCCTTCGAACTCCTCGACCTTGGCCTCGAGCGTGGCGTGAAGCTTTTCCAGCCCCGGCAACAACACATCGCGCGCCGTCATCGCGGTGGCGACATGCATTGCGGTCGGGAAAGTGTCGTTCGACGACTGGCCCATATTGCAATGGTCATTCGGGTGGACGGGCGATTTCGACCCCATTTCACCGCCAAGGATTTCGATCGCACGGTTCGAGACCACCTCATTCGCGTTCATGTTCGACTGGGTGCCCGAGCCGGTCTGCCAGACAACCAGCGGGAAATGCGCGTCGAGATCGCCCGCCACCACTTCGGAGGCGGCCTGGATCATCGCGTCGGCAATCTCGGCAGGCAGCTTGCCGCTGGCCTTATTGGCCTCGGCGCAAGCTTGCTTGATCACACCCAACGCACGTACGATGGCGACGGGCTGGGTTTCCCACCCAATGGGGAAGTTCATCAGTGACCGTTGGGTCTGGGCGCCCCAATACTTGTCGGACGGCACCTCAAGCGGGCCAAAGCTGTCGGTCTCGGTACGGGTGTCGGTCATCTTGCGCCTCTCTCGGATGGTCGGAGAAAGCTATAGGCAAGGACCCGGGTGCTGGCAATCGTACAGGTTCAGGCGAGACGTCTGAGGGCGGCATCGCGGAACTGGGGATGATCCGAGAGGACGCGGGCAAGGTCTTGGCGCATGGCCGCGAAATCCTCACCATAGAAGAAGAACCGCGTGTGCCCGTCTTTCTCGATCCAACCGCGGTTGACGCCGATATTGGCAATGGCCTGATGACAGAGGGCGGCAAGATCACGGCGTGCATCGGCATCCGGCGTCACGTCGTTCGCGATGGCCAGTTCCAACCCTTCGGCACGACCGAAGAGCATCGGTGTACCGGGTCCGTCGCTGAAACGGATGGATGAACCGCAGGGGGCCGAAAGCCCCTCGAGCAAGGTGGCCACCGTTTCGAGCGCGGCGCGACCCGGTTGGCGCAGCCCGAGGTAGAGATCTACGCCGATGACGTCGCCATTGGCGCGTTTGCGGCGCATGCAGCCCATGACGGTGCCAAGGGCCATTGCCGCCAGTTGTTGCTTCAACGGTTCCGCAAAGAGTTTCTGGGCGTCTCGGTGCCCCAATCGCACTGGCATATGGACATCCGCCAGCGTGACGTCATGCACTTTGCCCGCCTTGAACTTCAGATCGCGAAACTTCATTGCCACAAATCCCTTCCCATTTGCGGCAGTTGTCGCCGGGTAATGTGGCAGTTTGTGGAATGCAGCAAGGCAAGAGCAGGGCGGCTCAGTGCCTTGCTTGAAGCTGATCGTGCAATTTGGCAACGAGCCGACTTGCGGTGCGTTCGCACAGGCCTGGGATCACTGCGTGGACGAGCGCTGCAAATGCGGCGGTAAACAGGGTAAGCGAGAACCGGGCCGCGACTCCGGCGTGCTCAAGGTAGGTTTCATTCACATGGGCGGGGTGGTTGGTGAAGAGGCGTGCGATCATTGGTATTCTCCCGGCGTTTTCGGGAAAGTGTCATCGTTTTGCGGAGATGAGATCCCAAAAATGATCATGTTTGTTGCGTTTTGCAGGAATTTTTCACATGCTTTGGGTCATGAGTGAGACAATCGATGACCTCGACCGCCGTGTGCTGGGTGCTTTGCAACGCGATGCCGGGCAGAACCTTGACGCGATTGGTGAAGCGGTCGGGTTAAGCCGCAACGCGGTCTGGCGGCGCATTCGGCGGTTGGAAGAGCTTGGCGTAATCCTTGGGCGGGTCGCCCTACTGGACGGTGACAAGCTGGGGCTGGGGCTTTCGGTGTTCATTCTGGTGCGGACGAACCGTCATGAACCGGGCTGGCTTGACGGGTTTGCCAAGGCAATGCGGGAGATGCCGGAGATCATCGGGGCCTACCGGATGTCGGGGGACCTCGACTATCTGATCCGCGCGCGCGTGGCCGACATGGCAGCGTATGACAGGCTCTATCAGCGGTTGATCCGGCGTGTCGAGCTGGCGGATGTCAGCGCCTCATTCGTAATGGAAGAGCTCAAGGATACGACGGCGCTTCCGCTTTTTCAGGGTTGATACGCGGCGCGAGTTGGTTCCGGCCGGACGAGATCGTCGAGCATCCAGGAGATGTCTTCAATTTGCTCGGCGATGACATGGGTGACGCCGCTTTCCCGCTGTACCCGCCCTGTGACCCTGAGAGCGCGGCCCGCGATGACTGCGCGGCGGAAGCGTTCGTACATCTTGCGCCAGACGATGATGTTGGAAATCCCCGTCTCATCCTCGAGCGTGATGAAAATCACGCCCTTGGCCGTACCAGGCCGCTGCCGGACCAGCACAAGACCGGCCACGGCGATTCGCGCGCCGTTGGGGGGAACGTCCAACTGGTCATGGGGCAGGCAGGCCGGCGGACGGGGCCAGGTCGGATAAGCAGGCATGAGAACAAAGTTAGAACATTTTTTGGATGAGGCAAAGCGTGCGTCCGCAAATCCAAACAATTGCTCCCTCGCCTATCATTCGGGGTGGTTTCTGAAGATTCCATGAATGCGTGCCCGGTAGAGACGCATGGCCGCAAGAACCTGCCGAGGGACACATTCGTCGGCAGGCTGTAGCCCTTGCATTTCAGGGCTGGAATGCGCCGCAAATGCAGCCTAGGTACAATGCGGTTGAGTTACGGAGAGATCATGGCGAAGATCACATATATCGAGCATAACGGCACCGAGCACGTGGTCGATGTCGCAAACGGCCTGACTGTCATGGAAGGCGCCCGCGACAACGGTATTCCGGGCATCGAGGCCGATTGCGGCGGCGCCTGTGCCTGTTCCACATGTCATGTCTATGTGCATCCCGATTGGGTCGAAAAACTGCCCAAGGTCGATGCGATGGAAGAGGACATGCTGGATTTTGCGTTTGAACCCGATCCGACCCGATCGCGCCTGACTTGCCAGTTGAAGGTCAGCGACGCGCTTGATGGTCTGGTCGTACAGATGCCGGAAAAGCAGATTTGATCCGAGCCCTTGCGCTGTGGCTGGCATTGGCAGGGCCAGCGCTGAGCCAGGATATCGAGCGCGCGCGCTATGATGATCCGACGACGCGGTACGCCCATGGTGTGCTTGGCGACGCGATCGAGCATGGATCGCTGGTTATGGATACGTCAGATGGGCGTCGATTGCGCATCACGCTGCCGGAAACCCGTGTCTTTGAGGATACTGCGCCACGGCTTTTCGATGTCGATGGGGACGGTGACCGCGAAGTGATCGTGGTTGAAGCGGATGCAAGTCTGGGTGCGCGCCTGTCGGTTTATGATGCGGACGGGCTGGTCGCTTCGAACGATTTCATCGGGACGCGCAACCGCTGGCTTGCCCCTGCTGGCGTGGGCGCGGCTGACATCGATGGGGATGGACGAGTGGAACTGATTTTCGTGGATCGGCCCCATCTGGCCAAGACCCTTCGGATATACGAGTTTCGGCCCGATGAGCTTAAGCTTGAAGCCTCATTCCAGGGCGTGACCAACCACAAGATTGGTGAGCGGGATATCGCAGGTGGCATTCGAAACTGTGCGGGTGCCGCCGAGATCATTGTGGCTGACGCCGGTTGGACGCAGATACTCGCGGTTCGATGGGATGGATCGCGCTTTGACGCGACACCGATTGGACCACATCGGGGACGGTCCAGTTTTGCGGATGCGATGGCCTGTAAAAAGTAACGGCGACGCCCGGGAGGAGGTAGGCGCCGCCGCCTTTTAACAAAGAGCAAAAAGGGAGGAGGATGCTCTTTGCGTCTTTTGCCCTGAGCCGAAGCTGTCGGGCGGTATTTGGTCCGACGACGCCAGGGAGGAGGTAGGCGCCGTCGAGTCCAACGAGATTCCAGGGAGGAGGTAGGAACCCCGAAGCTTGTTAACCGCGTGCCGCGGCATCCTGTGCAATCTTGCGAAACTGCGACCGGTTGAGCCCAAGGTCAGCAAGTTCACGGTCGCCCAGGTTATTCAGTTCGTTCAGGGTCTCGTGGTATTTACGAAACCGGTTGTATGATTGAGCGAGACCGCCGAAACGAATGCCCATGTGAGTTGTCCTTTGTACGTCGCTCGTGGCGAGCTAGATGTGTTCGTTGAGGATAAAGATAAGCCAATGCTGCGCTTGCACAATACCGTATGCTGCAATGCAGCCATGCAGGGGCGTCATAGTTAACCTTATGTAAAGTTTGCACTTTGCGTAAATGTTCATCAGACGACTCTGCCCTGCTTGCGTCTGTGGCGGTTCCGGGTTCAAAAGACGCAAGTGAGAGAAAAAAGGTGCCGAAAATGGCGATAACGCGTGACGTCATCCTTGACAGGTTGAAATCGGTTGCAACGCCCGGTGGCGGCGATCTTGTGTCGCGTGACCTGGTGCGGGCCCTGCAAATTGATGCAGGCGCGGTGCGATTCGTGATCGAAGCGGACGATCCGGACATGGCCCGGCAGTTGGAAGGTGCGCGTGCGGATGCAGAGGCGGCGGTCGGTGCTCTGGATGGCGTAAGTTCGGTCTCGGCGGTGCTGACAGCGCACGGCCCGGCACCCGCCGCGCCCAAGCCGCCCTCGCTCAAGATCGGTGGCCATCCCAAGCCGCAGGCGGGCGGACCGCAAAAGGTGTCCGGTGTGGACCGGATCATAGCCATCGGCTCGGGCAAAGGTGGGGTCGGCAAGTCGACGGTGTCGTCCAATCTTGCCGTAGCGCTCGCCGCCGAGGGGCGTCGGGTCGGCTTGCTGGATGCCGACATCTATGGCCCGTCGCAGCCCAAGATGATGGGGGTCAACAAACGCCCTGCCTCACCTGATGGGAAAACGATAATTCCTTTGCAGGCGCATGGGGTTACGCTCATGTCCATTGGCTTCATGGTGGCACCGGAAAAGGCCGTTGTCTGGCGTGGACCGATGCTAATGGGCGCCCTTCAGCAGATGCTGGGGCAGGTGCAGTGGGGCGAGCTTGACGTGCTGCTGATCGACCTGCCGCCCGGGACCGGCGACGTTCAACTGACGCTCTGTCAAAAAACCGAAGTGACCGGAGCGATCATCGTATCGACCCCGCAGGACGTTGCGCTGCTCGACGCGCGCAAAGCGATCGACATGTTCGGCACGCTGAATACGCCGATTCTGGGTCTGATCGAGAATATGTCGAGCTATGTCTGCCCGAAGTGCGGCCATGAGGAGCACATTTTCGGGCACGGCGGCGTGCGGGCCGAGGCCGAGCAGATGGGCGTTCCATTCCTTGGTGAGATTCCCCTGTCGCTCGACGTGCGGCTGGCCGGAGATGCGGGAACGCCCGTGGCTTTGGGTGACGGCGTTGTGCCGGATGCCTATCGCAGCCTGGCGCAGCGCTTGATTGGCGGGGGTATGGGTTAGGCTGCGCCGCGATTGAGAAGGCGCAGCATGGTCACCAGCCCGACGGGCGCATCGCCATCGAGCACGAACGCCGCCTGAATGAGTTTGCCCTGCAAAGTGGCAATTGCTTCGCCCGCCAGCATATCGGCACGTAAGGTAACGGACCCAACCGTCATGATTTGACCGGCAGTCGTATCATGCAATGCGCCTTGCATCGTGGCTTCGGCGTTGCGTTCCAGATAGCGGCGAATATCGCCATCGGTAATGACACCGGCCAGCGCGCCGTCCCGGGTGATGCCCACGATGCCAAAACCCTTGGCGGATAGTTCGGAGATTGCGGCAATCACAGGTGTGTCGGTTGAGACCAGGGGCAAGGCCTCGCCGCTATGCATGATCTCGTCCACTTGCTTCAACTGGGCGCCAAGCGACCCGCCGGGGTGGAAACCGTGAAAGCTTTCCTCGGTAAATCCCTTGCGCTGCAGCAACGCGATGGCCAGCGCATCGCCGAGAGCAAGTTGCAGCAGGGTCGTCGTCGTCGGAGCAAGGTTATGCGGGCAGGCCTCGCGCACCTGGGGCAACGTCAGTGCCACCGTGGCGGCTCTGGCCAGGGTGCTGTCAACTCGGCCCGTCAGAGCCACCAGCGGGACACTGCGCCGCTTGGCATAGCCGATCACGTCAGACAGTTCCTGCGTCTCACCGGACCATGAGAGGGCAAGGATCACGTCTTCAGGCTGGACCATGCCAAGATCGCCATGGCTCGCCTCGGCAGGATGCAGGAAATAGGCAGGCGTTCCGGTCGACGCAAACGTCGCGGCCAGCTTGGTTCCGATATGCCCCGATTTGCCAAGGCCGGTGACGATCAAACGCCCTTTCATGGCAGCGATCAGGTCGAGGGACCTGTCGATATCATCTGCCATTCCGTCAAGCGCGTCCGTCAGGGTTTGCAGGCCCGTCAGATCGGTGGCGAGGGCGGTGCGCACATGCCCGATATCGCTTTCATCCGTCATGAGGCGGGGATAGGTCAAACACCGGTCTCGCACAAGCGGCGTCAGTCGTGTCCCTTGACGACCCGGTCGAGCGCGGTGAGTTTGCCCAAAAGCGCGTCCATCTGGTCAAGCGGCACCATGTTAGGCCCGTCCGACGGGGACCGGGCCGGCTCTTCGTGGGTCTCGATAAACACGGCCGAGACGCCGACGGCGATGGCGGCCCGTGCGAGCGGTGGGACGAATTCGGACTGACCGCCCGTTGATGTGCCAAGGCCCCCGGGCAGTTGCACGGAATGCGTGGCGTCAAAAACCACAGGGTATCCGGTCTCGGCCAGGATCGGCAGGCTGCGCATGTCGCTGACCAGCATGTTGTAACCAAAGCTGGCACCGCGTTCGGTCAGCAAAATGCGCTCGTTTCCGGTCGACGCGACCTTGTCGGCGACGTTCTTCATATCCCACGGCGCAAGGAACTGGCCCTTCTTGACGTTGATCGCCGCGCCGGTTTCTCCGGCGGCGAGCAAGAGGTCAGTCTGGCGGCAGAGGAAAGCCGGGATTTGCAGTATGTCCACCGCTTCGGCAGTGGGCGCGCATTGCTCGACCGTGTGAATGTCCGTCAAAACGGGGCAGCCGAACTCGGCGCGGATCTTGGACAGGATCGTGAGCCCTTCATCGATGCCGGGGCCGCGCTGGCCGGTCAGGCTGGAACGATTGGCCTTGTCGAAACTGGCCTTGAACACATAGCCGATGCCGTGCTCGGCACAGAGGCCGGACAGCCGTTCTGCCAGCATCCGTGCATGGTCAAGGCTCTCAAGCTGGCAGGGGCCCGAGATCAGAACGAACGGGGCGTCCTGGGCAAAGGTCGTGGTGCCGACGGTGACGCTCATGCGATGCCCTCGCGTTTCATGATGTCCTCGATCAGCGGGATGTCGGACGGGTTGTTCAGTTCCCAGAACGCGCGCCCGCGCGCCTCGACCTCGACACATCGGACAGGAATGCCGTTTTCCAGCATGCGGAGTTGTTCCAAGCCTTCGGCGCGTTCGAGCGGGCCTTGGGGCAAGGCGGGATACTGTGCCAGTGCCTCGGCGCGGAAGGCATAGCATCCGACGTGGTGATACACAGGTATACCGGTCTCAGACGCCTTGTCGGCGAAGGGCAGCACTTCCTTGGAAAAGTAGAGCGCGTCGCCATTTGGCTGAAAGACAGCGGTGGTGGCGCCGACGCGCCCCGCCTTGCGGTCCGCCTGAAGCGCTGTGAGGTGTTGGGGTTCGGTTCGCAGAACCGGGGTCGCCATCTGAACTTCTGGGTTGGCCCGCAAGGCCTCGACCAACGCTTCCACATAGTGCGGCGGGGTCAGCGGCGCGTCGCCTTGCAGGTTGACGACGATCTCTGGCGGTGGGGTGAGCAGGGCCACGCCCTCGGCGCAGCGCTCGGTGCCATTTCGGGGCGCTTCCGATGTCATCAAAACGTCCGCGCCAAACGCGCGGGACGCGTCGGCGATCCGATCGTCATCCGTCAGGATATAAACGGCGTCGATCCCTTCCACAGCGCGTGCCGCATCCCAGCTTCGGTGGATAAGCGAACGGGCCTCGCCGGTCGCACCGGTGAGCATGGCCAACGGTTTGCCTGGAAACCGGACGGAGGGGTAACGCGCGGGTATGAAAATGACGGTCTGCACCGAAGCCTCTTTTTCTTTGATCTACGTGCTCCGAACGGCAAGGTCAAAAGCGTTTGGTCAAGCTGTTGCCGCATTTGCTTGTAGATTGTGCGGTATGAGACGGATTCTTTGTATCATTGCGCTGGTCTGTGCCGGGCCGCTCTGGGGGGATGCTTCGGACGCCGACATTGCCGCCTGCCGTGCTGCACCGTCAACCGATTGCCTTGCCGATATCGGCTTCGCGCTTGGGATGGATGGATTCCGGATGAGTCAACAAGCGCAGGGTGTCAGCATCCTTGCGGAGATCGGGCGATTGGAGGATGCACGAGCGCTTGGGCTCAGGCTACAGAACATACACGGCGTGCACGGCGAACGGGCCGAGAGTATCGTCGATCTGACGCTAAGCAACTATCGTCTGATCGAGGCATTCCAGGACGGCAAAGCGATTGAAGAGGCGTTGGACGGGCGCGCGCAGCTCTGGGCCACATCCGCAATGTTGCACATGGCAGGCGTGTCCGGTCTCGGAAATCTCAGCCCTGTCGCCACGCAGGACCCCGACCGGATCGCGGTGCTGCGAGACCTTTTGTTGCCGCCAACAGGCACGCGCTTGGACCGGATTATTGCTGCCGACATTCTGTTGACTGTCGGTGATAAGGATGCCGCCCGCCGGGTGCTAGAGGACCTGCCTGTGGATGGGTCAAGACGCTCAACCCTCAGCGATACGATGATCGAGTTGATAGGCGCTGAGCGCACGTTGGAGATCTATGAAGGCATGGGCGAGGTGCCGGTTTTCTATCTTCGCTGGTTGGTCCGGTTTGCGAAGAGCAACGAATTTGCGCGTGAGGTTTTGAACGAGATGTTCGACCGCGCCAGAGCCGCCGACGATCCATATCGCCGCGTTTCCGATCTGCGTCAGGTCGTGGTTGCGGCGACTGACGCAGGTCATCGCGATGTCGCCGATGCGGCCATGGAGATTTTGCGGAACGATGTCGATCCGGATGGTCCCTATGTCCGATTTTTGGTTCTCGCACTTAGCGACATCGGTGCGCCTGAGCAAGAAATGCGCCGCATCCTTAAAAGAGTGGAAAAAGCAATCGCGAACATGGAGGACGAGACGGCGATCAGCAACCGCGTGGCTTTGTTGGTTGAGGAGTATCCTCGGCTCGGAGAAATCAAGCGCGTCGCGCGACTGCTGGACCGGACCGATAGCGACGCAAGACACTGGGGCATATTGCTATCGGCGGAGATGTCGGAAGATGACCGCAAGAAGGCGCTTCGTCAGGCGAAACGCCGCCTCGGGGCCGAAAAGTACCACGCGGCGCTGTCCCACGCTGTGTCCAGTTTGGCTTACGAGAAGCGTTCAAAGGCGGAAACCGACCTCGCACTTGAGATGGCGCGAGAGTTGCTGACGGTCACACCGCCGTCCGGCACCTACGAACAGGGCTACTTTTACGACCGTCTCCTAAATGTCGGGTGGCGGCTGGGCGATCGTACGTTGATCGCTGACATCCTCCAAAGGTCGGCGGAAACAGCTCTCGACAGCAGACTGGTCGAACCGATCCTGCACGCGGCCTATCAGCATCACATAATGGGCGAAAGGCTGACGTGGTAACGCAAAAGGCTAACCTCGGAACCCCGTGGCGACAACGAACTTTTCCGACGAGTCCGATCGGGATGCGGGTGGTTTGACATTGGCCACCTTGTCAAAACGCTGCTTGAGAAGCGCCTGCAAGCCGCTCTCCGCACCGCCAGCGAGGACTTTCGCCACAAAAGTGCCGCCGGGCTCCAAGACGTCATAGGCAAGCTCCGCTGCCGCTTCGCAAAGCGCCACAATGCGAAGGTGGTCGGTCTGTTTGTGACCCGAGGAAGCCGCGGCCATATCCGACATCACGACATCGGCCCGCCCGCCAAGCCACGCCTTGACCTTGTCATCGGCGCCATCGTCGAGGAAATCGAGCTGGTGCAACTCGGCGACTGCGATCGGCTCGACCTCTTGCAGGTCGATGCCGAGGACAGTGCCTTGCGGTCCCGCTTTGTCGCCAAGTGCGTTGACCCGGGCAACGGCCACCTGGCACCAGCCACCGGGTGCGCACCCGAGATCGACGACACGCGCGCCAGGTTTCAGAAAGCCGTACTTGTCATCGAGTTCCAGAATCTTATAGGCGGCACGCCCGCGCATGCCTTCGGCCCGCGCACGGCGCACGTAAGGGTCATTCAACTGACGTTCCAGCCAGCGGGTGGACGAAAGCTTGCGTCCGCGTGCGGACTTGACCTTGACGCGCAGGTCGCGCTGTCCCCGTCCGCTGGATTTCTTGGCCATGGTGCTGCGCTGCCCCTTAACTGCCGACTGTCACCTAGGTGGGTGTTTTGCGCAACTACGGCAAGATGAAAAGCCGCGCGTCAGCTGCCGAGAATGGCGCGAACGTAGCCCTGAGTTTCCCTGTAAGGCGGCACGCCGTTGTGTTTTTCAACGGCCCCCGGACCTGCGTTATAGGCCGCGAGAGCAAGACGCCACGACCGAAACTTGCGATACTGCTCAGCAAGATAGCGCGCGCCCCCCTCGAGGTTCTGCAACGGGTCATGCGGGTCCACACGCAGATATGAGGCTGTTCCCGGCATCAGTTGCGCAAGGCCAATGGCACCCTTGTGAGACCGCGCGCTGGGGTTCCAGGCGCTTTCCTGGGTGACGAGACGCAAGAACAGGTCTTCGGGCACACTGTGGCGACGGGCGGCTTCGCGGGCGGCACTTTCGAACTTGCTGCGATGGGCGCCGCTGTATTTCACGATCGGCTCGGAGGAGGGTACGCCGGGTATCCTCACCTCTGACGGCGCGAGGTGGACCCGGGCGCTTTGGCGCTGCGCATTGCGTTTGTCGAGGATGGCCGACTGGCGTTCGAACAGTTTTTTGCGCGATTTGGCATCTGACGCCGCTGCAAGAGCGGGTGCGGCCACAACGAATGCCAGCGACAAAGCCGCAACAAGCCGGATCATGTTTCCCCCAAGGACTGGTACAACGTTGCGAAACTTACGGAAATCGCGGCCCCGGATCAAGGCCGCGTGCAGTCAGGTCTCACGTCCCGGTCAGCGGCGGTGCGCTCAGATGAGCTTGCCCATCGCAACTGCCGTGTCGCACATCCGGTTCGAGAAGCCCCATTCGTTATCGTACCAGGTGAGAATGCGGACCATTGTGCCGTCCATCACCTTAGTCTGATCGGCGTGGAAGATCGATGAATGCGGGTCGTGGTTGAAGTCGTTCGAGACGAGCTTTTCTTCGGTATAGCCAAGGATACCCTTGAGCGGCGCCTTACGGGACGCTGCTTTGATGGCTGCGTTCACATCTTCCACCGTAGTTTTTTTCTTTGCTTCGAAGGTAAGGTCGACGACCGACACGTTCGGTGTCGGCACGCGGATGGCCACGCCGTCGAGCTTGCCCTTGAGTTGCGGCAGCACCAGCCCGACCGCCTTAGCGGCACCGGTTGACGTCGGGATCATGTTCATCGCCGCGGCGCGCGCGCGGTAGAGATCCTTGTGCATCGTGTCCAGCGTCGGCTGATCGCCGGTATAGCTGTGGATCGTCGTCATGAAGCCCTTCTTGATGCCGATGGCATCGTTCAGAACCTTGGCGACCGGGGCCAGACAGTTGGTGGTGCAGGACGCGTTTGAGACGACCTTATGCGACTTCCTCAGGTCCTTGTGGTTCACGCCCTAGAAAATCGTCGCATCCGCATCTGTTCCTGGGGCCGAGATCAGGACCTTCTTCGATCCATTCTCAAGGTGGGCCTCGCACTTTTCCTTTGATGTGAAAATGCCGGTACATTCCAGCACCACGTCCACGTCGGACCACGGCAATTCGGCCGGGTTGCGCATGGCGGTGACCTTCATCTTGCCACGACCGGCATCGATCCAGTCCTTGCCGGACTTCACAGTGCCGGGGAAACGCCCGTGGACGCTGTCATACCGCATCAGGTGCGCATTGGTTTCGACCGGGCCCAGATCGTTGAGGGCGATCACTTCGATGTCTTCGCGACCGGATTCGATGATGGCCCGAAGGACGTTGCGGCCAATCCGACCGAACCCGTTGATTGCAACTTTGACAGACATGAATGTTTCTCCCTCTCGGTGTCTTTCGTCAGCGCCAAATGGCGATAAGCCCAATCAGATCGAGAAACCGCCGGGCGAGGTACAATGCGATCCCCAGGCCCAGCGCATAGTCCAGCGCCAGAAACAGAAGTATCGCCAGGCCGATATAGACTGCGATCCGATTGGTCATCTTGCGCGCCTTATGGCAGGCGGGGACGCGGGCGAAAAGGTCTGGCGTCCGCGTTTTTCAGCCTATACGCGACTTTGCGGCGGGCGAAGGGGTTGGCGAGATGCGATGACGGCCCCCCTCGCGCCTTAGGTTTCGGTGTCCATCCAAATCGTCACCGGGCCGTCATTGACCAGCGCGACCTTCATATCGGCACCAAAGCGACCTTGCGCGACGGTGATACCGAGGGCTGTTAACTCGTCGGCGAAGCTCTGTACCAAAGATTCGCCGAGATCGGGGGGCGCGGCTGTCGAATAGCCGGGCCGGTTGCCGCGCGATGTGTCGGCGGCCAGCGTGAACTGGCTGACGACAAGGGCCGCGCCGCCAGTGTCGAGCAGCGCGCGGTTCATGCGGCCCTCGTCGTCGCGGAAGATGCGTAGTTTGGCGATCTTTCCGGCCAGTTTGGCTGAAGTCGCCTCATCGTCGCCCGCCATTGCGCAGGCCAGGATCAGCAGACCGTCCTCGATCGCGCCAATCGTTTCACCTTCGACGGTGACGCTGGCCGAGGTGACGCGCTGGACAAGGGCCCTCACAACTCATGCCGTGTTGGCGGGTTGGCTCCGGCCCGGCTGACGGTGATCGCCGCCGCACGGGCGCCCAGGGTCAAGGCCTGTTTCAGGTGATCAGTGGAAAGATTGCGCACAGTGTCTTTATTCAAGACATCCAGCTCTGTGAGACCGGTCAGGAAGCCGCCGTTGAACGTGTCGCCCGCGCCAACCGTATCGACGACGTCCACCTTGGGCGCGGGGACAAAGATGCTGCCATCTGCCGTGTATCCGGTCACGCCGCGCGCCCCTTCGGTGACGCAGACTATGGCGGGGCCCATCGCGAGAACCTCTTGTGCTTTTTCAACCAGGTTGCCGGCGCCCCGGAGCCAAGTCAGGTCCTCGTCCGAGACCTTGACGATGTCGGCCATCGCCAGCATTCGGTCGAGGCGCGCCCGATACCCGTCTTCGTCCTGGATGAAACTGGCGCGGATGTTGGGGTCCAGCATGGTTACGCGCGACTTGCCCGCACGGCGCATCAGTGCCTCATAGGTGGCGGCGCAAGGTTCAGGGACAAGTGAGATACAGCCAAAGAACAGGGTGCTGATCTCATCCGTCATCGCGGGGATGTCACTTTCCGCCAGCATCCGCCCGGCGCTGTTTTCGTCGTAGAAAAGGTAAGTGGCGTGTCCGTCACTCAGTTTGACGAAGGCCAATGTGGTCGGGCGGTCGGATCGCGCGGTGAACTGCGTATCCACCCCTGAGGCGTGAAGCGTCTCGATCAGCATCTCGCCAAAGAAATCAGTCGAGATGCCGCTGAAAAAGCCCACCTTCTGATCGAGACGACCCAGCGCATTGGCGGTGTTAAAGACAGACCCGCCGACATACGGCTCGAACGCCGATCCGCCGTCGGTCGTTTCGCGCGGCAGCATGTCGATCAAAGCTTCGCCAGCACAGAGTATCATGGTGAACCTCCCATTTACGCCTCTGACTAGATTGTGGTGTTAGCGCTGACAAGGGCGCTTTCTTCTCACAGCAACTCCTCATCCGCTTCAAAGTTTGGGCGTATTCCCGGCGCAGGATAACCCTGTATCGAAAGGTGTGCCATGTATCCGTCCTATGCGTTGTCGTCGCTGTCGCCCGAAGAAGTTCGGGTCTTGATTGTGCGCCGTTTGGAAGCGGCTCTGCCCGGTCTTGATCTGGTGCAGCGTAAGGGCGAGCCATTCAAACTGACGCTGTCGCATCCCGAGGCGGGAGAGCTGGTTCTGAACCTTGGCAACCTTGTGCACGAGGTGCTGAGCGCGACACCAAGTGCCGCCGAAGATATGGTTCACAGTTTCGTAGAACTTGCCCAACGCGCCGTAGCCCCCCCGAAAGTCTCACTGAATGATGTGTATCCCGGATTGCGTCACCGCGACTATCTTGCGGCCACCGGGCACAGTCACACAGACAGTATGATCGGCGAGGGCCCGGGTGATCTGGTCACGGTCATTCTGGCGGATCAGGATGAGGGGTTGGCGACGTTGAGTGAAGCCGTCGTGCGCGCCGCCGGCTTTGCGCCGGAAGAGATCTTTGCCGCTGCCGAGCAGAACTTTGTCGAGCTTCTGCCCGATGGTGTTGTCATGTCGTCCTCCGACGATGGTGTGGTGTCGCTGGGTTTGCAGACTTGCCCCTGGTTGGGCTCAAGTTTGTTCTTTGTGCCTTTTCTGATCTCACACGTGATGCAGGACCGCGGGTGGAACCGTGCGCTTTTAGCCGCGCCGACCCGGGACTCGGTCGATTTGGTGAATGCGGCAACGCCTGACGCGGAGCGCGTGATGGAGCGATGGATGATCGAACGCCTGGCGGGTCCGCGGACCCAGTCGGATGTTGTGTTCAGTTTTCGGTGTGGCGAGACCGAGTACCGAAAGACGCATCTGATGGCCGGCAACAGGCTGGTGCGCCTGCACTGATCACCCGGCTCAGCCCGCCTGACCCTGCGCATAAAGATACCCTGCAATCGCAGCGATGATCAGCCCGGCAATCACCGCGAAAGTGATCTTCCAGGCTGACCACGGCCGTTCCCCGGTCACCTGCCCGGTTTGGCCGTTCACGACAAACCGGAAGGACCGGCCGCGAAACTTGTAGGCGGCGATCCAGACCGGCGCGAGGATGTGCTTGAATGTCATGTCCGAGAGCTTGGTATCGACATCTTCGACCTGCTGGCGGTCACCGCCGATATCGAACTTGACGTCGCGCAGGATCTGCCGGTCCATGATGTCGCGCGCCTCGCGGAACGCGTCTTCCAATTCGATGGTGTAAGCTTCCGCGCGAAATCCGGCGAGGAACTCGGGTTGATAAGGCTCAAGTCGCGTCAGGTCCCAATGAACCAGGCCTTGACGGAACCGGTCGGGCAGGGCGGTCGAGGCAACGACCAGCACATCGTCAAAAAACCGTGACACCCGTCCGCTGACACTCCGCCATCGGATTTTGGGAACATTGATCGTCTCGCGCTTGCCATTTCGCATCACCGTGCGGCGCTCGTGATAAACCGTGCCACGCTGGCCGCGATAGCTGGACTGCGTGTCGGCATCGAAGGTCCAGCAAGGCGTGTAGACGCCCGACATTTTCCGCCCCTTCCGCGCATAGTCCATTAGACCGTTGGGCGCGAACCAGAGTGAGCCGAGCCACCCGGTCATGGCCGCGCGGGCTTCGCCTTCGTCCAGTACAAATGGCAGGACGGCTGCTGGTTTGATCTGGCGCGATGTGCCGGTGTCGGTCACGACCGGCGTGGCGCAGAACGGGCACTCCTTGGCATGTACGGCGGCATCGAACTCGGTCCGGGCGCCGCAGTTGGGGCAGGTGGAGGTGCGCGTCTCCTCCATTTCCGCCGTCCCTTTTCCGGCCCGAAGTGCGCTTACAAGGTCGAGTTCGACCACGGCTTCGGATCGGCTCCACGGCCCGCTCTCGATTGCTCGGGTGTTACCGCAGTGGTCGCAAACCAGCTGATCCTCGCCGGGAGCGAACCGAAAGTCCGCGCCGCAGTTGTCACAGGGGAACCGGTGTTCTTCAGTGCCCATCCCGCTTTCCTGCTCGCATGACGAAAAGGGCCGGATGCGCGCAATACGCCTTCGGCATCAGCAGCGCCCGGAAGAGATCAGGGCCAGAACTGGGTTTCGCAACCATGGTCACCCGTCTGTGGGCGGCGGCGGGGGTGCCACTGTGAACAGCTCGGCCAATTCGGTGTCTTCGGCGTGCAGCCACCCGTCCTGTCCTGGCGTCCAGACCCAGCTTTCGCGGGTGAGGTCGCCTTTCACGGCCATCTGGCCCAGATCGGCCTTGGAAAACGGACCCGTCGTCTCACCACCTGCGGAAACATGCCAGACGTGTTCGACAGGTGGTGGCGGTGGCGGCGTCGGCGCAGCGGGCGCACGGCCCCAAGGTCCCGCACCACCCATGGCCATGCCCATCCCGGCGCCCATCCCCATACTCATCGCCTCACCCGCTCCGCTTCCGGGGTGGCCCATGGCCTCGGCTGTTTTGTAGCGGAAATGGTCGTCAAGGGATCCGACCAGCCCGCGCGACGTCCGCTCGTCCAATGCCTTTTCAACTGCCGGTGGGAGCGAGATGTTCTCGATGTAAAGCTCGGGCAGTTCGATGCCATAGGCCGCTATGGTTTCGGAGATCGCTTCCGCGACCAGTTTGCCAAGGTCCTTGGTGTTTGCTGCCATGTCGAGGACCGGGATCGCACTTGATGAAATCACACGGCTGAATTCCTGCACGATGATGTTGCGGATCTGGTAGCTGATCTCATCCATCGTGAATTCACCATCTGTCCCGACGATCTCGACCAGGAACTTGCCCGGATCGGTGACCTTGACGGTATAGGTGCCATAGGCGCGGATGCGTGTCGGCCCAAACTCGGGGTCGCGGATCATGATCGGGTTCTTGGTGCCCCATTTAAGATTGGTGAACCGCCGGGTCGAAACGAAGTAGACTTCGGACTTGAACGGTGACCGAAACCCGTGATCCCAGTGCTGCAGCGTCGTCAGGATTGGCATGTTGTTCGTCTCGAGCATGTAAAGCCCGGGCCGGAACACATCCGCCAGTTGCCCCTCATGAACGAAAACCGCCGCCTGGCTTTCGCGGACCGTCAGCTTGGCGCCGTATTTGATCTCGTGGTCTTCGCGGTCAAAGCGCCAGACCATGGTGTCGCGCGTGTCATCGGTCCAGTGAATGACGTCGATGAACTCGCCGGTCAGAAAATCAAGAATGCCCATGGGCCCCTCCGTGATATGCATTTTCTGACACAGAAAATGCCTGAGAAAACGACGCATTTTCTATCGCCCTTTGGGCGAACGATTTCTGCGTCAGAAATCGAGACAAAGAATGTGTCATTCTTTGGCTCCGTTCAAAAGTTCGGCCCGGCCCGGGCCCGCGCCAATCGACTTACTATCGGTCGCGCCTGCTCGGCTTCCATCCCCGGTTGCAAAGCGGGATCGTAAAGGATGCTCAACATCAACTCGTCCATCGCCGTCAGCCGCCCAAACTCGTCATCGTCGTTGAAGATCGAGGGTCGTGCCTCCGGGCTGTCATTGGCCAGCCCGAGCCCCTGGGCCAGTTCCTCGTGAATACAGGATTGGCGCAAAAGCAGGGGCAACTCGCTCCGGATCACTGCCGCTGCCTGCGAGATGCGGCCGTCATCCCCGAGGTCGGCGGCCAGTACCAGGCAATAGCTGGCCCGGTCGAGGTTTTCGATCAGGTCGATCTCGCGGTTGCGGATGGTGGGTATCAGGCGGCGCAGCGTGGGGCCCGCGACCTGACGTTCATCCTCGGACAGGACCAGCACCCGGAAGTTGCCGCCGCGATCGACAAAACTGACCGGATGGCCGGTGGCGCGCGCCAATCGGTCCGCAAAGCGCCGCATCGCAGCGCGGTCATCGGCGCGCTGCGCCGGGTCGACGCTGGCGCCGAACATCGCCTCGATCCGCACCGGTTCTTCCCATCGGCGCAGGATGCTTGAGCTTTCGCGGCGCACCAGCGCGTCGCCGACATCGCTGAATTCGCGGGCAAAGGCGATATTCATGAATGTCTCGGCAAGGTGGCGGTCGTCGAAAGGCACATCGGGTCCACCGCCATCGACGCGCAAAAGACCGCGCACACGATGCCCCCTTTCGACGCGCGCGTAGTAGTTGGTCATGGCCTGGCTCTCGGCCGTGGGCGTGTCGATCACGGGCAAAGGGCGCGGCGCCGGTGTAACACTGGCACCGATCCCATCACCGAACTGATCGCACCCGGCGAGGAGCAAAACCATCGCACCAAAGGCCAGACCCCGGAGACAGCGCATTGGCTCAGGCCGGAACACTCTCCCCGGCATTTGTGCCGGTTCCATCCTTGCGGGCGCTGGCGGCCGCGAGGGTGGATTTGAGCTCGGACTCCATCTTCTGCAGTTCGACCTCGGCCTCTGCGCGTTTCTTCTTGCCTTCGTCGGCGATCTGAAGGCTCTCCTCGATGGTCGCCACGAGGTCGGCATTGGCCTTCTTCACGGCTTCGATGTCGAAGACGCCCCGCTCCATTTCCTCGCGGATCATCTTGTTGGCCGAGCGCAGGTTCTCGGCATTTGCCGTAAGAAGTTCGTTCGTCAGGTCGTTGGCTTCGCGGACAGCCTCAGCCGCCTCGGCCGAGCGCTGGATTGTCACCGCCTGCGCCAGTTGGGTTTCCCAGAGTGGCACGGTGTTCACGAGCGTCGAGTTGATCTTGGTGACCAGCGACTTGTCGTTTTCCTGTACCAGCCGGATCGAGGGCAGCGACTGCATCGTTACCTGACGCGTCAACTTGAGGTCGTGCACCCGGCGTTCGAGGTCGTCGCGCGCGGCGCGCAGGTCGCGCAGTTCCTGCGCTTTCATCACCCCTTGCTCTTCCGGCGCGGCTTGCACTTCCGCCTCTTTGGCTGGAATGTCGGTGCTGTCGAGGCGGCTGATCTTTTCTTCCCCGGCAGCGATGTAAAGCGCCAGTTCATCATAGAAGTTCAGCGTCTTGTCATAGAGCTGATCGAGCGATTTGATGTCTTTCAAGAGTTGATGCTCGTGGCCCAGCAGATCGTCGGTGATCTTGTCGATCTGATCCTGCACCTTTTCGAACTTGGCCACGAAGTTGTGGATCGGTGCCGCGCGCCCGAGCAGGCGTTCCCACCACGAGCGCTGGCGGCGCACGTCAAGTTCACTGATCGAAAAGCCGCGAATGGTCGACACGATGGTGCGCAAGCTGTCACCCGCCGGGCCGACATCCTTGTTGCGCACGTCGGCCAGCATGGATTGGCTGATTTCCTGCAATTCGGCTTGCGCCGCAGACCCGAACGACACGATGGAGTTGGTGTCGGTCATATCGAGCTCGCCAATCCGGCGCTCGATTTCCGCCGTGGTCTGCGGGTCGGCGGCCTCGAATGCGACGATCTCGTTTGCCGGTTTCGGTTCCGGCAGCAGCGCTTCGCTGACCTCTTTCACCATTGCCAAGGACTTTTCGGCCTCCTGACGTACGCGTTCTTCCATGGGGGTCTCTCCTTGCTGGTCAAATCTCGCTGCGGACGCCTTCGCGTTCCAACCGGTCACGGAGAACCTCGATCTCCACATCCAGTGAGGACTTGTCGTCCAGCAGCAGTTTTTCGGTTTTCTGGGCGAACGAACTTTCCAGATCGTTCAAGAGGGCTTCGTAGTCGGCGCGCGCCTCGTCGTTTTGGGATCGCGCGTAAAGATCGGCGAATTGCACGGTCGCGTCGCGGGCACCCAGCAGGTACACGCCCAGGAACTTGCGCGCGCTGGTCAGGTCGCGTGGGTCTTCTTCGACCACGCGGAACATGCCGCGCGCGGTTTCCACAAAGTCGCCGACCCGGCGCTCTAGCGCGGGCACCTTGGCGCGGCGGATCGCGTCTTTCATCGCGGCCAGGTGGCGTTCAGCCTCGTCCACCACGCGGGCGACGCGGTCGGTCTGGTATTCGTTCATCCCCTCCATACCCTTGTCCTGCAGGGGATCGGGACCGAAAGCGGTGAAGTGCAGGACTGTGCCAAGGATGAAATAGAGCGCGGGGTTCAAGAGGCTGAACGTCTCGGGGCTAAGGCCCGCAATGGCGAGACCGAGGCCAGTCAGGACGCTGCCGAACATCTTGCGCGGAATGGCCGGTTTCTTGGCGACACGGCGCGCATTGTACGCGTCTTCGGCGACCAGCCCTTCCTTGGTCAGCCAGGCGGCGAGCATCATGATGCCAAAGGCGGCGAGCTTCAAAAAGAGGCCAGTCGGCTCCATCTGGAAGCCGACAAGCAGCATCGGAACCGGCGCGATAAACAGGAAATTCACCCGCGCACCCGAGCGGCTGCGCCGCATGCCATCGGGGTTGCGCGGATGGTTGGCCGCCCCCGGGCTGTATTTGCCGCCAAAGCGTTCAGCCATTACGAGCCACCGCTGACGGAGACATACATGATCAGGCACAAGAGCAGGAAAAAGGCTGCCTTTTGCATGGTTCCCCCTGATGAAAGTGTATCGCTTCCGGCAACCCGCTCGACTGAACGCGCCGCGCTTCGAAGAAGCACGGCTGTCAGGCCGACCACGATAACGGCGGCGATCAATGCCAAGGCGAGACGCACCACGTTTCGCAAAAACCCCAGTTGTTCGCCGTTAACATAAGGAATTGCGGCCCGCCTTGCCATAGCCGAGCACGCCGAAAGCCGGAGGATGCCGAAAAACATGTAGAAAAGGGCAAATTGCCCCAGGATAGCGGGTGGTAGGAAGATTACCTATTTTTATCAGAGGCCTGGCTGTGGCGCGGCGCTTTCTTCGATGGCGCGCGCGACCGTTTCTGACGATCGGTGCCGTTTTTTCCCCCTTCAACCGGAGCCAGCCCCAGTTGATCGCGCACGATCTTTTGGCGCACTTCGTCGACATGGCCAGCTTTGAGGTTCCCAAGTTGAAACGGGCCGTAGCTGGTGCGGATCAGACGGTTGACTGGCAGACCTATTGCCTCCATCGCACGACGGATCTCGCGATTTTTGCCTTCACGCAGCGCGACCGTGATCCATGCATTACGCCCTTGTTGGCGATCCAGCGTGACGGTCATCGGGCGAAACCGCTCACCGTCAACAGTCAAACCGTCCCGGAGCGGCGCAAACGCATCATCCGTCGGCGCGCCATGCACACGAACACGGTAGCGGCGCAACCAGCCTGTCGAAGGCAGTTCCAGTCGCCGTTTGACCTCGCCATCGTTGGTCAGGAGCAGCAGACCTTCCGAGTTCAGGTCAAGACGGCCGACCGACACGACACGAGGCAATTCCTCGGGCAAGGCGTCGAACACGGTGCGCCGTCCCTTCTCATCCTTCGTAGTCGTCACCAGGCCCGGCGGCTTGTGATAAAGCCAGAGCCGGGGCGGGTCGCGCGCCTCAAGCGGCTTGCCATCCACGGCGATCTTGTCGGCATCGGTCACGTTCAGCGCCGGGCTGTCGATCTTCTTGCCGTTCACGCTGACACGCCCGGCCTCGATAATCTTCTCGGCCTCGCGGCGGGAGGCCACACCGTGCCGGGCAAGGACCTTGGCGATGCGATTGGCGGGTTTCGGGTCGGACATGAGGCGGGCATAGCGAATGTGCGCGCAGACCGAAAGTGGCAGGAAGGGCTTTGCGGTCAGCGCCGGTTTGCGTATTTGGAAAAAGATGAAGGACAAGGACGCCAACTCGGGCTTTCTCAGCCACATGGCGATGGCACTGCACGAAGCCGAAGCCGCCGCCGCACGCGGAGAGGTGCCGGTGGGCGCAGTGCTCATCGGCCCGTCTGGCGATGTGCTTGCGGTGGCGGGCAATCGCATGCGCGAGCGGCGCGATCCTACGGCCCATGCCGAGATGGAGGTCATCCGTGCCGGAGCGGCCAAGCTGGGTTCGGAACGACTCGTCGGCTGCGATCTTTACGTGACGCTCGAGCCGTGCCCGATGTGTGCTGCGGCCATCTCGGCTGCCCGCATCGCCCGGCTCTATTACGGCGCGGCGGACCCCAAATCGGGGGGTGTCGCGCAAGGACCGAGGGTGTTCAGCCACCCGCAATGCCATCACGTTCCCGATGTTTACGACGGGATCGCCGAGGCCGAGGCACGCGCCTTGCTGCAGGCGTTTTTCAAGGTAAGGCGGGGTGCCGGTGGAGATCCGTAAGCTTCTGGTCACGGTCGAGGAGACGCATCGCGAGGCAGTTCAGCTCGTGTCACCCGCCACGCGCAAGGCCGTCGCCATTGCGGTGATCGCAAATTCGTTTGCGGGCCGCTTTGAGGAGGATTTGACCGAGTTGGTGGAACTCGGAGCCGAACTTGGCGTGCTTCTGGGTCGGCGCGCAGTCGAAGCCCTCGGTGTCCCACCCGACCAGATTGAGAGCTACGGAAAGGCCGCCATGGTGGGCGAGAATGGAGAGCTGGAACACGCCGCTGCGATCCTGCACCCGGCGATGGGCGCGCCGTTTCGCGAAGCTGCCGGGGGCGGTGCGGCTCTGATCCCCTCGGCCAAGAAACGCGGCGGTCCAGGGCAGACGCTGGACGTGCCGCTTGGCCACAAAGACGCGGCTTACGTGCGCAGCCATTTCGATGCCGTCGAGGCGCGCGTGCCGGATGCGCCGCGTGCGGACGAGATCCTCGTGGCCCTTGCAGTCACGGATAGTGGGCGGCCCTTGCCGCGCGTTGGCGGACTGACAACCAATGCCCTTAAGGGCGAGGACGGACTGCACTAAAGCGCGACCAACTCCATCACCTCCGGCGTTTTCACATCGACGCCGGGCAGCCCAGCGATCAGGTCGTCCGCCGTCTGCTCGAGGATCGGGAACGTCTTGTAATGCACGGGGATCACCGTCTTGAAGTTGAAATACTTCTTGGCCGCCCAGGCCGTTGCCTTCATGTCCATGGTAAAGAACCCGCCCGCGGACAGGATGCCTACATCCGGGGCGTAGTACTCTCCCATCCAAGCCATGTCTGCCATGATGTCGGTGTCGCCCGAGACATAGACGCATCTGCCCGCGGCGCGCAGGACAAAGCCCACTTCGCTGCCCACCCCGACCGGCCCATCCGGCAAGCCCAGCGTCGAGGAATGGCTGGCCGGGACCATTGTGGCGGCGACGCCGTTCAGATCGACTGTGCCGCCTTTGTTGAAGCCGATGGTCTCAATACCCTCCGCCTCGGCCCAATGATTCATAAGATCGAACTGTCCGACAACCGGAACTTTGGTTTCACGGGCAAGTGGAAGAACTTCCGAGATGTGGTCGAAATGCCCATGTGTCAGAAGGATATGCGTGACCCCCGCCAGGACCGCGTCACGATGTGCGTCGGGAAAGCTGGGGTTGCCCTCGAGCCACGGGTCGATCAACAAGACCGCGTCCCCGCTTTCGATCCGCATTGAGCCGTGTCCGAGCCAGATGAAATTCATTTCGTCCCTCCCATGCTTTCGTTGATGGCAAGACTACCCGACGTTCGCCAGAACTCTAGATCTACTTTCAGAGATGGACTGGACACAATCGATAGACGCCTATTGCGAACGGACCGACCCGTCGTATTGGTCCGAACCGATCAATGCCGTCACAAACGCGGCGTTCCTTATTGCGGCGCTCATCATGTGGCGGCGCTGCGAAGGCCTGCTCTGGGGGCGCATTCTGGCAGTGATCCTCTTCGCCATCGGGGTGGGGTCGTACCACTTTCACACGCACGCCACGCCGTGGGCGGCCGCGCTCGACACCACGCCGATCCTGATGTTTTCGCTGACCTACATCTTTCTGGCAAACCGGGATTTCTGGGGCATGAAGACCTGGCTCGCCGCGCTGGGTGCTGCGGCTTACATCCCATACACCGCACTTTTGACGCCGGTGTTCGAGGCTTTGCCGTTCTTCGACATCTCCAGCTTTTACTGGCCCCTGCCGGTTCTGATCTATGCCTATGCGTTTCTCTTGAGATACCGCGCGCCCGAGACGTCACGGAATCTGGCGATCGGGGCGACGCTCCTCTGTGTTTCGCTCACCGCGCGGTCGATTGATGAGCCGTTGTGCGATGCGATTCCGATGGGCACGCATTTCCTGTGGCACATCCTGAATGGCATCATGCTGGGCTGGATGATCGAGACGTGGCGGCGGCATGTGGTCTCGGGCGCGGAGGCACAATGAAGCGTGTACCTTAAGCGTCGCTGACCTCATGCACCTCGATCACATTGCCGTCCGGGTCGTAGAAAAAGACCTGCTTCCACCCGGTGACCGCTTTGTGCCCCCAATCCGAGTAAGGAATGCCCGCCTCGTCGAGATGGGCTTTGAACGCCGCCAGATCGTCGGTGCGATAGGCAACGTGGCCTCGGGCCACGGCGTTCACGATCTCGCCGGTCTTGAAACCCGCCAGAACATCGCGCTCGGCGATATGGGTCTGGATGACGCCATCGGTCACGAAAGCCACATCGCCAGCATAGCCCTGGCCCTTTTCAAGCGTGGGCAGGCCCGTCTCCTCGCGCTCAAGGCCGAGGACATCGCGATAAAAGCGGTCCATCTCGGCCACTTTGTCGGTCGACAGGTTGATGTGATGCAGGGTGAGTTTCATGGATGCAGACTGACCCGGCGGGCCCGCGCGCGCAAGGCTTGGCATCGTCCCGCGCGCACGCTAAACGGGCCGCTGATTGCAGAAGAGGCTTGGCTTATGTCGATTGACAAGGAAACCGCACGCAAGGTCGCCCATCTTGCCCGGATTAAGGTCGAGGACGATGCGCTCGACGCACTGGCAGGGGAGTTCAACGCAATTCTCGGTTTCGTTGAGCAATTGAATGAAGTGGATGTCGAGGGTGTCGAGCCGATGACCTCCGTCACGCCGATGCGCCTCAAACGGCGCGAGGATGTGGTCACCGACGGCGACCAGCAGGACCAGGTTCTGTCGAATGCGCCGGATGCCCGCGAAGGGTTCTTTGCCGTGCCGAAGGTGGTTGAATAGACGGTTCCTTTTGAAGGAACCGGCAAATCTCTTTTGAAGAGATTTTGGGGATCGAAATGAGCGAACTGAACAAACTGACGATTGCCGAGGCGCGCGACAAGCTGCGCGCGGGCGAGATCACCAGCGTGGAGTTGACCGAGGCGTGTCTGAGTGCCGCCGAAGCCGCATCGGCCTTGAACGCGGTCGTGCATCACACGCCAGAGCTGGCCCGCGAGCAAGCAAAGGCGGCGGATTTGCGGCTGGCTGCAGGCGACGCGCCCGCGATGTGCGGCATCCCGCTGGGGATCAAGGACCTTTTCTGCACCAAGGGCGTGCCCAGCCAGGCGGCGAGCGCCATTCTGGAAGGCTTCAAGCCGGAATATGAATCGACTGTCACGACCCAACTCTTTGACGCGGGCGCGGTAATGATCGGCAAGCTCAACATGGATGAGTTTGCGATGGGCTCATCAAACGAGACGTCGACCTATGGCAATGTCGTCAACCCGTGGCGCCGCGGTAACGACAACACCGACCTTACACCCGGTGGATCCTCCGGTGGCTCGGCGAGTGCGGTCGCCGCCGACCTGTGTCTGGCGGCGACGGGCACCGACACAGGTGGATCGATCCGGCAACCAGCGGCTTTCGTTGGCATCACAGGTCTAAAACCCACCTATGGGCGCTGCTCGCGCTGGGGGATCGTGGCCTTCGCCTCCTCGCTCGATCAGGCGGGGCCGATGACCAAGACCGTGCGCGACGCCGCGATCATGTTGCAGGCGATGGCGGGGCATGACCCCAAGGATTCGACCAGCGCGGATCTGGCGCTGCCGGATTTTGAAGCGGCGATTACAGGCGACATTCGCGGCAAGACCATCGGTATCCCCAAGGAATACCGCATGGATGGGATGCCAGATGAGATCGAAGCGCTTTGGACCAAGGGCCGCGAGATGCTGCGGGATGCTGGCGCCAAGATCGTCGACATCAGCTTGCCGCACACCAAATATGCGCTGCCCGCGTATTACGTGGTCGCGCCTGCCGAGGCGTCATCAAACCTCGCTCGATACGACGGTGTCCGCTACGGGCACCGTGCCAAGCTGGGCCAAGGCGATGGCATCACCGAAATGTACGAAAAGACCCGGGCCGAGGGATTTGGCGACGAGGTCAAACGCCGGGTGATGATCGGGACCTATGTGCTTTCGGCAGGGTTCTATGACGCCTATTACAATCGCGCCCGCAAGGTGCGCGCCTTGATTAAGAAAGACTTCGAAGACGTCTTCGAGGCCGGGGTGGATGCCATCCTGACCCCCGCCACGCCGTCGGCGGCCTTCCCGCTTGGTCAGGAGTTTGACGACCCGGTGCAGATGTACCTGAACGATGTCTTTACCGTGACCGTTAACTTGGCCGGGCTGCCGGGCATTGCCGTTCCCGCCGGGCTGGACGGGCAAGGTTTGCCGCTTGGGCTGCAGTTGATCGGCAAGCCCTGGGAAGAGGGCGAATTGCTGAATGTCGCACAGGTTCTCGAAGACCGTGCCGGATTTGTGGCCAAACCGGCAAATTGGTGGTAATTTAAGCAAAACAAACTGACAGAGCAGAACATGATTGGCAGAATTTTAACGGGATGCACTGTGCTGGCGCTGATGGGCTGTTCGGCAAGTGTTCCGGACAGCAATCCAAACGCAAGCGGTGTCGGGTTCGGGGATTACAATCGTTATGCCGCCGAGCGGGCCGCCCGGGATGCGGCGTTAGAAGCACGTTTGTCCGACGAGCAGAACGAAGCAACTGCTATTGCACAACAGACAATGGATGTGCTGAACGAGACCGCTCCGGCTGGTGCAAGCGCAGTAGCCACAACACCACTTGCGACGGACAATCCGGGTATTTCGGACGAGCAAGACTTTGGCGCGGTCAGTTCACGCGAGACGATCGAGAGCGACCGCGAGCGGCTGGCCCGCCAACGCGAAAGTTTCGAGGTGGTCCAGCCACAAGCCTTGCCGGACCGGCCGACAGGTCGTGCGGCCCCGAACATCGTGTCCTTCGCGCTGGCCACCAACAATCCCGTGGGCCAATCGATGTATGAACGGTCCGGGCGATTCAACGAGGACCGGTATCGCAGCGCCTGTGCCGATTTCGGCTCGTCCGATCAGGCGCAGGCTGCATTCCTCGCAGCGGGTGGTCCGGAACGCGACCGTCGTGGCCTTGACCCAGATGGCGACGGCTTTGCCTGTTTCTGGGACCCGACACCGTTTCGCGCCGCGCGAGGCGGCTGAAGCTCATGGAGATCATCGACCGTCCCTCGCCGAACTTCGGGTCGCGCAGGGGCGGCGTGGGCGTTGACCTGATCGTCCTGCACTACACCGGCATGGAAAGTGCCGAAGCCGCGCTTGAGCGTCTTTGCACGCCGGAATGCGAAGTGTCCGCACATTACCTTGTCGCGAAGGATGGCGCGCTTTACCGGATCGTCGATGAAAGCCAGCGTGCCTGGCACGCGGGCGAAGGCAGTTGGGCGGGTCATGAGGATATCAACTCACGCTCGATCGGCATCGAATTGGACAATGACGGTACCGGTGCCTTTGACGAACCGCTGATGACCACCCTCGAGGCGCTGTTGGGCGATCTGCTTGAACGGCACCATTTGCCCGCGAAATCGGTCATCGCGCATTCCGACATGGCGCCCGAGCGCAAGTCCGATCCCGGTCCCTACTTCAATTGGGAACGTCTGGCTGACAAGGGCCTGTCGGTCTGGCCGGAACCGGCGATGCGGGGAGATTTTCTGCGCGATGCCAGTTACTTCGGTTATCCGGTCGAGGCCGGGGAGGCGGTTGTGCTGGAGGCCTTCCGGTCCCGTTTCCGCCCCTTCGAGACCGGGCCGCTCAGCGTGGCCGACCAGGCGATGATGGCAGGGCTGGCACGCCAGTACCCGGCGGATGTGACCGAACGCACGGCACGGCGCACGCCGACACGGCCGCTTCACGAAAGCTGACTTTACGGCACCGCATGCCTTCATGTATGGCACATGCGCGGATGGCTGGAGGACCGCCTTGTCGGGGCAACCTGATCGGGAGGAAAGTCCGGACTCCACGAAGCGATGGTGCCGGGTAACGCCCGGCCGGGGTCGGCGGGGAAACCCGCCGTGAACCCGAGGGACAGCGCCACAGAGAACAGACCGCCTTGCATGCAGGGCGACGGTGAAACGGTGGGGTAAGAGCCCACCGCGGACTTGGCAACAAGGACGGCACGGCAAGCCCCACCAGGAGCAATGCCGAATAGGGGGTTCGCATGGGCATGCTTCGGCCTGAACCCCGGGTTGGCAGCTAGACCCTGTCGGTAACGGCGGGGCCAGATGAATGGTCATCAGACCCCGGAAAACGCTCCGGGGCGAACAGAATCCGGCTTACAGGCCATCCGCGCTAATAATGACTGGTTTGCGCGATAAGACTTGCGCCCGCCGTTTCTGCGGACTTCCCGGCTGATGGTCGAGGGAGACCGCTTGAGATCACGGGCAATGGATCGCAATGAACGATCCTTCGCCAGCCCACGAGATATCTCTTCGCGCTCTTCAAGGCTCAACGCCAGTCGAGACCTCTTACGTGCCGGTGGTCGAATGCCTCCGGTCAAAGCCAGATGCGGAAAGATCGAAGATGATGCACGGTCGAACCTGCGGCCAATCGAACTCAGTGACTCGCCTCGCTGCCACCGATCCCACATCTCTGATTTCTGCTGGTCCGTGTAAAACGTCCTTGTCCGATACTTCATGTCTCAACACTCCATCTCTCTCATAAGATTAAAGTGTTGCGTCCACCCGTTGAATCCGCAGGGACAAACGTGCCCTTCGAGTAAACCTATTTTCCCCGGCGGTCTTTCCAGTATCTGAAGACTTCGTAGCCCAGACAGTAGGCACTGAATGAACCGAATACGACAAATCCGGTGAAGCTAAAGAAACGCTCTGGATCGCTGATAATCCAAAGGATTACCAGACAAGCGAGAAAACTCACACGGATCAAAGCGCTCTTCATGATGTTTTCTAACACGGCAAAACTCTATGAATAGGTGTGTTCGACTTTAGGTATCGGCAAAACAGCTGGGTAATCACAGAGAGCTCGAAGCCGCGCTTTCCCTTCTGGAATTGTTGCTTTGCGGATTGAAGAGGTGTCGTTAAGCTTGTTGAGGTTGCTAAGAGGGAGCATTTCAGCATGAGTTTCGTTCGCACATTGGCCACACTGGCCGTCGGTTTTGCCGCCGCGAAAGGGCATGACAAGTTCAAGGACATGGGGGGTATGGCTGGCGTCAAGGACGCCATGCGTGACAACCCTCAGCTCAACCAGATGAGCGATCAGGCCTTTGACATGATGGAGAAAATGGGGCTGCCAACCGATCAGCTGAAGTCGATGCGCGACCAGTTCATGGGCGGCGGTGACAGCTTCGGGGGCGCGCAGGACGGCATGATGGGCCTGATGTCAGCTCTTGGTGGTGGCATGGCGGGGGGCGCGGAGCAGACCAGTGCCCTGATCGACAGCCTCACCGGTACGACAACTGCGACGGACGCGATGGAGGAAAACGCCAAGCTGATGATCCGCGCGATGATCCAGGCCGCCAAGGCGGATGGCGAAATCGATGCCGAAGAACGCGCCAAGATCATGGAGCATCTGGGCGATGCAGGGCCTGAGGAGCGTGCCTTTATCGAGGCCGAACTTGGTGCGCCGGTCGATCCGATGGCGTTAGCCAACGACACGTCGCAGCAAATGGCGGCGCAGGTATACGCAACAGCACTGATGACCATCCGTGTCGATAGTCTGAAAGAGGCGGAATACATAAACAAACTCGCCGAAGGCTTGGGTCTCAGCGACGAGACACGCGCGCGCGTTCATGCGGCAATGGGGGTATCCTGACCTCGTTTCGGCCTTGACAGGTCAGGCTTAACCTATAGAAGCCGGGGTTCAGGATTTTCCGGTCATCGCCAATGTGTGCTGACCTACGAGGAGAGAGACCATGGCGAAACCGACGACGATCAAGATTCGTCTCAATTCGACCGCTGACACGGGCCACTTTTACGTGACCAAAAAGAACGCGCGGACCATGACCGAGAAGATGACCGTACGGAAATACGACCCGGTTGCGCGCAAGCATGTCGAATACAAGGAAGGCAAGATCAAGTAAGATCGCCTTTGGATGAGACACAGGAAGCCGCGCATTTGCGCGGCTTTTTTCGTTGCGGGGTCAGGGTTTGCCGGCAGGCGAGCCGTCAAGCGTTGTGTAACGGCGGGTTTTGGTGTCGCGATTGTGGTAAAGGACGCGATCGTGTTCGGGATAGGTCACCACGTCCCGCGTCGCACGGGTGCCGATCACCATGTAACGCACCGGCGCATCCGACGTATTGACCAGCCGATGTCCCGCAGCGACGCCGGCCTTGAAGGTTGCAGCATGCCCTGGCGTGAGAAGGGTGCGGTCTGTTCCTTCCTGTAGCTCAACCTCGCCCTCGAGCACATAGACCATCTCGTCTTCCTCTGCATGCCAGTGGGGCAGGGCCGAGGCCGAGCCAGGTGGCAGTATTTCGACGAAAGCGCCGAACTGCGTCAGGCCGCCAGTATCGCTGTATAGCAAAGCTTCGTAGGGCCCGCAGGCATCATCGGGGTCGTCGGTTCCGTCTTTCAGGACGGTCTCGGGTGTATGAATCGGCATCTTTGGTCCTATGGGCTTGATGGCTGCCCATTGTGATATCAGATGTTGTGTCATGACCACGGTCCTTAGTGTGCGACCTACCACACCAGCCGATCTTGCCGCCGTTGACGCGTTGCTCGGTCGGTCCTATCCGGCATTGCTCAAGGGGGCCTATCCGCCCTCAGTACTGGTGACGGCGATCCCGCTGATTTCAAAGGCCAATCCACAACTGTTAGCGTCCGGCACCTACTTTGTCGTCACCGACGGTGATGAGGTTGTCGGGGCTGGTGGTTGGACGCGGGCAGCACCGGCGGGGTGCGGTGCAACACGGCGCGGGTGGGGGCATGTGCGTCATGTCGTGACCGATCATCGGCGTGTCCGCGAAGGGATCGGCAAGCTGTTGATGAACCATATCTTTTCGACCGCATCGGTCAGTGGCATCGGGGGTCTGGATTGCTTGTCGACCCTTGTGGCGGTGCCGTTCTATGCCGCGTTGGGGTTTGAAACCGTTGGCCCGGCCAACGTTACCCTGCGGCAAGGCATTGAATTTCCGTCAGTTTTGATGCGGAGATCACTGGGGGATACTTCCCGACACGCATAGCGGACGTGCGCTAAGCTTCGCAAAACCTATGCGTCTGTATCACCGTTCGCAGCCTTGCGTGAGCGACCCGTTCGTAATCGGTATGCGCAGGTCGCTTCAGACCCGCGTGCTCGCTTCCCACCGCCCGTTGATCAGCTCCACGGCCTTTTCGACAGTTGCTTCCGCGGTAACGCCGAAGTGCTTGTACAATTCAGGCGCAGGGGCCGAACCGCCGAAGCCGTGCATGCCGATGAAGCCGGATTTCTCGCGCTTGCCGCGTTCGCCGAAGAGCCAGCGATCCCAGCCAAAGCGGATGCCGGCCTCAATCGCGATGCGCACGGGGCCTGCGGGCAGCACTTTGCGGCGGTACTTCTCGTCCTGCGCCTCGAAAAGTTCCCAGCAGGGCATTGAGACGACACGGCAGCCGATCCCGCGCGCCTCAAGCTTGTCGCGGGCGGCCATGGCAATCTCGACCTCGGAACCGGTGGCCATCAGGATGACCCGGCGCTTGGCGGTTGCTTCGGCCAGGATATAGGCGCCCTGAGCGGTCAGGTTGCGGGTCTTGTGTTCGGTCCGCAGGGTGGGCAGACCCTGTCGCGAGAGCGCCAGCACCGATGGCGTGCGTTCGGAGGACAGGGCCAGTTCCCAGGCCTCGGCCGTCTCCACTGCGTCAGCAGGACGCAAGACGTTGATGTTGGGCGTGGCGCGCAGCATGGCCAGGTGCTCGACCGGCTGGTGGGTCGGGCCGTCTTCGCCAAGGCCAATGCTGTCGTGGGTCATCACATAGGTAACCGGCACGCCCATCAGCGCCGAAAGCCGCATCGCACCGCGGGCATAGTCGGTGAAACACATGAACGTGCCGCCATAGGGTTTGATCCCGCCATGGAGTGCAAGGCCGTTCATCGCCGCCGCCATCCCGTGTTCGCGAATGCCGAAATGCACATAGCGGCCCTTGCGGTTTTCAGAGTTGAAGATGCCCAGATCGGGCGTTTTGGTGTTGTTGGAGCCGGTCAGGTCAGCCGAGCCGCCCAGTGTCTCAGGCACGGCGGGGTTCAGCACTTCGAGTGCCATTTCCGATGCCTTGCGGGTGGCGACCTTGGGCTGGGTCTCGGACAACTGCTTTTTCAGTGCGCGCACGGTCGAGGCGAGCTTGCGCGGCGGTTCGCCATTCATCACGCGGGTAAATTCGGCCTGGCGCGAGGCCGAGAGGGTGGCGAAACGCTCTTCCCACTCGGCACGCATGGCGCCGCCACGGCTGCCGGTCTGGCGCCAGGCCGCTTTGACGTCGACGGGCACATCGAAGGGCGCGTGCGGCCAGTCATAAACATCGCGGGTCAGAGCAATCTCATCGTCGCCCAGCGGCGCGCCATGCGCTTTGGCCGTGTCCTGCCGGTTGGGTGAGCCATAGCCGATATGCGTCTTGCAGGCGATCATGCTGGGTTTCTTGGTCGCCCGGGCTTTGGTCAGCGCTTTGTCGATATCTTCGGGGTCGTGCCCGTCGCATTCCATCACATGCCAGCCGCTGGCCGCGAAGCGTTTTTGCTGGTCGGTGATGTCGGAAAGGCTGATCTCACCATCAATCGAGATGTTGTTGTCATCCCAAAGCACGATCAGCTTTGACAGTTTTTGCATGCCGGCGAGGCCAATGGCTTCTTGGCTGATGCCTTCCATCAGGCAGCCGTCGCCAGCGATCACATAGGTGTAGTGATCGACGACTTTCTTGCCGAACCGGGCGCGCATCGCCTCTTCCGCCATCGCGAAACCCACCGCGTTGGCGATACCTTGCCCAAGTGGGCCGGTCGTTGTTTCGATCCCCTTTGCATGGCCGTATTCGGGATGTCCTGCGGTGATACTGCCCAGTTGCCGGAAGTTTTTGATCTGCTCCAGCGTCATGTCTTCGTAGCCGGTCAGATGTAGCAGTGCATAGAGCAGCATCGAACCGTGACCGGCCGACAGGATGAACCGGTCGCGATCGGCCCAATCGGGGGCGGATGCATCGAAATTCAGGTGTTTCTCAAACAGAACGGTCGCCACATCCGCCATGCCCATTGGCATACCCGGGTGGCCCGAGTTGGCGGCCTGCACGGCGTCCATCGCCAGCGTCCGGATCGCCGTCGCGCGGGCGAAATGGTCCGGATGCAGTTCCCTAAGCGTGGCGATTTCCATGCGTGCGTTCCCCCGTGCCTGTCGACGCTTTGGCCGGTTGATAGCACCCAACGGGCCGAGCGCAAGAGACGCCCGATAGGCTCTGGCAAATTGGGGTGGTGAATTGGGGTCCGCTTTCGGTATTCTTGCGTCCAAGGGCTGTAGAGCGACCACGATTCGAATGGTTAACGCGCAACCCAAATGGACGGCTGGGACGACATATGGATGATATTTCGGAGTACGAACGCCGGATAACGGCGGCCTTGGATCGCGCCGCGCAGGCGCTCGACAAGCTGAGCGCCGGTGAGGCGGGGGACGCGGCTGCACTCAAGGCCGAGTTGGAGGCCGAACGGGTCGCCAACCAACAGCTTGAGGAGCGCGTGCGTGCCATCAAGGAGAAGCAGGAACAAACCGTTAAGCGACTTGAAGCCACCGTGGCCGACCTCAAACAGGCATTGGCAACGCGGGATGGCGAGATGCAGCGCATTAAGGCGGTGAATGAGGAACTGCGCACATCGAACGGAGCGCTGCGCGAGGCAAATGCGCAAGGCGTGGGAGATGCGGACGCGGTCAACGCCGCCATGGTGACCGAGATTGAAAGCCTGCGGGTGGCACGGGCAACGGAACGGGCCGAAATCGAAGAGATTCTTGCGACGCTTGACCCTGTCTTGAAGGAGGCGTGAGATGCCGGAAGTGAACATCCAGATCGGCGGGCGCACCTTTGCCGTCGCATGTCAGGAAGGGGAAGAGCACTTCCTCAAGTCGGCATCCGACCTTTTGGACAATGAAGCCAAGTCGCTGATGGAACAGATCGGGCGTTTGCCCGAATCGCGCATGCTGCTGATGGCCGGCCTTATGCTGGCCGATAAACACGCGGGCTCGGAAGAGACAATGAAGGCGATGGAAGACAAGATCGCGCAACAAGAGGCGTGGATCGAAGAGCTTCAGAATCGGCCCAAACCGGTAGCTGAGACGCGCGAAGTTGCCGTGATTCCGACCGAGGTGTCCGAAACCATGGCCGAACTCGCCGCCCGCGCTGAAGACATCGCTGAAGCCGCCGAGGACAAGTTGCGCGCGGCCGGTTAGGTCAGCAGATAGAAACGGGCGTCCTTGTCGGCGACCCAATCGGCGCTTGTGGCATCGAACAACTTGAAATGATCCGTCGCGAGATGGGCCTCGAACGCGGCGCGGTCGGTGTAGAGTTCATAGAGGAACACGGTTGAAGGGCCGTCTTCACCCACGGCGACGTCGAAGCGGTGACAGCCTGGCTCAGTCTCAAGCGAGAGGCGGGCGTTTTCCCGAATGGCTGTGAGGAAACGGTCCGCATTTGTCTGATGCAGACGAAACGTGACCGTTACGACGTACATGAGGCTAGCCGTTGTGCTCGCGGATCTGGTTCGCGGCTTCTTTGTTATAGCCGACGCCATTTTCGTCGAAGAGGGTGTCCAACTCGCCCGACAACGTCATTTCAGTGATGATGTCGCAACCGCCGACAAATTCGCCCTTCACGTAGAGCTGGGGGATCGTCGGCCAGTCGGAATAGTCCTTAATGCCTTGACGAATGGCATCGTCAGCCAGCACGTTCACGTCCTGAAACTCGACGCCCATGAAGTTGAGTACCCCGGCGACGCGGCTGGAAAACCCGCATTGCGGCATGGATTTCGTGCCCTTCATGAAAAGCACAACGTCGTTGCTGTCGACGGTTTCCTTGATCTGGGTTTCGGCGGTCATGTGTCAGGCCTCCTCAAAGCGATTTCCTAGGACATAGTTCGCTTTGTGGCCAAGTGCCAGAGGGTCAGCCCCAAGTGATCGCAAGCCGCGCGTCTGCCGGAAGACGGTACACGTCTGTGACCACCCAACGTGTGAAGACGGCGTGATCGCCGGACGTGTCAAAGTCGACATCGAGAAAGGTCATCGGACCAGCCTCTTGTCGTACAGGGAAATGGCCGCGATGGCGTGCTTCGGCTTCCATGCGCACGGCATAGCCGCGGGACCAGTCGGTAATCGGGATGCTGAACTGATACCGAAGAACAAGATCGCTATCGCGCCCGGCACTGACCTGTACGAAGCGGTCACCATCTTGTTCCGTCGCCGTGACGAAGAACTCGTCATGCCCCTCGGCGGTCAATGCTTCTATCCGTGCGAGATAGCCTTCGAGCGTCCCGGTTTCCTTGCTGGCGACAACAGAACTGGCGTTACGCCGGTCGAGCATGCCGACGCTGCGCAGCGCAAGTACGGCGAGCAGGAGAAGGCCGAGTAGATAGATAAGTTGAAGCACCACCGGAGAAGGGTCAGTCCGGCGCCCGTGTGGTCAAGGCAAGCGCGTGCAGGTCGCCGTCCGGTCCGTCCATCTTGCCCTTGAGCGCGGCATAGACGGCGCGTTGCTGCTGGACCCGGTTCATGCCGCGAAAGCTTTCGTCCACCACCAGCGCCGACATGTGCACACCGTCGCTTCCGCCCACCTGGATCTGAGCGTCAGGAAAGGTTTCGCGCAACAGCGCTTCGATCTCATGGGCCTGCATCGGCATGGGGCGTACCCTCCTCTTTGTCGTAATCTAGGTTTGCTGCCGGTGGCCCGCAAGCGGGGTCACGCGACCTCGTCCAGTGCGGATTGCGTCGCTTCGAAAAACGCTCCGACCTGGCGACCATCAACCAGCGCGTGATGGACTTGCAAGGTCATCGCCATCTCATGCCCCTTTGCGCCCTCGACAATCTTGCCCCACGAGACGCGGGGGACGCAGTCGTCTGCGCTGGGCAGGGCGTTGTCGAGCGACGTGTAATCGAGCCAGGGGAGGCAGGAGAGATAGGCCACATCCTCGATCGTGCCGTCATTGGCGTTGAGCGGCATGCCGGCGCGGACATCCGAAATCTTGTCGGCGGCATGGTCATCGAACCGCGACCGGTCCGGATTCCAGGCCAGATAGGTGTAGCGGAAATCGCCGTTCTCCAGCGGGATCGTGGGCGACAGAAGAAGTCGCCGGTACTGCGTCACCGTTTCGCCCTTGAAGCGCATGCAAAGCTCAGGCACTGCGTGGAGCCCTTTGCCAGTGGCCCAGATCGTATGCCGGAAGGGTGAGAGCCCGGTTTGCTTGCGCACGTTCATCATGCGGGCCACGTTGAGCCGCACAGTCGTGGCGTAATGCGGGCGGTCGAACTGCCGGAACATGTGGAACTGTGCGGCGCGCGGCCAGGTTGCAAGGTCGATCCTGGTGCCGGTCATGCGATGTGATCCGCGAAGGCGCTGCGGTAGAGCGCTGAAAGTTCGGCCAGTGGGGCTTTCGCGTTGCCAAACTGCACGGTGTCGCCGCCGAAGCGGCCCAATTGCGCAATCGATACTCCGGCGCGCCCGGCCGCAATCATCAGACCTTCGGCCTGATCGAAACCGCAGGCGATCAGATAACGGGCCTGGTCTTCGCCGAAAAGCTGTTCGATTCCGGTCACATCCAGAGAAACGCCAAGACCAGCGCTATCGGCCATCTCAAACGCGGCAAGCGCCAACCCACCGTCGGAGAGATCAGTCGCGGCGTGGATGAGGGCGCCGTTGTCGCGCACAAAGTCGCCGTGCAAGCGTTCGCGCTCAAGATCGACCGTTGGCGCGTCGCCCTCCTCGCGCCCGAACGCTTCGGCCAACAGCGCCGACTGACCGAGATGCCCGCTGGTTTTTCCAATAAGAACGGCAAAGTCGCCATCCTGTGGCGTGCCCGCGATCAACCCGTCTGGTGTATCAATCAACCCAACAGCGCCGATAGTGGGCGTGGGCAGGATCGGCTGCCCATCGGTTTCATTGTAAAGTGAGACATTGCCCGACACGATAGGCAAGTCGAGGGCGAGGCAGGCGGCACCGATCCCTTGGATTGCCCCTACAAACTGTCCCATGATCCCGGGCTTTTCGGGGTTGCCGAAGTTCATGTTGTCAGTCGTTGCCAAGGGTTTCGCACCGACGGCAGAGAGGTTACGGAACGCCTCTGCCACCGCCTGCTTGCCACCCTCGACGGGATTGGCGCGCACATAGCGCGGGGTCACGTCGGAGGTGAAGGCGAGCATCTTTTCGGTGCCGTGGACCCGCACGACACCGGCGCCGAGGCCCGGGGCCTGCACCGTGTCGGCCATGACCTGACTGTCGTATTGCTCCCACACCCATTGTTTGCGGGCATAATTGGGCGAGCCGATAAGAGCTTTCAGTCCCTCGATCGGGTCAATCTGAAGAACGTCGTTGGTGGCGGCGTACGGCGCAGCGGCGGACGTCGCGACCCATGGCCGGTCATACTCCGGCGCGGTCGACGAGAGCTTGGAGAGCGGCAGATCAGCCATCACCTGATTGCCGTGCATCACTAAAAACCGGTCTTCGTCGAGCGTTTCGCCGACGATGGCAAAGTCGAGGTCCCATTTCTCGAAGATCGCTTTCGCGTTCGCCTCAAGTTCGGGGTTGAGCACCATAAGCATGCGCTCCTGGCTTTCCGACAGCATCATCTCATAGGCTGTCATACCCGTCTCGCGTTGCGGCACCGCGTCGAGGTTGAGCCGCACGCCAAGACCGCCCTTGTCGCCCATCTCGACCGCCGAGCATGTCAGGCCAGCGGCGCCCATGTCCTGGATTGAGATCACGGCGCCGGTCTGCATCAGTTCCAGACAGGCCTCGAGCAGGCGCTTTTCGGTGAAAGGATCGCCGACCTGAACGGTGGGGCGCTTTTCCTCGATCGTGTCGTCGAACTCGGCGCTGGCCATTGTCGCGCCGCCGACACCGTCACGGCCTGTTTTGGCGCCGAGATAGACAACGGGCATGCCGACGCCGCTGGCGGCCGAGTAGAAAATCTTGTCGGTATCCGCCAACCCGGCAGCAAAGGCGTTGACCAGGCAGTTACCGTTGTAAGCCCGGTGAAACCGCACCTCGCCCCCTACGGTCGGCACGCCGAACGCGTTGCCATAGCCGCCGATCCCTTCCACGACACCGGCCACCAGCCGCTTGGTCTTGGGATGCGCAGTTTCCCCGAACGAGAGCGCATTCATTGCCGCGATGGGGCGCGCGCCCATGGTGAAGACGTCGCGCAGAATTCCGCCAACACCCGTCGCCGCGCCTTGGTAAGGCTCGATATAGGACGGGTGGTTGTGGCTCTCCATCTTGAA
>JBCCWG010000007.1:0-49511 GCA_039193985.1 Pseudomonadota bacterium
ACATGACGAGTGCTACCTGATTTCCGCTTTGCACCATACACGGCGGAAAGGTCATGCACTGCAGTCGGATGCGTTCCTATTGTGTGAAGGTCGAGATGTCACCCAGTTCTTGTCCTGTATGCGTGCGCTCGCAAATGCGACCAATGGCGTCAAACATCTCTTACACTAACATCCGACTTTCTTATAAAAACTGTCAGATATTATTGACGCCAACTAGTTCGGTTCGATTGGAGCGGGAATGCACATTTAGTCCGCTGACCAGACACTCGATACCGCAGCAACTTGTCTACCTCACGCTGTGAAACACCAAGCACCTTCGCCGCCTCTCTCAGCATCCAAGGCCCCGAGCTTAGCTTTGCGACTTCGGATCGGTCTGCCCAAATCTCTTTAGCCCATGCGATCCGGTCTTCTGGAAGAAAGTCTTCCACGCTGCCCTTGGGTCCGCGTCTGTCTGGCACTCGTACTAACCTCCCCGGCTCAGGCCTGCTTCACCTTTCTTCCGTACAAATGGCGCTTACATACCATGTTGTTTGTAAGTGGGAGCCTTTCATGACCAACCTCGTTTTACATTTCGAGATTCCGGTTGCCGACATGGACCGCGCCGTCGCCTTCTACCAGGACGTGCTCGGCGTTTAGCTAGAAAGGCAACGCCTTGACGGCTACGATATGGCCTTTTTTCCACGAGATGATCGCGCACCCGGTGCCAGTGGCGCTTTGGCCAAAGGTGATGTCTACCGGCCGTCACTTGATGGAACACTCATCTACCTTGATGTATCCGATATCGATGCTGTACTGGCCAGAGTAGTGAATTATGGGTCGCGAGTTCTGTACCCTAAGAAAGACTTAGGTGAAGTCGGCTTCGTTGCTGAGTTCGAAGACTGCGAAGGCAACCGGATAGCGCTGACACAAGCACATGAGTAACTCAGAAAGACGCTGCATTGAGGCTATTGCGCTGTGAGATGTTGGGGTTATTTGGTGCATACTATGGCGGGTAGACCGCTAGTAAAACTGAAATATGCTTTAGTTTCAGAATATTGAGTGGAGTATTGGCGGAGAGACAGGGATTCGAACCCTAGAGACGGTTTCCCGCCTACACACTTTCCAGGCGTGCGCCTTCGACCACTCGGCCACCTCTCCGACTCTGCGCTTCATACCGAATTCGGATAGACGACTGCAAGGCCACAAAATGCGGAGCGCGCGCAGATGGTTACGACAAATCGCCGTCCTCGCCCAGGTCAAGCATGGTCGGATCAGTTGGCCCCGACGGCGGACGTGGGGGAGATTGCTTTTTTTTCTGCAGGCTCTCTGGGTTGCGCAGCCATATGTCACGCTGGGCAAAGGGTATCTCGATGCCTTCCTCAGCGAAGCGGCGCGCGATCTCATGGTTGATGTCGGTACGAACCGACAGGCCAAATCCGATATCATTCAGAATGACACGGATCTCGAAATCGAGGCTGTCTGCCCCAAACCCCTGAAAGACGATTGTCGGCGGCGGATTCACGGCAACCAGCGGGTGGTTTTCGGCTATCTCCCGCAGGATATCCTCAACTCGCCTTGTGTCCGTGCCATAGGCGACACCAACATTCAGGATCACGCGACCGGACAAATTGCCATGGGTCCAGTTGGTGACCGTCCCGGAAATCAGATCCCCGTTGGGTACGATCACGTCCGTGCGGTCGAACATCTCGATCCGGGTCGACCTTACTGAGATCGACTTGACCACGCCCAGATTGCCGGCAACCTCGACCCAGTCGCCTTCGCTGATGGGACGTTCTATCAGCAGGATGATGCCACTGACAAAGTTGTTGACGATGTTTTGCAGACCAAAGCCAATGCCAACGCTCAACGCGCCGATGACGATGGCAAAGCTGGAAAGGTCTATACCTGCCGACGTGATGCCAAAGATCGCCGCCAGCGTGACACCGACATAACCAACCCCCGAAACGATGGCATTTTGGCCGCCCTTGTCGATTTTGGTGCGCGGCAAAACTGTTGATCGCAGTGTGCCCTGAACCAGGCGTGTCGCCCCATAGCCAATGGCGAACACAAGCCCGAAAGTGATGAGGACACCCGGAGACAGCGTGGTATCGCCAAGGCGGATGCCAGTCCGAAACGCTGTCCAAACTTCACCGAGGTCCGAATATCTTGCCCCCCAGATCAGGGCGAAAACCGGAAGAGAGGCAAGTGTAACCAGAAGGCTTAGCAATACGGGGGCGAGCGCCTGCTCGGCCGCTTCGTTCTCCAGTCCGCGGATGAGCGCATAGGCGGCGCGGATGGCATAGTGCAACGCCAAAAGGAACGCGATGAGGCCAAGGCTAAGGACGAGCGGGAATAGCGTTCCACGCGCGAGACTGACAAATCCGATCGCAGCCATCACAGGGCCTATGACAGCGATGATCTGGACGACGCGCCCCAGCAAGCGGGCAACCCGGGCCCCAAAAAGTGGGCCGCCGTCTTCCTCAACGACGCCACCCCGCCAGATCAACTGGCCGGTTCGGAACAAGGTAAGACCAATAAGCACATAAAGAGGCAGGGCCAGTACGCCCAAGGTCTCTACTTGGAACTGAACGCTGTTCTGCAGCACCTCGAGAAATGATACGAGACCCGCGAGAACGCCCAAGAGATTGGCGTTTCTCCGCCCGCTGGCCCGTGCTTCCGACGCTAGGTGCAGCGGGGTCGGGATACTATCCCGTTGCGGGAAGATGCGTCCGCCCAACCAGCGTGCGATTGCATAGGTCAGGATTGCCGTATTGGCCCCAATGGCCAGAGACCTGCCAGTTGGGCCAAGAATACCCGTCGAAATCAACGCAGCATTCAAAAGCGAAATGCCAACCATGGCAACCAGAACGCCCGCGAAGGACAGGAGAAAGCCATAGACGACCGGGGCGTGCTGTCCGCCACGGTTTTCAATCCGCGCCAGCACCTTTTCGATCCACCTTGGGCCGCGAAAGATTGCAATAAATGCCGCGACCAAAAGCAACGCGGCAATTGCCAGCCGCTGCAAAACACCTGCCCTGTCGGCTCCGCCGATTGAGGTGACGAGCTCTTCCCGTACTGTCTCAATCACACCAATGACTGAAGAGAGTGCGACCGGCCAAGCAAGCGGATCAAGCGGTGTACGTTGGAGAGCGAACAGCGCGTCCGTCTGACGGTTGCGCAGAATTCCGTCGATCCGGTCAATCAGTGTGTCTGCTCTGGCAAAGGCTTCAAGCGCTTCAAGTCGCGGTGTGCGTGCAATCCGAAGCTCTTCCGTCAGTTGCTCTCGTCGCTGTGCCACATCGGCGGCTTCGGCCTCACCATTAGGCGGAGCTGGCCCTAACGCGTCAAGTTGCGCTTCCAGAGCATCTATCTGAACCGAGTTGGCACCCTGCGCCTCCCGGAAACCCTCTCGCCAATCCACCAGGGTTTCGCGGAGCGATACAAATACCGCGTCCGGCATGTCGCCCTCGGCGACAGTGGACTCCACCGAGCTTGCAAAGCGATCGAAGGCGTCAAAATCCACATTCTGTGCCGACGCTCCGAACGCGAACGCAAACAACCAAAGCGTGACGCAAAGCAACAGAGACTGAAGCGCACGCACCACCCTTACTCCTCGAACACTGTGGGCAGGATACGTGTATCACCCTGCATCCACGGCGGTACCGGCAAGCCCTTCTCCTTGAGGAAAGTCGGGTTGAACAACTTGGATTGATATCGGTTCCCATAGTCGCAAAGGATGGTGACAATGGTGTGTCCCGGCCCCATCTCGCGCGCCAGTCGCATGGCGCCAGCCACGTTGATGCCAGACGACCCACCGAGGCAAAGCCCTTCGTCGGCCAAAAGATCAAATACGATTGGCAAAGCCTCACTGTCAGGAATCTTATAGACGAAATCGGGCGCAAAGCCCTCAAGATTTGCGGTAATACGCCCCTGCCCGATACCCTCGGAAATTGAGTCTCCACTGGGCGGATCCTGATCGGTATAGAGCTTGAAAAGCCCCGAGCCATCAGGATCGGACAACCCAACTTTGACACCTTTGGGCTGCAACACCTCGGCGACACCCGCCAGGGTACCACCGGAACCCACCGCGCAAGTAAAACCGTTCACGCGTCCCTCGGTCTGCTCCCAAATCTCCGGCGCCGTTGTCTCAACATGTGCCTGCCGGTTCGCTGTATTGTCGAACTGGTTCGCCCAGATGGCACCATTCGGTTCGGTCTGGTTCAGCCTTTCAGCCAAGCGCGCGGAGTATTTCACATAGTTGTTGGGGTTTTTGTACGGCACAGCGGGAACCTGGACAAGCTCGGCGCCGCAGAGCCGGATCATGTCCTTCTTTTCCTGGCTTTGCGTCTCGGGGATCACAATCACGGTACGAAAACCCATCGATGCCCCGACAAGCGCCAAACCGATTCCGGTGTTCCCTGCAGTCCCTTCAACGATCGTGCCGCCCGGTTTGAGAGACCCATCAGCGATCGCATGTTTGATAATGTACAATGCCGCTCGATCCTTGACCGACTGCCCGGGGTTCAGAAATTCGGCCTTACCCAGAATTTCGCAGCCCGTGGCCTCCGATGGGCCATTGAGGCGGATGAGCGGGGTGTTTCCGACGGCATCGGCAAGATCGCGGCGTATGGTCATTATTCTTCCCTGGCTTGCCAGCCACTCCTAGTCTTCTGCCCGAACGGTTTCAATGGGATGTCAGTAGGTGTGTCCCAGGATAAAGCGCACGATATCGCGCCAAATTCTCTTGGTGATAGGCAGCGGTCGCAGGGTTTGGCTCGACTGACTTTTGGATCGGCGCCATAGTCAGCACCTCATCCGGTTCAGCGCCTTCTGACGCGACAAAGGCCAACCTTGCCGCACCAAATGCACCGCCGAAGTCACCGTCTGCCGGGATATGAAGCGGGATCTCGCAGGAATCTGCGATCATCTGGACCCAGGCCGCGGACCGGGCCCCGCCTCCGATGGCGTAAACGGTATCGGTTGTTGTGCCCGCATCCTTGAGCGCGTCAAGGCTATCGACAAAGGCATAGGCAACGCCTTCGAGGGCTGCGCGCGCCAGGTCTTCAACCTCGGTCGCCTGGCTCATGCCCACAAGCGCACCACGCGCGGCAGCGTTGTTGTGGGGCGTACGCTCGCCCGACAGATAGGGCAGGAAGCTCAGCGGAGCCTTGGCAGGTTTGGCAGGATCGATGCCCGCCGTCAGCGAGGCGGGATCGCGGCCCGTCATCCGCGACAGCCAGTTCAGCGTGTCGGTTGCCGAAAGGATCACACCCATCTGGTGCCAGAGATCCGGCAAGGAATGGCAAAATGCATGGACGGCTCGGCCAGTGTTGGGCCGGAACCCGTCGGTCGCTACGAAAAGCACGCCCGACGTGCCAAGCGACACAAATCCGGTTCCGGGCTTTACCGCCCCGACACCTGCAGCCGCAGCGGCGTTGTCGCCACCCCCACCCGCCAGGATGGGTGCCGTTTTCATCCCCCAGCGCTGCGCCAACTCGGGTCGCAGGCGACCGGCAGGTTCTGATCCTTCGACAAGCGCCGGCATCTGAGTTTCTGACATCCCGGTCGCAGACAGAAGATCGGACGACCAGGCCCGTTTGCCGACGTCGAGCCAATGGGTGCCCGAACTGTCAGACATCTCCGAGATGTGCTCACCCGTCAGACAAAGCCGAAGATAGTCTTTGGGAAGCAGAACTTTTGCGACACGCTCGAACACTTCCGGCTCGTGGGTCCGAACCCATTCCAGCTTGGGTGCGGTAAACCCGGGCATGACAAGATTGCCTCCGATACCGAGGAAGTCGGCACGCCCGACCAGCGCGTCGCATTCGGCGGCAGACCGGCCATCGTTCCAAAGGATGCAAGGCCGAAGCACCGCGTCGGATGCATCCAACAAGGTCGCGCCATGCTGCTGCCCCGACAAACCGATGCCCAGCACCTCGGCCATCCGGTCGGGGTGTTTTGCAGCAAGCTCGTCCAAGGTTGATTGGGCCGCCTGCCACCAATGTTCGGGGTTTTGCTCGGACCAACCCGGGTTTGGTCGCGACACGGTCAGCGGGGCATATGCGGACGCAAGCACAGTCTGATCCGCGTCCATCATCAAGGTCTTTACACCCGATGTTCCCAGGTCGATCCCGAGCCACGTTCCATACGCCATGTCTTGCCTCCCACCACAAGTGAGGGCACGTTACGCCAAGCTTTCCCGGAGGCCAATCAGAAGCCGGCTGTACATGCAGCCACGACCCACGTGGTTCGTGCGGTCATCAATGTCTTGTCAGTGAGTTTGGGCCGTCGCGGACTGCGCCCGTTCGCTTAGCGCAAGCGTAGGTCGGCGTAGTCGCCGGCGCCTTTGTCAGAGGTAAAGCGAACTGTATCACCGCGAACCTCAACAGTTTGGCAGTTGTCTCCATCCAGGATGTCGCCGTTCACGTAAAGGTTTCGGCAAAAAAAGCCGCTGGACCAGTTCCACTGACCGCTGACATTCTGCCCAAAGGCACGGCCTTTGATATGGCCGCCCTCAGACACGTTCAGTCGGATACCAAGCCGGGTCAGGTTGCGATCCTGGACCAACGATACAAAGCTTTCGCGGTCGGTTACGCGTTTGAACTCCGCCGAAGCGGGCCCTGCGATAAAAACAGCGATCAATGCAGCGATTGCCAAGCGCATGACAGTTCTCCCAAGCAGTCTTTATATCTATACGGCCCCAAAACCTGTTTGGATCACTTCAATCCAAGCACATCGCGCATGTCAAAGCACCCGGGGCCCCGTCCGACGCCCCAAAGCGCTGCTTTGACGGCACCCCGGGCGAAAAGCCGCCGATCGGTGGCGATATGGCGCAAGACGATCCGCTCACCGTCGGACGCGAAGATGACATCATGTTCGCCCACGACGTCCCCGCCCCGAATGGCCGAAAACCCGATATCGCCCGTCTTCCGCGCGCCGGTAATGCCGTCACGCCCACGGTCGGAGACTTCGGAAAGCGGCACTGCGCGCCCCGCGGCGGCGGCTTCCCCTAGCATCAAAGCTGTGCCGGAAGGGGCGTCGACCTTGTGGCGATGATGGCTTTCGATAATTTCAATATCGAACTCGGCGTCCAGAGCCGCAGCAACCTGACGCGTCAGATCCAAAAGAAGGTTCACGCCAAGGCTCATGTTGCCCGCACGAATTATCGTCGCGTGCCGACCGGCAGCGTCGAGCTTGGCGATATGCTCCTCGTCGAACCCTGTGGTGCCGATGACATGAACAGCGCGCGCCTGGGCCGTCAGTTCGGCATGGGCGACGGTCGCGTCCGGCGTCGTGAAATCGATCACGATTTGCGCGGGCGCAATGGCCTCCAATGCGTCATCGGTCACCGCAACGCCAAAAGCCGTGCCACCCATGGCCGTTCCAAGATCATTTCCAATCCAGTCGTGGCCCTTGCGCTCGACCGCTCCGAGGAGCTTCAGCTTTTCGGAGGCCCGGACTTCATTCACCAGCATCTGACCCATGCGGCCCGACACACCCGTCACCACGACACCCGGCAAATCAACCATGAGACCCTCCGTTTTTGGTTCGATACATCAGGGGATCGCGAAGTGTTAGGTGCAATCGTGCGCTTGCTGGATCGCTCTGCAAAGCTTAAGTCGGGGTCATGGCAAAGCGTTTCCATGACGGCCCGGGCCCTTCACAACGTCAGTTGCGCGTCGCGGAGCTTATCCGGCGACGTCTTTCCGATATTTTGCATCACGGCGATATTCATGACCCCGATCTGAACCGCCTTTCGATCACGGTGGGCGAAGTCACCTGTTCGCCAGATCTGAAGGTCGCGACCGCCTATGTCCTGCCGCTTGGCGGCGACCACCGCGACGAAGCGCTCGACGCGCTGAAACGCAACCGGTCTGAAATCCGCCGTGTCGTCGGCAAAGGGCTGGCACTCAAGTTTTCGCCCGAGCTAAGGTTTCGCATCGACGAAACTTTTGACCGCCTCGACACCACCAGAGCGATGTTTGCTGATGAGAATGTACGCCGCGATCTGGACGACACTTAGTTTGATAGCTGTGCCTGTCGCGGCGATCGGCTGCGAGGATGTCAGTTTCGAGGACACATCTTTTACTGTGTGCAAGGCGGACCCGGCGCAAGATGACATTCGTCTTTTCTTGAATGATGCGGACGGAAACCTGCTGGGCACCTTCGAAAACCTCACAAGCAACGTGGCGCCACGCACAGTGGTATGGGCAATGAACGGTGGCATGTATCACACGGATCGCAGCCCGGTTGGGCATTACGTGGAAAGCGGCACCGAAGAGGTCGGCCTGATCACTCGCGAAGGTCCGGGCAACTTCGGACTTTTGCCCAACGGCGTGCTTTGCCTCAGCAATGGAATCGCGATTGTGGCCGAGACCCGCCGTTTTGCCGAAGATGCGCCGACCTGCCGCTACGCGACGCAATCCGGACCCATGCTGGTCATCGACGGCGCGCTGCACCCGCGTTTCCTGCCGAACTCGGACTCGCTGAACATCCGGAATGGCGTTGGCGTCACCGACGAGGGGCAACTGATCGCTGCAATTTCCAACCAGCGCGTGAACTTCCACCGCTTCGCCCGCCTGTTTCGCGATGTGCTGAAAACTCCCAACGCGCTCTTCCTCGATGGGACAATTTCGCGTCTCTATGCACCCGGCCTCAATCGCCAGGATCTGGGCTTTCCCATGGGTCCGATGCTGGGCGTCGTAGCAACAGGCGATTGACAACCGCGCCAGGGCTTGGCACGCACGCGGCCTCTCTCAAGGAAAGCGCATATGGCACGGCGAAAAAAGGGGCGCGATATCTCGGGCTGGTTGGTGGTCGATAAGCCTGCTGGCATCACATCGACCGCCGTGGTCAACAAGGTGCGCTGGGCGTTCAATGCCAAGAAAGCGGGGCATGCCGGCACGCTTGACCCTTCTGCCACGGGGGTTCTGGCGGTGGCACTTGGGGAAGCCACAAAGACTGTTCCCTATGTCACCGACGCCTTGAAGGCATATGTTTTCACAGTGCGGTTCGGGGTCGCTACCAATACGGATGATGCCGAGGGAGAAACGATCGCAACATCGGACATCCGGCCCACAAGCGATGCTATCCAAGCGGCTCTCGCCGGGTTTCAGGGCGACATCCAGCAAGTTCCGCCAGCCTTCTCTGCCGTCAAGGTTGACGGCGAGCGTGCCTATGCGAAAGCGCGTGCGGGTGAAGATGTTCAGCTCGAAGCGCGCCCCTTGTTCGTTGAAAGCCTCAAATTGATGAACCGGCCCGATGTGGATCACGCCGAGTTGGAGATGGTATGCGGCAAGGGAGGCTACGTGCGCTCTATCGCGCGCGATCTTGGGGAACAGCTGGGCTGCCTCGGCCACGTGCTGACTTTGCGCCGGGTCTGGTCGGGACCCTTCGACGCAGAAGATGCCGTCACACTGGATGACGTGGAAACGCTGGCGCGGACCCCGGCCTTGGATGAGAAATTGTTGCCGCTGTCCGCCGGTTTGGAGGACTTGCCCGAGCTTCCGACCACGCCGGAGGGGGCCACCCGACTGCGCAACGGTAACCCCGGCCTCGTCATCGCGTCGGATGCGAACTTCGGCGATACGGCCTGGGCGTCGCTCCAGGGTGAGCCTGTGGCCGTCGGTGTCTACAAGGCGGGAGAGCTGCATCCGACCCGCGTGTTTGTGATGTGACCCGATATCGGCGCCACGACACGGCCGATGGATGGCGTGAGGCCGTCTATTCCGAGTGCGAAACATACCGCTACAGCCTGACCGCAACATGGGATCCGGGGAAACGGCGATTGCTTTACGTGATGCTGAACCCCTCCAAAGCGACAGAACTGGCCAATGACCCAACAATTGAACGATGCGAACGCAGGGCCCGCCAATTGGATTACGGTGCATTTCGGGTCGTAAACCTGTTCGCACTTCGTGAAACGTCACCAACACGTCTCAAGGCCGCAAAAGCCCCAAATGGTCCGGACAATGTGCGGCACATCAGCGACGCCATCGGCTGGACGGATCACATCCTGGCCGCTTGGGGGGTGCATGGCGCGCACAATGGCCAAAACACCGATGCCTTGAAGATTTTGCGAAACGGCGGCAAACCGCTGTTTCACCTCGGATTGACCAAGCACGGCCATCCGCGGCACCCGCTTTACATCTCTTATGAAACCCGACCCACCAGCTGGAAGTAAGATTTTTCTTGATTAGTACGATGTCGTACCATATTGGTTCGATATCGTACTTTATGGAGATCGTCCTATGAATCGCAGAAACTTCCTTCGCATCGCTGGGGGCGGTGTCGTGCTTGCCGCCGCCGGTACCGGGGCCTGGATTGCCAACAGTGCCCCGACACGCGCGCTTGAGCCTTGGGCACTGGCCGGTGGCAGCCAATATGCCGACCCGCGGCTCAAGGCGCTGTCCCACGCCATCTTGGCCCCGAACCCGCACAACCGACAGCCCTGGATCGTCGAACTCGGCGGCGATACCGACGTCACCCTTTACTTCGACGTTGAACGTCAACTGCCACACACAGACCCGTTTGACCGGCAATTGACGATCGGGTTGGGATGTTTCCTGGAATTGATGCGCATGGCGGCAGCGTCAAACGGCTATCGTGTCGATCTTGACCTCTTACCAGAAGGTGAGGACGCCGATGGCCTGGATATCCGACCGATTGCCCACGCGCGGTTTTCGAAGGCAGACGTTCAGGCCGACACGCTCTGGCCGCATGTCCCCGATCGGCGTTCAAACAAGGAACCGTTCGACACCATGCGGACTGTCGCGCCCGAACAACTCAATCGCATTCTGACCGAGGCGCGCAATCCCGATTGGGTCGGCGGTTCGGTGGACACAAGGGACATCGCCTTCTGGCGTAACCTGACATCCGAAGCGCTGATGATCGAAATCGAAACGCCTCACACGTTTCAGGAAAGCGTGGATCTGTTCCGCATTGGCAAGCGCGAGGTTAACGCCAATCCCGATGGCATCGACTTCTCCGGCCCCCTCTTTGAGACGCTTCACTTGACGGGCATGATGACGCGTGAGGCAGCGGCCGACACATCCTCCACCGCCTATTCATCCGGTGTCGACGCTGTCCTCGCCAACACAAAAACCGCGATGGGGCATCTCTGGATGGTGACACCGGGCAACACACGAACCGATCAGATCGCGGCCGGTGCGGAATGGTTGCGACTGAACCTTGCATGCACCCGCGAAGGGCTGGGCTTTCAACCTCTCAGCCAGGCCCTGCAGGAGTATCCAGAGATGGCGGGGCACTATGCGACCGTGCATGACCTGCTTGCGCCCCAAGGGGGCACCGTGCAAATGCTGGCCCGCATCGGATACGGTCCGGATGTGTCGGTCAGCCCCCGTTGGCCGCTGGAGGCAAAGCTAAGACGCACATGACGAAACAGGGTGATGCTGATGGTATGGAAGTGTTCGGCTTCTTCAATGAAGTCGGCATCATCAATCAGCTTTCCACCGCGATGCTGGCCCAATGTCTGCCTGATGGTGTTCACCCCTCGCATTTCGCGATTATCAACCACTTGGTCCGCATGGGCGACGGGAAGTCACCGGTTCGGATTGCTGCCGCAATGCAGGTCACCAAGAACACAATGACGCACTCGCTTCGGGTACTGACGGAACACCATTACATTACAGTAGAGCCTGACCCAGACGACGGGCGCGCCAAAATCGTGCGATTAACCGAGCAAGGTCGCGCTTTTCGCGAAACGGCCATTCGAAACGTACTCGCCCGGTTCGATGACGTGATCGCGCCGGAACATCGCGCTATTATGGCGCGGATCAAGAATGACCTTGCGGTGTTGCGCAAGCACCTCGACGACAACCGGTAGTATCGCGCCGATTTGGTGCGAATCCCCCTGATATTCTATGCTGTTGGCGAAAGTGAGGATCCGTCATGGTCACACGTCGCGCATTCAATACCGGGATCGGCGCCAGCGTCGCCGCCGCCGCACTGCCCCGTCCGCTGAGAGCTGCATCCTATCGCGGGCCTAACATCGTGCTGATCCGCTTCGGCGGAGGCGTACGCCGGTACGAGACCATCGACGAGCAAGGCACCTATGCCCCTTACACCCGCAAGGTCCTGACCAGTCGTGGCGTACTGATCCCCGACATGCGGATCGACAAGCTTGCGGGCGGCGATACCAGCCATGCGGAAGGCACGCTGAACCTGCTGACCGGTCGGTATCAGGCCTATCGCGACGCCGGGTCAAAGTTTCTGCAGGACAGGCTGGAGCCGACCGAACCCACCTTGTTCGAATACCTGCGCCGCACTTATGACGTACCCAGCCACGAAGCCCTTTTGATCAACGGCGAGGACCGCCCGCAGGAGGAGTTCTTTACCTACGGCATTCACGGTCACTATGGCATCGACTTCCGTTCGGAAATGCTGTCGCTGCATCGCTTCAAGCTCTACAAGTATGCACGCATTCTCGAGGAAGGTGGGCTGGCGGAAGACGAAAGCCTCGCCACAGAGCAGTCATTTCAGGAGCTTTTGGCCAAGGATGCGCGCGAGATCGCGCCCGCCCAGTCCGCGCCGATCCAGAATTTCTGGGCGAAGTGGCGCGCCCATTACGGCGATGACGGGTTCAAAAACCCACGCGGCGACCGTCTGTTAACCGAATTGTCACTGTGGGCAATTCGCGACCTGAAGCCTAGGCTGATGATGGTGAATTATCAGGACCCCGATTACGTGCATTGGGGCAACGCCAGTCACTATACCCGCGCGATTGCGGTTATCGATGATGGCGTTCGCCAGATCGTCGACGCTCTGGACCGGGATGAGCACTATCGCGGCAACACGGTCATCGTGATCACACCTGACTGCGGTCGGGACGCGAACCCGCTGATGTCCGTGCCGTTCCAGCACCATTTCAACTCTGGCGAAAGCCGCGCGGTCTGGGCGTTGATCCTGGGGGCAGGTGTGCGCCAGGGCCGGATCATGGAGCGTGAGGTGGATCAGACCGCTGTTGCCGCAACGCTGGCCGAGGTGATGGGGCTCCGCGCAGAGCGGGCCGAGGGCGATGTCTTGGACGGGCTGTTCACGTGAGCGTTGCCGCCGATCTGTCGCCGCGCGTCGGCGTAAGCACCTGGCTTTTCGGAGCGTTGAAGTCGCTTTTCCTCGGCACACTCCTTTGCCTTTCCGCCCCAACTTCACTGATCGCTTTGGGATGGTTCATGCGCCGCATGCGGTTTGTTGCGCATCGCCGCGCAGGCCTGCCTGCCGAACGCCCTGGGTGGGTCATGGGGCATGGTGCTGGCGTGACCCGATGGTTGGGCGGCTTGAGCGCCAATATCCGCGAAGGTGTCATGGCAGCCGTCAGCCTTGCCCTGGCAACTGCGCCCTTCACTTTGGTCTGGCTTTTGTCATGGTGGGCAGGTTGGGAAAACAGCTTCTCCAAGGGATACGAGCAAGCCTTTGTCGGCCCGCTTCTGGGCCTGGGCGGTGTGTTCGTGTTCTGCCTCCTCATGATCTGGCTGCCGCTCGCGCTGGTCCATCAGGCGGTCGAAAACCGGGCACTGGCCCTGTTCGAATGGCGGATGGTACGTAGCGTGGTGCGGCACAGCGGGTGGGCCTATCTGTTTTTCGCATGCGCAACTGTTATCTTCGCGCTGCCTTTGTTTGCGGGGCGGGGCCTTGTCACCTTTGCCAGTGGCCTTGTCCCCGGATTTGATGATTTCACGATCAAACAAGCCGCAGACCTGGCAGCTACGATCAACCTTGCGCTGGCCGCCTATGCCTTTCTTGCCCTTGTCATCCTCAGGGGGTGGAGCGCGCGCATCTATGCCCATGCGGTGGCGCGCGCGCTTGACGGGGCGGATAAAGCGCTTTGGGCCGCGTCACCTTTGGCGAACTCCAGCCTTCGCGGTCGCCGCTCCTGGAAGGTAACGCATTGGCTGCGAACGGTTTTGTTGAGCGTCATATGGTTCGGGTTGGCGGCACAGATCTTCGTAGGACAGTTCCTGAACCACGATTGGCACCTGTGGGTGACGCATCCGTTTCTACTTCTGCCATGGCCCGGTTGAGCGCGGCGCAATGGGCGCTTTGATCCAGCGCTGATTTCCTGTCAAACTGACGCCATCACACACGCGAGAAAGAAGATGTCGGATCAGAACGAAGCCAAGATCGAAGGCCGTATTCACGGTGAACAGTTTGAACCGGCCCAGCCGGACGACATGCTGCGGCGGTTCATCTTCATGATCATGATCGCGATCATGATCTCGCTGGCGCAAACCGTTCTGGGTGTTGTGACGGTCATTCAGTTCATCATCATGCTGATCAACAACAAAGAGCCGAATGAACGGCTGGCCGAGTTCGGAACCGATCTGGGTATCTGGGTGGCGAAAGCGGCGCGGTATCAAACGGCGGCAAGCAACGTGAAGCCTTGGCCGTGGTCGGACCTGGACTAACCCAGCGCGCTTTGCATTGTCGGGGAGGCTTAGATGTACAAAGTCGGCGAGGAAGAGATCGAGGCCATCGCACGCGTCATCCGCGACGGCGCGTTGTTTCGCTATCGCGAGAACAGCGAATGCGCCCGGTTCGAGGCACGCTATTCCGGGACACTCGGAGTAAAGCACGTCGCCATGGCGGCGAGTGGCACGCTCGCGCTCTCAGCCGCGATGATCGGGCTGGGTCTTGGACCGGGCGACGAGGTTCTTGTGCCCGCACACACTTATATGGCGTCGGCAACTGCTGTTTTGGCCGTTGGCGCGATCCCGGTGCTGGTCGAGGTTGATGAGACGCTGACGATATCGCCCGCTGCGATCGAGGCCGCCATCGGCCCCGCGACACGTGCCGTCATTGCCGTACACATGTGGGGCACCGCCTGCGCGATGGATGAGATCATGGAGATTGCGAGCCGTCACGGGCTTTTTGTGATTGAGGACGCCTGCCAGGGCGTCGGCGGCGGTTTTGAAGGGCACATGATGGGCTCAATTGGTCATGCGGGCGGGTTTTCCTTCAACTATTTCAAGAATATGACGTGCGGTGAAGGCGGCGCTGTCGCGACCAATGATGACAGTGTCGCCGAACGTGCCCGCTGCGCCATCGACCCGTGCCACTTCTACTGGCAGGGGCAGGATGACGGGCTGAAACCCTTTGCCGGGGCAGGCGCGCGTGCCTCGGAACTGATGGGTGCCATGCTGAACGTCCAGCTTGACCGGATCGACGGGATCATCGCGGCCATGCGCCGGAACCGGCAGTATTTGCTGGACGAGACCAAAGGACTGGCCAACCGGGGGCTGCAGCACTCACCGATGAACAGCCCGGACCACGACTGCGCGGCGCAATTCATGTGCCTTTTGCAGAACGGCGCCGCAGCGGACACGTTTGCCGCCAGCACAGGCGGAGTGGTGGCGGGCAAAACCGGGCGTCACACCTTTACCAACTGGGACCAGGTGCTGACACAGGAAGGCGCGCATCATGTGGCGCTGAACCCCTATACCCTGCCCGAGAACGCCAACACCCGCCGCAACCTTCCTGACGGCTTCGGCAAGGCCTCACTCGATATCCTGTATCGCACTGTGATGATCCCGATGGACCCCGACCATACCGAGGATGAGTTGGACGCACTGGCCCACAACATTCGGCTGGCCGCGTCCGAGATCGATGGCGGCACGCTCCACAAAGGGGCAGGTTATCGCGACCTGAAAGCGCCCGATCTGCAAAAGTTCGACGCGCTGTCCGAGACATAAAAAAACGCCCCCGGATCACGAGGGCGTTTCTTGAACTTGTGAAGCTACGGATCAGTCTGCGGCTTCTTCTTTCTTCTGCGGCGCTTCTTCTTCGCCGGTTTCCTGGTTCACCATCTTCATGGCCAACCGCACCTTGCCGCGATCGTCAAAGCCCAGAAGCTTGACGAAGACCTCCTGCCCTTCCTTCAGCACGTCCGAAGGATGGTTCAGGCGGCGGTTTTCGATCTGGGACACGTGGACCAGACCGTCACGCTTGCCAAAGAAGTTCACGAAGGCGCCGAAATCGACGATCTTCACGACCTTGCCCTTATAGATCATGCCTTCTTCCGGCTCGGCCACGATCGAGTGGATCATGTCGTAAGCTTTCTGAATGGCTTCGCCGTTGGGCGAGGCGATCTTGATGACGCCGTCATCGTTGATGTCGACCTTGGCGCCCGAGACTTCCACGATCTCGCGGATGACTTTGCCGCCCGAGCCGATCACTTCGCGGATCTTGTCGGTTGGCACGGTCATCGTCTCGATCCGTGGTGCGTGAACGCTGAACTCGCCAACGCCCGAGAGGGCCTTGTTCATCTCACCAAGAATATGCATCCGGCCCTCTTTGGCCTGCGCCAGAGCCTTTTCCATGATCTCGGGCGTGATACCTGCGACCTTGATGTCCATCTGCAGCGAGGTGATCCCGTTTTCGGTTCCCGCTACTTTGAAGTCCATGTCGCCGAGGTGATCCTCGTCACCGAGAATGTCAGACAGGATCGCGTAGGATCCGTCTTCTTCCAGCACCAGACCCATGGCCACGCCAGCTACTGCCGACTTCAGCGGAACGCCTGCGTCCATCATCGACAGCGAGCCGCCGCAGACCGACGCCATCGAGCTTGAGCCGTTGGATTCGGTGATCTCGGACACGACCCGTACCGTGTAGGGGAAGTCGGTGGCCGACGGCAGCACCGCCTGCAACGCGCGCCATGCCAGCTTGCCATGGCCGATCTCGCGACGTCCGGTAAAACCGAAGCGACCCACTTCGCCGACCGAATACGGCGGGAAGTTGTAGTGCAGCATGAAGTTGCTGCGATAGGTGCCGTGCAATGCGTCGATCATCTGCTCATCATCGCCGGTTCCCAGCGTGGTCACGACCAATCCCTGGGTTTCGCCACGGGTGAACAGGGCCGAACCGTGCGTTCTGGGCAGAACACCGGTTTCCGAAATAATGGGGCGGATTTGATCCGTCGCACGTCCGTCGATCCGACGACCGTGTGCCACCACATCGCCGCGCAGAACCGCGGACTCCAACTTCTTGAGGGCGGAACCAAGGTTCTCATCCTCAAGCTGTTCTTCGCTCAGGCTCTCCTTGATTGCCTCGCGGGCAGCGCCCACGGCGGCCGTCCGCTCCTGCTTGTCGGTGATCGCATAAGCGGCCCGCATCCCGTCCTCGCCAGCGGCTTTGACGGCTGCATAAAGGTCCGAGTAATCGGGTGCCTGGAATTCGAAGGGTTCGTTCGCGGCGTCTTCGGCCAGATCGATGATCAGGTCGATCACCGGCTGCAGTTGCTCATGCGCAAACGTCACAGCGCCCAGCATCTCGGCCTCCGAAAGCTCATATGCTTCCGACTCCACCATCATCACCGCGTCCTTGGTGCCCGCAACGACGAGGTCGAGGCGCTGATCCGGGTTGTTGCGCAGATCATGCATGTCGTCGACGGTTGGGTTCAGCACGTACTCGCCGTCTTCAAACCCAACACGCGCACCGGCAATCGGGCCCATGAAAGGCGCGCCGGAGATTGTGAGCGCTGCCGAAGCCGCGATCATCGCGACCACATCGGGGTCGTTGACAAGATCGTGGCTCAGCACCGTGCAGATGACCAGAACCTCGTTCTTGAAACCCGGTACGAACAGCGGACGGATCGGACGGTCGATCAGGCGCGAGGTCAGCGTCTCTTTTTCCGTCGGACGCGCTTCGCGTTTGAAAAAGCCGCCAGGAATCTTACCGGCGGCGTAGTATTTCTCGTTATAGTGGACTGTCAGCGGGAAAAAGTCCTGTCCCGGCTTCTGCTCCTTCGCGAATGTCACATTCGCCATGACGGAGGTTTCGCCATAGGTCGCGATGACAGATCCATCGGCCTGACGGGCGACTTTCCCCGTTTCCAGTGTCAGCGTTTCTTCGCCCCACTGGATTGATTTTTTCACTTCATTGAACATCTATTCATCCTAGCTGGGATCTGACAGCGTTCCGTCGATCCCGTTTGAATGGCGGCCCCATTGCCGCCGACCCCAATCCTCAAGCGTTCGCCGGGGTCCAAGGCGTCACGTCTCAGATACCGGCGCGCATACCGTAGTTTGACCGTTAGGGGAAGGGGTTAGCTTGCCATCCGCTCGGCCGTCGCAAATGCGCACAGCCTAAAAAACCGCGTGGCTTCCGCGATTATCCTCCACCGTTCCCGCGGCCAGTGCCCGATAGTGGTCTGTGAGGAGGTCTTCGCCAAACTCTGGCGTCTTGTCAGCATCATACTGGCCGTGTTCGGAATCCCAAACCAACATGCTTTCAGTGGCGTAATAGTGCCCGATCCGTGCCAGTTCTGCCTTTTCGCGCAGTTTTGGCGACAGCATACCAAGCGGTGTCAGGCCTGCGATGATGCCCCGCATCAGTGCCAGGGGCACGGGCGTGAACTTCGGAGGGAGGTCGAGCGCATCGAACAGCATCTCGCCCTGCTCTCTCGGCGATATCGCGGGGCCAGGGCCACCGATGGGCAGGATCCGGTTCTGCAATTCTGGGTCGGTCAGGCATTTGACCAGATATTGCCCGGTTTCGCGGTCACTGATCGGTTTGCACGCCGTCAGGGCGCCATCGCCAAAGAGCAGAAAAGGTTTGCCCCTGCGCACCCTGTCCATCTGGCCGGAGAGCGATTTGAAAAACGCCGTTGGCCTGACGATGCTCCATGTCAACGGCGCAGCCCGTAACTCAGCTTCGAAGGCCAGCTTGGCGTGTTGAAAGGCCAGCTGTGGTTTCTGCACACAGATCGCCGACAACAAGACGAACTGTCCAACGCCTGCTGCCACGGCAGCCTTGAGCGCCGCGCTGTTCAGGCCATAGTCCACATCCCAGGCATCAAGGCCGGTGCGCGACGCGATACAGGAAATGACGGCGTCACAGCGACCCTCTCGCAGCACGGCGTCGACCGGATCGTACCGCACGCTGTCTGCGTCCAGCCCGTCGGTGCAACTCCCAGCACGCACAGGGGCAATAACGACATATCCGGCGGTACGCAGGGCATCATGGGTCGCCCGGCCAATGGTTCCTGTGGCCCCCAGAAGAAGAACGGTTCCAGCACTCATCGTTTCACGCTAGTCGGCAATCTCCGGCGCGGCCAGAGCCAGCGTTTACAGCTGCGTCTGCCAGAGACGAATCTTGGTGCCACCGTGGTCGACAAAGGGTCCTGGCGCATCCCAGTGGAGCCCGGTGCTCTTGGCCAGTCCCGCGTCGGCGGTGACCATGGCGACGCGCCAGCCCCGAAACCGCTCGGTCATTGCTTTGCCGAATGCGCCGTAAAGGCCATGCAGCACACCCTTGTTGCCGATCCGCCCGCCATAAGGAGGGTTGACGATGACAAGGCCTGGCGGACCGTCGGGCGGCGCGACCTCGCCAATCGGGGCCATGTTAAACGCAGTGACCGCCTCGACGCCTGACCGCTCGGCATTTGCGATGCTCATACGCACCGCACCCGCATCCCGGTCGGAGCCGAAAAACCTCACGGGTCCGGCTGGCTTGATGTTGTGGCGCAGCGCGTTGAAGCCCTGTTGATCGTATGTGGCCAGGTTCTGGAAACCGAACGCACGTGCACGGCCTGGCTGAAGACCCGCTGCGATCTCGGCAGCTTCCAACACAAAGGTGCCCGACCCGCACATCGGGTCGTAAACAGGGCCGTCCCCGGTGAAGCCGGCTGCGCGCAGGAAGAGGGCGGCAAGCGTCTCGCGCATCGGGGCCTTGTTCACCTGTTCCTTCAGGCCGCGTTTGTGCAGCGAGGTGCCGGAACTGTCGAGGCTGATGGTCGCCAGATCGTCTTCGACCCTCAGCTTGAGCGCGATCTTGGCCTTTGGTTTCAGCGGAATGCCTGCGGCGTCCAACGCACGCTCAACCCGCTGTGCTGCGGCTTTGGCGTGATAGATGCGCGACTTACGACAGGTCGCTTCGACACGCACGGGCACATCGGTGCGCAGCCAGTCGGACCACGACAATTTGCGCGCACGTTTGTCAAGCTGCGCCAGATGCATCGCACGAAACGCCGCCACGCGAACCAGAACGCGGGTCGCACCGCGCAGGACGAGGTTGGCGCGCCAAACCTGCGACCAGTCGCCTGTCAGCATCACACCGCCAGGGGTGGTGCCGGTCACCTGAAACCCGTGCTCACGCGCCTCTTCGGCCAGCATCGCTTCAAGACCGGGGGCGACCACCAGAAACAGATCGAGCGTGCCGTCACTGCGAGACACGCTGTCACTCATCGGTCGTAAAAATATCCTGGGGTGGTCTGGAGGGGTGAAACCCCTCCAGCGGATCGACGGACGAAGCCCGGCGAAACCAAGATCAGCGACGCAGGCCCAAACGCTTGATCAGGTCCTGATAGCGTCCTTCGTCTTTGGCTTTGACATAGTCGAGCAGTTTCCGGCGCTGCGCGACCAGCTTGAGCAGGCCGCGGCGAGAATGGTTGTCTTTCTTATGCGTCTTAAAATGCTCGGTCAGCGTTGCAATTCGGCTAGACAGGATGGCGACCTGTACTTCCGGAGATCCAGTGTCGCCGTCCTTCGCACCGAATTCCTTGATAACACGTGCTTTTTCTTCTGCAGTAATCGACATCGGGGTCTCCTTCATCAGGTTATGGCGCAAGCCGGGATGTCGTCCAGCAGGGCCCGTGGAGTGGAAGGCCGCCGTATAGGCCAAGGGTCGCCTGTTGCAAAGACCTTTTTTGCCGATGCCCGCTTGAGTCATTGCAGGCTTCGGAGAATACTTGGCCCGACGGAAAGGCGGCACCATGGAATTCATGCTCTTGCTTTTGGTGGGCGGTCTCGCCATCGGCCTCGGGGGACTGGGCGGTGGTGGTGGCAGTGATGGTGGCGACGATTCAGTGGGCGCCGAGGGGCCACCTCCGACGCAGGAAGGGGATAGCGGCAACAACCTGTTGATTGGCTCTCCCGTCATTGACGACGCGATCTACGGCCGATCAGGCAGTGACACCATCACCGGTGATGTCGGCAACGATTTCCTCGACGGTGGCCAGGGCGATGACAGCATCGACGGCGGCGTTGGCGATGACACGATTTCCGGCGCGCTTGGGAATGACGAAATCACCGGCGGGGACGGCAACGATTCGATCCTCGGTTTCGGTGGGGCCGACACGATCAGCGGTGGCGATGACAATGACAGCATTCGCGGCGGCAACGGCCCTGACAGCATCAGCGGCGATTTGGGCAACGATTCCCTCGAGGGCGGTCTCGGTGCCGATGTGATCAGCGGCATTCTGGCCGATCCGGATACCTTCCCGATCAGCGATGCCGATGGCGCGGACACGCTCGAGGGCTGGGGTGGAGAAGACATCATCATTCTTGGCACCGGGGATCAGGGGTATGGCGAGTTCGCCACAACCGAGGCAGACGGTGCGAGCGACACGTTTGTCGTTGGAAGCTGGATCGGGGCAACGCCTGCCACTGTGCACGATTTTGACCCGGCGGTAGACCAGATCGAATACTACAATGCCGGTGGAGAAGATCTCGAGATGATCTCGGTCGTCGATGCTGGCGAAACCGTCTTCGTCCTGACAGCCGACGGCGAGCCTGTCCTGCGCCTCCCTGTCGGCACGTCCGGCACAATCATAACGCTCGCCAGTGTGACTGAAGTCACACCTTAACGCTGTGTTAACACCTGATCTTTACTTGAGTCGCACCGCGTGAGGCGGTGGCTTCCGTCGGGAAGCCAAGGGTGTCCGTGGAAGGACAGGGCCCGGTCCGGCGCAGAACCGCGCCCGTCACTCAGAACGGTGTCTTCGACGTAAAGCTCATGGTCCGCCCGCCATCCGGGTGCCGGAAACGCACGCTTTCCGAGTGCAGCATGAGTCGCGCATGGTCCCGGGCCGGGCCAGTGGCGTAGAACGGATCGCCCAGGATAGGGTGCCCGATTGCAAGACAATGGACGCGCAACTGGTGCGACCGGCCCGTTTGTGGAAAGAGGCGCAGGCGGCTTTCGCCCTGCCCGGTTCTGATCCGCCGCCAATTGGTAATAGCAGAGCGGCCGTGTTCCTTGTCGACACGTTGCTTCGGGCGGTTGGGCCAGTCGACCGTAAGCGGCAGATCAATCACCCCTGCCTTTTCGGCCACTTCCCCCGCCACCCTTGCGACATAGGCCTTTTTGATCTGACGTTTTTCGAACTGAAGACCAAGATGTCGCTGCGCGTGCGGTGTGAGTGCGAAGATCATCACACCCGACGTATCGCGATCCAGCCGATGCACCAACAGGGCATGCGGAAAACCCGCCTGAACCCTGGACAGCAAACAGTCCGTCAGATGCGCCCCCTTTCCGGGAACGGACAGCAAGCCAGCCGGCTTGCCGACGACCAGCACCTCATAATCCTCGTGCAGGATATCGAGCGGAACCTCCGGTGGCGCGTAAGCATCGCTCACGACTGCGGCACACCGTCGGCAATGTCGTAATAGTCGCCCTTGAACGGCGTGAAAATGTGCTTGCGCAGATGGGCGTCGGTCGCCCCGTCTACCGACCCCAGCGAAAATGAGATATGCGGATCATCCACGTGCTTCCAAAACAGGGCTGACCCGCAGACCGGACAAAACCCACGCTTTGCCTTTTCAGACGATGGATACCACCGCACATCTCCCTGGATCGTCAACGCCTTGTCCGGCACGTGGGCCGAGGCCCAGACGTGGCCGGATTGCTTGCGACATTGCGTGCAGTGGCAGGCCGCGAAGCCCCCTGGTTTGGCGGCAGTCTGAAATGTCACCGCACCGCAAAGACAGCTTCCTTTCATCCCAACCTCCCGAACACGTCCTTCAATATCTCTTCCAGCGCATCGGCATCCGCCTCGCTAAAGGCGGCTGGTTGATCGCTGTCGATATCAAACACCCCGATCAGCGCACCGGCCCGGTTCAGTACAGGCAAGACAAGCTCGGACCGCGTAGACGATGCACACGCTATGTGCCCTGGAAAGGCATCGACATCCGGCACAAGTTGAGTTTTTCCGGTCCGTGCACAGGCCCCGCACACCCCTTTGTCGAAGGGGATGACCAGACAGCCATGTCCGCCCTGATACGGGCCGATCTTTAACAGGTTCGGAGCTGTGACCCGGTAAAACCCGGTCCAGTCAAAACGGGCATCTGAGTGGTGTACCTCGCAGGCCACCGTCGCCATCAATGCAACGACATCCGTCTCGCCCGCTGTCAATGAAAGCACGCGATCGCGCAGAGCCCCATACCCGTTAGCTTCCATAGATTTGTAAGCGTGTTCCATCGGATTTGCTTACAGAATGGTAACGGCTTCCGTCTAGGCATCAAATGTCAGCACCGTAGAGGGAGCCATGTGATGCAGATGAAGTCGGAAGAACTGGGCGATGTGTTGGTGGTCCGCGTTCTCGACACCAGGATCGATGCTGCCGTCGCCGTTCGTTTCAAGAACCGGATGTTGGAATTGGCAGATACGCAGTCGGAACGTGTTGTTCTGGACCTTAGCGAGGTCGAGTTTCTCGACTCAAGCGGGCTTGGTGCTGTTGTCGGCTCGATGAAACAACTGGGTCGGTCCCGTCGCCTGGATCTCGCCGGGCTGACGCCCACAGTTGAGAAAGTTTTCCGTATCACCCGCATGGACCGCGTTTTCCGCATTTTCCCGAATGTCGATGCCGCGATTGAGGATGTTGCCGATGCCTCATGACGGATCTGCGGAAGGTGCGGATCAACAATTGCGGCAAATCGAAAAGCGGATTCCTACAGACTATCGCTGGGTTCGAAGATCCATCCACGAGTTGGAAGCCGAGTTTGCCGCCGCCGGGATCTCGCCCGACGACGTCGGGTCCATCTCAATCATTCTGGCGGAAGTGCTGAACAACATTGTCGAACACGCAACAGAGGATGCTGCGCAAGGGCATATGGACCTTGTTGTTCGAGCACGCGGTAAGTCGCTCGTCTTCGAGATACGAGATGGCGGTCGACCAATGCCTGCCGGGCGAGCACCAATTGGCAACAACCCGATGACCGATGCCGAGCAACTGGATGCTCTGCCGGAAGGGGGGTTTGGGTGGTTCTTGATTCGCGAACTGGTCCAAGACCTTGTCTATGACCGGCAGAACGGCGAAAACATACTGTTTTTCCGGTACCGAATGAGCGCGTGATGCCAAAGTTAGCCGCTATGAAACCGTTAGGAGTCTCGCCGGAACTGCAAAGCTAGATCGCCAACGAAGTTCCACTTGTGCCGGTGAGTTTCGTAAGAAATTTACAAATTTTCTACGCTTGTTCGTCCGGTAACAACGGTTCGCCACCGGAGCCAGCTTAGGCACATCCCAGAACGTGTATTGGATCGACGCTCCATATTCTGTGCCAAGTTTTCGCCACTTTTGTGCCCAATTGCGGCCTCATGGCGGAGTCATCTCCGCCTTGTAGCTGTGAAGCTTCCCTCGGCGTCGCGGATAATTTCAGCCCCCACCCAGCTCGCGATGCCGAGGTTCACAGCCTTCCTCCCTTGCCAATTGCTGACACCAGATTAGGGTCGAACCCGGCACGACTGGAAGGCTTCTCATGCGCGATTTTCACTTCAACGGCAGGTCACCGACCCTGGGCATCAACGGTATGGTCGCCACATCCCACCCACTTGCCGCCAGCGAGGCATTGGACGTGCTGAAGTCCGGCGGTAACGCCGTCGATGCTGCGATTGCCGGCGCGGTTCTGTTGGGCGTATGCGAACCCCACATGACGGGGATTGGAGGAGATTGCTTTGCTCTGATCAAGCCTGCCGGATCGAATGAGGTCACCTCGCTCAATGCATCGGGCCGTGCGCCCAGTGGGCTGGACGCAGAGGTGCTGCGCCAACAGGGGATGACAGCAATTGAAGACAGCCACCACGCTGCGATTACACTGCCAGGTGCGATTGACGGGTTTTGCCGTCTTTCTGAACGGTTTGGGCGTCTTGGCCTGGATCGCAGCCTGGCACCGGCCATAAGATATTTTGACGAAGGTGTGCCAATTGCATCGCGCGTTTCGTTTGATCTGAAAGACCTCGGTGACCATATGAATGAGGCGGCTCGGCGCACTTATCTGAAAGCCGGGCGACCGCTTGTGCACGGAGAAACGCTTCGGCTTCCCGGGCAGGCGGACGTCCTGCGCCGGATCGCCGCCAAAGGACGCGCAGCGTTTTACGAGGGCGAGGTTGCCGCAGATATGCTCGCCGCCGTGCATGCCGTTGGCGGGGCCCATACCGAAGAGGATTTTGCCGCTGTGGAAGCCACCTGGGGCACCCCGATCTCGGGCCCCTATCGCGGACATGACCTGCTCGAGCATCCGCCGAACGGTCAGGGCGCAACTGCGATCCTTCTCTGCAACATCCTTGCGCAGTTCGATATCCAAGCCGTGGGTCCGAACAGCCCGGAGCGCTTCCACCTTGAGGCGGAGGCATCGAAGCTGGCCTATGACACGCGCAACCGGTTCCTGTCGGATCCTGATTACATGACGCGGCTCGATCACATGCTTTCGTCCGAAACCGCTGATAAGCTGGCGGGCCTGATTGACCCCGAGCGCGCCATGCCTATGCCACCGCCGTTGGCGGAACAAGTACATCGCGACACCGTCCTCATCACGGTCGTCGACGGTGAGGGTATGGCCATCAGCCTGATCTATTCGCTCTTCGCCAGCTTTGGTTCAGGCGTGGCAACTTCGGATTTCGGCATTCTGATGCACAACCGGGGTTGCGGCTTCAATCTGACGCCCGGCCACCCGAACGAAGCCGGACCAGGCAAGCGCCCGCTGCACACGATCCTGCCGGCGATGCGTGCCACGAATGGCAAGATCGACATGAGTTTCGGCGTAATGGGGGGGCAGTATCAAGCGACAGGGCACGCACACGTCATGTCGAACATGATCGACTTCGGCATGGACCCGCAGGAGGCGATTGACGCCCCCCGTGCCTTTCCAGACCCCTGGAGCGGCGCGCTTCGCGTTGAAAACACCCTGAAGGATTCGACGCTGGAGGCCTTGTCGAACAAAGGGCACACGCTCACCCGTGACGAAGGCCCGATTGGGGGCGCACAGGCGATCTTGATCGATCATGAAAGAGGTATGCTGGTTGGCGCGTCCGACCCCCGAAAGGACGGGCTCGCCATTGGGTTTTGAGCCAGATTGCCGTTCCAGCGCGTCAGTTCAACTGAACGTGCAAAGGATAGTGGCCGTCGTCAAAGTCACCGAAAAATTCCGGCAGGTCCGGATGCTCGACCGGCTGACCCGAATAGTCGGCAACAAGGTTCTGCTCGGACACGTAAGCTACGTAATAGCTCTGATCGTTCTCAGCCAGAAGGTGATAGAACGGCTGGTCCTTGGATGGACGGCTGTCCTCGGGAATGGCCTGATACCATTCTTCGGTATTGGAAAACTTGGCATCGACATCGAAAACAACCCCGCGAAACGGGTGTTTCTTGTGTCGAACAACTTGGCCCAGTGCGTATTTCGCACGTGATCTAAACATAACGTTACCCCCTACAAACTACCTAAGACAGAGCACCGACCGCTGTCGATGGATTTGCCAAACTTTCCCGGAAACAATCTGTGAATGCTTATCCAACAGTCAAATCCGGCCATTTCCGGCGCCGCGGGCAAACCAATGTCGATCCAGCTTTGCGGTCTCGGGATAATTTGCTATTAAACCGGAAACAATAACATAGCGGATTGAGGCCATGAGCAGACCCTTTCGCGCCCTGATTCTTTGTTTGCTTGTCTCTGCCTGCGGGTCGAGCAGCTATGAGGCGCCGAGAAACCTAGATAACGCCTGTTCCATCGTGAAACAGCGCCCCCACTACCTCGATGCAATGAAACGCACCGAGAACCGATGGGGCGTGCCGGTCGCCGTGCAGATGGCCACGATTTATCAGGAAAGCAAATTCATCGGGAACGCACGCACGCCACGCGAATACTCGCTTGGCTTCATTCCATCTGGCCGCGTCAGCAGCGCCTATGGCTATGGTCAAGCACTGGATGGGACCTGGGAGGAATACCAGCAGGAGGAAGGCGGCTGGCGCGCCAGGCGCGACGATATCCGCGATGCGACGGATTTCATGGGCTGGTACTTCAACAAGTCACGCTCGGGCCTCGGCATCCCGCTGGACGATGCCAAGCGGCAGTATCTGGCCTATCACGAAGGGCGCACCGGGTACGCACGGGGCAGCTATCGTCAGAAAGGCTGGCTGATGCGCGTCTCGGACGAGGTCGCGATCCGCGCGATCATGTATGACGCTCAGCTGAAGTCCTGCGGCATGGTGTGACGCCTCAGGGCTTCACACCGCGCTGGCCTTCTTCATAGCTGATATTGAACAGGGTCGACGACAGATCGTTGACCCGCCGCAGTTTTCCAAGGCTGACGGTCGTTTTCGACCCTTGTCCATCAGTGACCACCCATTGGAGAAGCTCAACTGGATCCGCAGTGAACTTGAGCTGAATGGTGCCATACTCTGGGTTTTCAGGGTCTTGCGCGGTGACAATGGTCGCCGTGCCGTCGAAATCGTGCCCCACCACCATGTTGCGACGCGCGAGGTTCACATTTCGTTCGAGGATGAGGTTCAGAGGGGTCCTGCGCAAGGGATACCGTTCTGCCCGCTGGATGTTGGATTTGCCGTCAAAAATGCCCACCTGTCCGCCGCCGGCCATCACCAAAAGTTCCTCAGGTGGGTCGTACTCGAACCGCATCCGACCCGGGCGACGGATGTAGAATGTTCCAGTCGACAGGGTGCCATCGTCATTGACTTGCGTGAAAGTGGTCGTCGCCCGTTCGATACTGTTCAGATAGCGGGAAATGTCATTCAGCGACAGTTTGGCCGCAAATGCCGGACGTGCGGCGAAAGCCGCAACGGAGGTGGCAAGGAATGTCCTGCGATACATTGTCTGGCCTCATCTTTGTCTTCGCTCGATATAGGCGGACGCTAGCCAGAGTGCCAGTGACAAGCCATAACATGCGCGTGCCAACGCCTAACTGCCGATCTTGCCACCCCGCAAAAACGAGGCCAGGCACAAGCCCCTACCCTTGTTCGGGCACCAGTATCTCGCGCTTGCCTACATGGTTTGCAGCACTGACCAGCCCGTTCTCCTCCATTTGCTCTACCAGCCGCGCAGCCTTGTTGTAACCGATGGCCAGCTTGCGCTGGATATACGACGTGGAACACTTGCGATCCTTGATGACGATGGCGACCGCCTGATCGTAGAGCGCATCCTCGCCATCCGTGTTCCCGCCGAGGCCAAGAACCATGTCGATGTCCGAAGATGAGTCGTCATCCGGCCCATCCTGCACGCCCGAGACATAGTCAGGCGAGCCAAAGCTCTTCAGGTGGGTCACCACCTCTTCGACTTCCTCATCGCTGACAAACGGGCCGTGGACACGAATGATCTTGGCGCCACCTGCCATATAGAGCATGTCGCCCTGCCCCAGCAGTTGCTCGGCCCCCATCTCGCCCAGGATAGTGCGGCTGTCGACTTTCGATGTGACCTGGAAACTGATCCGGGTCGGGAAGTTCGCCTTGATCGTACCGGTGATGACATCGACCGAGGGGCGCTGCGTGGCCATGATCAGGTGGATGCCGGATGCCCGCGCCATTTGCGCCAGACGCTGGATGCAGGCCTCGATCTCTTTGCCCGCGACCATCATCAGGTCTGCCATCTCGTCCACGATGACGACGATGTAAGGCAGCTTCTCAGGCGCGAACTCTTCCGTCTCAAACACGGGTTCGCCGGTTTCATCGTCAAAACCGGTCTGGACCGTGCGGCTGAACATCTCGCCTTTCGAAAGCGCATCCTTCACACGCGCGTTGAAGCCTTCGATGTTGCGAACGCCCATTTTCGACATCTTGCGATAACGTTCTTCCATCTCGCCCACCACCCATTTGAGGGCCACGACCGCTTTCTTGGGGTCGGTGACAACGGGCGACAGAAGGTGCGGGATGCCGTCGTAAACGGAGAGCTCGAGCATCTTGGGGTCAATCATGATCAACCGGCAATCCTCGGGCGTCAGCTTGTAGAGCAGGCTCAGAATCATCGTATTGATCGCAACCGACTTACCCGAACCGGTTGTCCCCGCAATCAGAAGGTGGGGCATTTTGGCAAGGTTCGCGACCACAGGGTCGCCACCGATGTTCTTGCCGAGCGCAAGCGGGAGGCGTTGATTGCCATCGCCGTAGTCACGGGCCGACAGCATCTCGCGCAGAACGACCATCTCGCGCTTCTCATTGGGCAGCTCGATCCCGATCACGGAGCGACCGGGGACTGTCGAGACACGCGCCGACAATGCGGACATCGAGCGCGCGATATCGTCCGCAAGACCGATGACGCGCGACGCCTTCAGGCCTGGGGCGGGCTCAAGTTCGTACATGGTTACGACGGGACCCGGACGTACGCTAACGATTTCGCCCTTTACGCCATAGTCATCGAGCACGCTTTCCAGCATACGGGCATTTTCTTCCAGCGCCTCATCCGACAGATGATGGCGTTCGATATTGGTCGGATCTTCCAACAGGCTGAGTGGCGGGATTTCAAACCCGTTTTCCTCGCTGAAGAGGGACGGTTGCGCCTCAGCCTTGGCTCGCTTGGAAGGTGCGGCCTTTTTCGCGCTATGCTGTACCCGGGCCCTGGCGTCGGGCCGGGCGAGGCGGTCAGCGGTAGGGTTCACCAACTCCGGCTCTGGCCAGGCCATTTGTTCATCCAGCGCGCGCAACTCGGCAATCTCTCCATCCTCATCCAGCATCGCAATGGACGGCTGCGGCGCGGTAGCGCCTGACACTGGCGGTTCGGTGCGGAGTTCGGGGCGACGGACGCGGTTCTTGACGGCGTCTGCGATCCGGGCACTGACACGGTCATCTTCGCCAAGCTGAAGGGCGTCACCTTCTTCCGCTTCTTCCTCACGTCGTTTGAGAAGCGAAGGCAGTTTGGCCAACAGCCCGCCACGCGGCTCTTTCTCTGCCTTATGGGCGCGGGTCGCGCGCAACACGGCCGAGCATATCTCGGGGTCTTCCGGCCCCGCCTCAGCCGCTTCCATGCGCGCTTCTGCCCTGCGCTCCCGTACTGCGACCGCCATCTGCAAGCTTGAGGCCGCACCGCGGCCAACTCCGGAGAGCAGCGTGTGATAGAGCAGGATCAGCCCGCCCACCAGATATCGCGCATAGAGCCAAAGCTCGTGCCGATCGAACCCAAGGACAAAGGCAAGCATGGCAAGCGCGCCAATGGCCAACGCCAGGGACGCGACTTTGAGCCCAAGACCGGCGGGCACCGGCAACAGCCCGAGGATGGCCCCCAAGACAGTATCGCCGAACAGGCCACCCAACCCAAAGGAATGCGGCCAGCCAGCGCCTGGAACATGGGTCGAGGCATAGACCGAAACTATTGCGACAGCGATCGGGGCAAAGATCAGCCGCCCCAGCGCATAATCGGATCCGAAGTGGAAAAGGAACCTTGCGCCCCACACAAGAAAGACCAGTGCAATTGCCCAACTGCCGTATCCAGCGATCACGTAAAGCGGTGAGGCGACGGCCGCGCCGATAGGGCCTAGCAAGTTCTGAGCAGGTGCATCCGTCGAAGACAGCCAATTCGGATCGTCGGCGGAATACGACCCCAGCGCCAACATCGTCAGCACGCCGAGCGACAGCAAAAGTACCCCGATAAGCTCCTTGCCGCGTCGTTCGATAATCGCCTGCGTGTCGCTGTCGAACAACGGGTCTCGATGTCTTGCCTGATACGCCATGCCTAAATCTTCCCTTACGCGTAGATGCAGTCGCGAAGGGCGGTAAGCCCGCGCTGCAATTCGTCTTCATCTGCCACCATGGCCACCCGGATGTAGCCTTGCCCTGGGTTGGTCCCCGCGACTTGTCTTGAAAGGTATGCGCCCGGCAAAACCCGAACGCCTGTCTGCTGCCAAAGCTGCTTGGTCGCCGCCTCGCCATCCGCGACCGGCAACCATAGGAAGAACCCCGCTTGCGGTGCCCCGCAACCGTCAATGCCCCGAAAGACGTCATTCGCGATATCGTACTTGGCCACGTATCGGCGGCGACTGACCTCGACATGCGCTTCATCAGCCCAGACCCGCGCTGCTGCATGTTGCAAAGGCAGAGGCATAGGAGCACCTGCATAGGCGCGCAATTGGCGCATGCGGCGGATACTCTCAGGTCCGCCAGCCGCAAAGCCCGAGCGCAGACCGGGCAGGTTCGACCGCTTGGACAGCGAATGAAAGATCACGACGCGTTCAGGGTCGGCACCGCATTCGGCCGCCATCTGCAACCCGCTGACAGGTTTTTCGTCGCGGTACACCTCGGAATAGCACTCGTCGGAGAATATCTTGAAGTCATACTGTTCGGCCAGCGCCAAAGCCTCGCGCCAGTAATCGCGCGACGCTACCGCTCCTTGCGGGTTGGCAGGCGAACAGAGGTAAAGGGCTGTCGTGCGGTTCAGTGTTTCCGCATCCAGCGTGGTCAGGTCCGGCAGAAACCCGGTCGCGGCCGTTGCATTCAGAAACAGCGCCTCAGCGCCCACAGAAATCGCGGCAATCGCGTAGACCTGATAGAAGGGGTTCGGGATGAGGAAGACCGGCCTGCCGCTCTTTTCCTCGGGACAGAGCGCCATGGCAGCGTTGTAAAGCCCCTCGCGCGTGCCGTTTAGCGCCATGATCTGGTCAGGCGGAATCGGCACGTCAAACCGTCGTTGCAACCATTCGGAAATCGCGCTCAGCAGACCCGGGGTGCCGTCATTTGCGGGGTACTTCCCAAACTCGGCGACATGCGCCGCAATGATCTCGGCGACGAAATCGGGAAAGGCATGGCGCGGCTCGCCGATGGTCAGGTTTACGGGCTCGCCTCCCGGCTCGACGGGATCGAGAAGCGCGCGCAAGCGCGGCCACGCATATGCCGGTAGGTCCGAAAACCGATCGGGGAATACCATCTCTGCCTCAAGTTCAGGGTCATTTCGCCCTGTTTCTTGAAAACATAACGGCTTGGAATCGCTCGGTCCATCGCGATTTGCCCGGCGACGCGAAATTTGTGGCTTTTCGAACGCGGCCTATTCAGGTCAGCGCATGCTCTGCCGCAGCGGCCAGTCGGAGCAGCCGTTCCTCGCTCGCCCCTTGGAACATGAGGCCACATGACGGTGCGCCGGTAGGCACCGTCACGGCGGCCAATCCGAGCAGATTGCCGATCCGAGTGTTCTGCAGCGCCATCAGGTTACGTTCCGTGAAAAAATCCGCGTCCGCCTCCAGCGCTGCCACCTTGGGCGGCATGATGGGGCATGACGGCAGGATCACCGCATCGAACCCGGCTACGGCTTCGGAATACTTGACCCGTATGCAGTCCAACTCCCGCCAGGCTGCGATATAGTCCGCTGCACTGATAGACCGCCCTTGCAGAAAGCGGGTGCGTACTGGGCCATACATCATGTCTCCGTCCACATCGATCCGGTGGCGCCACGTTGCATAGGCCTCGGCGGGAAACACGGTCGGGCCGAGGGCCGTGGCCTCTTCGACCAATGGCAGGGTCACGTCCTCAAACACCGCCCCGGCCGATGTCAGGCGCGCAACAGCCTCGTCGAAGGCGCGATGCGGCGCGTCTTCGATGCCATTGAACGCCTGTGACTGTAAGATGCCCAAGCGGACGCCCGACAGGGTCGCACCTGTCAGATCCGCCGGTTTGCCGCCTTCAAGCGCCGCAAGCATCAGTGCTGCGTCCTCGACCGTCCGGCAGAGCGGTCCGACCGTATCGAAGCTTGGACAAAGGGGCACCACGCCTTGGCTCGACAAACGGCCATGCCTGGTTTTCAGGCCAACCAGATCGTTCCAAACCGCAGGAATACGGACCGAGCCGCCGGTATCCGACCCGATGCCGATCGCCGCCAGACCAAATGCTACGGATGTGCCCGCACCCGAGGATGACCCGCCAGACACCGCTTCATAATCGTTCACACATGGTGGCGAGGCTGTGACCGGGTTCAGCCCAAGGCCTGAAAAGGCAAGCTCGGTCTGATGCGTCTTGCCCAAGCACACCAGGCCCGCCTCGGTCGCGTTGGTCAGAACGTCGGCGTCCCGAGCCGGCACACGACCTGCCAGCAGTCCAGAACCGCTTTCGGTCGCAACACCTGCTGTGTCGTAAAGGTCTTTCCACGAAATCGGCACGCCATCCAACGGCGAGCGGCGCAAACCGCGCGTAGCCCGGTCGGCCGCCGCAGCGGCCTCTGCCCGGGCGCGGTCGGGCATCGTTCGTGCATAGATGCGCGCACCGAACTCATGCGTGTCGATGGCGGCCAGGTATTGCTCCGCCAGGTCCCTCGGGTCGATACTACCCGCTTCGATCCCGCGGCCAAGGTCAGCGGCGGATCGGTTCAGCCAGTCTTCCATGGATGCGGAAGGTAGCGGCAGGAGAGCGCATGGACAATGGCCCCAACGCCCACATATTCGCCCTTATGAGCTATGATACGGATATCCTGATCGCAGGCGGCGGGCTGAATGGCCTTTCCATGGCGCTGGCACTCCGATCCGCCGGTTTCGCAGTGACGTTGGTCGATCCGCAACCTGTCAAAACACGGGCCAACGCCAAGTTCGACGGTCGCAGCTATGCTTTGGCAATTGCGTCGAAGCGGGTGTTGACCGCGTTGGATATCTGGGAGCGGGTCGCGGACCCGCAACCCATCCTTGGGATCAAGGTGACCGACGGGCGGGCGGGCGAGGCCCCTTCGCCCCTGATGCTCGCCTTCGATCACGCCGAGATCGAGGAAGGCCCGATGGGGTTCATGGTTGAGGATCGCAAATTGCGCCCCGCCCTGTTGTCCGGCGCCAAAGATGCTGGGGTCGTACAACTCGAAAAGGATAGCGTGACGGCAGAGGTGGCAGATGCCGCAGGCACCACCGTTACGCTCTCGTCCGGCAAAACCCTGCGTGCGCGCTTGCTTATCGCGTGCGATGGCAAAAAGAGCGCGATCGCGGAACGGGCCGGTATTCGCCGGACCGGCTGGTCTTATGGCCAGACCGCGCTGGTCTGCGCCATTCAGCATGAAAAACCGCATCATGGCATTGCGCATCAATACTTCATGCCATCGGGCCCGCTGGCTATTTTGCCGCTGACCGACAACCGTGCTTCGATCGTCTGGACTGAGCGCACAGACCGCGCCATCGCCATTCAAGCCATGTCGGACCCAGCATATCTGGACGAACTGCGCCCGCGCTTCGGCAGCTTTCTGGGCGAGATTGGTTTGGCCGGGGACCGGTTCACCTACCCGCTGTCGCTGTCGCTGGCCGCGCGTTTTGTCAGGGAACGGCTGGCTTTGGTGGGCGATGCGGCGCATGTGGTTCACCCCATTGCCGGTCAGGGGTTGAACGCCGGGCTGAAAGATGTTGCCGCTCTGGCCGAAGTCCTGACCGACGCGCAACGGCGCGGCGAAGACATCGGGCGCGCTGACGTTCTGGCCCGATATCAACAATGGCGACGGTTCGACACCGCTGCCCTTGCCGTGGCGACCGATGGGTTCAACCGCCTATTTTCAAACGATAATTCTTTACTTCGCACGGTTCGCGACCTGGGCCTTGCCGCGACCAACGCCGTCCCCGGTCTGCGCCGCGGTCTGATCCGCGAGGCCGCAGGGCTGACGGGTGACCTGCCAAGGTTGGCTAAGGGTCAACCGTTATAGAAACACTTCAGTCGAGTTTGCGTGCCTCGTCCATCAACATGATCGGGATACCGTCGCGGATCGGATAAGCTAGGTGCGCCGCCTTCGACACAAGCTCCTGCCGTTCTGCGTCATAGGTCAATTGCGCGCGGGTTGCGGGGCAAACCAAAGCTTCTAGCATGCGACCGTCGAAGGCAGGCTTGTTGCTCACTGCAAGGGATCCTCGCCTGAGATGCCACCGCGCAAGCTGAACTGGATCAGCGTCACCAAAGTTTCGCGGCGCGTTTGCAGCGACGGCGCCTCCAGCAAGGCCTGCTTGTCTTCCGGCTCGAACGGACAGAGCATGGACAGCGAGTTTATCAGCAACTCGTCTTCGGCATCCTCAAGCGAATCCCAGTCCGTGCGCAGTTCCTCGGCCTCGAAAAAAGAACGGAGTGCTGGGAAAAACGCGTCGCGGTCCAGGCCTGGGTCCTTTTCGGTCGGCCCCATGTCACGGTCGAAACCCGACCACGACACCTTGCAACGCCGATAGGCGGTAAATCCGTCAACTTCTTCGATCACCCGAAACCGCGAGAGACCTGAGAGGGTAATCATATAGCGCCCGTCTTCGGTTTCGGAAAACGCGGTCAGTCGTCCGGCGCATCCAATGGAGTGCAATTTGGGATCACCACTCATCTGACCATTCCGAGGCTGGATCATCCCGATCAGGCGTGTGGGGGTCTTCATCGTGTCTTCGGTCATCGCCAGATAGCGCGGCTCGAAGATATGAAGCGGCAGGCGCGAGCGGGGCAAAAGAAGCGCGCCCGGCAAGGGAAACACCGGAATGGTGTCAGGCAGGTCTGAACGTGAGATCATATAGGGCATTTAGCCCAACCTCCCGATCAGGCAAAAATCATTGAGCTTAACTTCCGCCGACCGTTCAAGGCGACCGGATCGTTGGGCTTCAAGGCTTCGAAAATGGTGAAAAGCTGCGCTTTCGCCGCGCCCTCGTTCCATTCGCCATCCAGCCGGTACAAGGCCAACAACGTGTCGACTGCACCTTCCACGTCACCTGAGGCATGCAGCGCCTGAGCCAGATCGAAGCGTGCCTGGCGATCTTCGGGGTCGGCCTCAACCTTGATGCGCAGTTCCGTGACCGGCCCGGCATCGGCCGCCTGCTTTGCCAAGGCAAGCTGCGCCCTTGCCGCTTCCACTTCGGGCGACGTCGCGACTGCCTCGGGTGCGTTTTCCAGCAATTGCTCGGCCTGTTCGACCTGTTCCAGCGCCAGATAACTGCGGATCAGACCGCCATATGCGGCGGCGTTCGCCTCGTCCTCCTGCATGACTGCGGCGAAGACCTGTGCGGCGTCTGCGGCTGCCCCTTCAGCCAGCATGCCTTCGGCTGTTTCAATGGCTTCCGACAAACCGCCACCGACCTCGCCGCCGGACGCGGCGACAACGCGGTCGATGAAGGCCTTGATCTCGGAGGCGGGCAATGCGCCCTGAAACCCGTCAATTGGCTGGCCCTGCCAGAATGCATAGACAGTCGGAATCGACTGAATGCGCAACTGACCTGCGATCGCCTGCGCTTCGTCCACGTTGACTTTGACGAGTTTGACAGCGCCGCGCGCCTCTTTCACCGCGCCTTCGATGGCAGGCGTCAACTGGCGGCAAGGGCCACACCAGGGCGCCCAGAAATCAACGATAATGGGAACCGTCTGGCTCGCCTCAATCACGTCGGCCATGAAGGTGGCTTCCGTGCTGTCTTTGATCAGATCGGCAGGGGCGCTGTCAGCGCCAGTCGGATTGAGCTCAAGCATGTCGGTCCCCAGAATGCATGTGTCGCGCCTTATATGCGATCAATCTGCGAATAACCAAGGGGTCGGTTGGCCCTAAAGGTCGAAGGTTGCAAAGACCGGAGCGTGATCGGAAGGTTTCTCCCACCCACGGGCGGCGCGCAAAACCCGCGACGAGTGCGACGCATTCGCAATGTCCGGCGTGGCCCAGATATGGTCGAGACGCCGCCCTTTGTCCGCCGCATCCCAATCGCGCGCGCGATAAGACCACCAGCTGTAGAGCAGACCTTCGGGGATGTCCTTGCGTGTTACATCCACCCAGGCCCCGGCATCCTGCGCTTCGCCGAGATGTGCCACTTCGATAGGCGTGTGACTGACGACCTTGAGAAGCTGTTTGTGGCTCCAGACATCGTCCTCTCGCGGAGCGATGTTCAGGTCGCCGACAAGGATCGCCTTTTTCGGTGTCTCAGCGTGAAACACGTCACGCATTTCGGTCAGGAAGTCGAGCTTCTGGCCAAACTTCTCGTTCTTCTCGCGGTCGGGCACATCGCCTCCGGCCGGGATATAGAAGTTGTGGATGGTGACCCCATTCTCCAACCGCCCTGCAACATGACGCGCGTGCCCCAATCCGGCCCAGTCGCGGGAACCCGCATCCTCCATGGGCAGTTTTGAAAGGATAGCGACGCCGTTATAGCCCTTCTGACCGCGCGCGATCATATGCGTGTACCCAAGCCGCTTGAATTTGCCGAAAGGGATCTTTTCGACCGGCGATTTGCATTCCTGAAGACACAGAATGTCGGGCCGTTCCTTTTTCATAAGTTTGCGGACCAACTCCTCGCGCAGGCGGACCGAGTTGATGTTCCAGGTGGCGATGGTGAAGGGCATTGGCTGTCCTTAGGCTTTGGTCGGGCTGTAGGAAGAGCGGCCCATTTGCTCGAGGGTCAAGGCGACGCTCTCCGTCGCCCCGTGATCCACTAGTCGCACGTATGCATCGGTCACTGCATCGCGAAACAGGTTCGCATTTGGAAGATCGGTGCCGAAAACCTCTTCGATGGCAAGGAGCCCGGAGACCTTTTCTTCGGGTGTCGCGCCGCGTTCCGATGCTGCGTGCAACCGCTCGGCCAACGGGTCGCGCACATCAATTCTTTTGCCGACCTCATCGACACCGCCAGAATAGCGCATCCATGCCGCCACAACGAGGCAAAGACCGAGAGGCACCACGCCCGCCGCCAGACGGTCGCGCACGGTACCAAGAATGCGCTGCGGCAGCTTCTGACTGCCGTCCATTGCAATCTGCCACGTACGGTGGCGAATGTTCGGGTTCCGATATCGCACCATCAACGCCTGCACATAGGCCGCGAGGTCCTCATCCTCCGGGGGCGGAACGGTCGGAAGGATTTCATCGTGCCAGAGCCGTTGGCAAAGGGCCTCAAAGTCAGGTTGCGCAACGGCATCGGCGATTGTCTCGTGCCCCGCCAAGTATCCCAGATAAGCCAGCGCAGAGTGCGTTCCGTTCAGGCAACGCAGCTTCATCGTCTCATGCGCGTCGACACTTTCAACAAATTGCGCACCAGCGTTCTCCCAGGCCGGGCGGTCGCTGTTGAAACTATCTTCGATCACCCATTGCCGGAACGGTTCATGCACAACCAACGCCTCGTCTCGGTAGCCTTTGCGCTTTGCGAGAGCCTTGATGTCCTCGTCCTGCGTGGCCGGTGTGATGCGGTCGACCATCGTGCTGGGGAATGACACCTTAGTCTCGATCCACGAGGAGAGTTCGGGCTGCACGGCCTGGGCAAATTCGAGCAGTATCCGCCGTGTCACATGTCCGTTCGACGGCAGGTTGTCGCACGACAAGACAGTGAACGGTGGCGTGTCGTTTTCCTTGCGCGCGGCAAGGCCCGCCAACAGGAAACCCATCGCCGACCGCGGCGCATGCACGCCGCCAAGATCGGCGACAATGTCAGGATGCGACCGGTCGAGCCCGCCCGAGACCGGATCAAAGCCATAACCCTTTTCGGTAATCGTCAGCGTGACGACCTTGATCGCCGGGTTGGCGAGCACAGAGATCACGGCGCCCGGGTCCTCCGGCGCGACAAGCACATCGGCAACCGACGTGATCAAACGCGCCGTCTCGGACTTTGCCGCGCGTTCGATGGCTGTGTAGACGTATCCCTGGGGCTTGAGCTGTTCTCGCGCTCTCGGGCTCTTCAGACTTACGGCTGTGATACCCCAGTCACCCCCCGCAGCCGCCATCGCTTCATGAGTGTAGACCGCAGTGAAGGCGCGAAAAAACGCACCGGGGCCGAAATGGACGAGGCCGACTTTGGGGACGCTGCCGGTGCGCGACAAACGTGGCATTTGATCAAAGGCCATAGGCGCCTTTCGCAAGCGTGACGGTCAGGTCATGGGCAACCTCGAACGCTTCGCTTTCACGCAGCCGACCTGTGCCCACAAGCCCGGCCAGATAGGCACTATCGGACCGACGCGCTACGTCATGGCGGGCGGGGATTGAGCAGAACGCGCGCGTGTCGTCATTGAACCCGGCGGTGTTGTAGAACCCGCAGGTTTCGGTCGTCGTCTCCCTAAACCGCCTGATCCCCTCGAAACTGTCAAAGAACCACCAGGGCGGTCCAAGTTTCAGCACCGGGTAAGCGCCCGCAAGCGGGGCAAGTTCGCGGCCATATGTCGTCTCATCGAGAGTGAAGAGAATGACGGTCAGGTCCGGCTCCATTCCCACAGCATCGAGCAGCGGCTTGAGCGCGCCGACATAATCGGTGCGCCCCGGGATATCAAAGCCCTTGTCCCGCCCGTGTTGCGCGAAGACGGGCGTGTTGTGGTTGCGCCGCGACCCCGGGTGAATTTGCAGGGTCAGCCCGTCGTCCAGGCTCATCCGCGCCATCTCGGTCAGCATTTGGCCGCGGAACACGTCAGCCTCCTCGGGCGTCACGGGTCCCTTGATCACGTTCTGGAACAGCGCGTCTGCTTCCGCCCGTGACAAGTTTTCGGTTCGGGCCGTGGGATGCCCATGGTCGGATGCCGTCGCGCCCATCGTTTTGAAGAAAGCCCGCCTTACGCGATGGGCCTGAAGATACCCGTCCCATGTCGAGGTGTCTTCGCCCGTCAGGTCACCGAACAGTGCAAGGTTGTCGCCAAACCCCTCGAACTCGGGGTCCACGACCGCGTCGGGACGATAGGTGGTCACAATGCGACCCGTCCACCCGCTTTCGCGGATCTGCTTGTGCCAGCGCAGATCGTCCAGCGCACCTTCGGTGGTGGCCAGCACTTCCACGTTGAACTGTTCGAACAAGGCGCGCGGGCGGAACCTCTCTTCGGCCAGACAAGCGTCGATATGGTCGTAATACATCTCAGCATTTGCCCCGGTCAGCGGTTCACCAAGGCCGAAAACATGCTCGAACGAGTGGTCCAGCCACATCGCCGAGGGCGTGGCGCGAAACAGATGGTAGTTGTCCGCAAAGCGCTGCCAGATGCGGCGCGGATCCATCTCTGTCGGCCCACCGTCCATACGCGGGACACCAAGATCGGTCAGCGGCACCCCCTGGCTGACCAACATGCGGAAGACATAGTGGTCGGGGATGACGAACAGCTCGGCCGGATTCGCAAACGCCGTATCCTCGGCAAACCAGCTCGGGTCGCAATGACCATGCGGACTGATGATGGGCAGGTCGGCAACAGTCTGGTAAAGCGCGCGCGCCATATCACGCAAACGCGACTCGACCGGAAACAAGCGATCCGGGTCCGTCAGTGCCATCCTGTCCTCCGCTGTTTTCGGATTTCTATGCGAGGCATTTGCCAGTGTCACGCTGGACATTGAGCTCACGCCCGATCTGGGATCTTATGCGCCGGAACGCGGGAAGGAGACCATTATGACCAAGTTGCTGTGCATCGGCGAGTGCATGATCGAACTTGCACCCACAGCAGATGGCACCTTTTCAATGGGCTTTGCCGGCGACACGTTAAATACAGCGTGGTACGCGCGACGTCTGGCCGGGCCCAAAGTTGAGGTCGCCTATCTCACCGCCGTTGGGGATGATGAACCATCCGCACGATTGCGCGCGTTTGTGACAAGCGCGGGGATTGTTCCGGACTTTGCCGTGCGCCCTGATAGTTCGGTCGGCCTTTACATGATTTCTTTGAAGGACGGCGAGCGCAGCTTTTCCTATTGGCGCAGTGCGTCAGCCGCACGAACGCTGGCCGATGACCTGACAGAGCTGCCGGGCCTGCGCGCGGACGATACTGTCTATTTTTCAGGTATCACTATCGCGATTTTGCCGGTGGCAGGGCGCGAACGGTTGCTCGACGCCCTTGAAAAGGCGCGTGCTGCCGGTGTGCGCATCGCCTTTGACCCCAACCTCCGGCCCCGCCTCTGGCCCGACACTGATACAATGTGCGACTGGATCATGCGCGCCGCCACCGTCGCTGACGTAGCGCTGCCGTCTTTCGAAGATGAGCAAACCTTTTTCGAAGATGCCGACACGCACGCGACCGCAGGCCGCTATGCCGGGACGGGTGCAAGGATTGTGGTGGTCAAGAATGGCGATGCCCCGGTCCTGTTGCAAACCAGCGAAGGCAACAGCACCGTTGGAACCGAACCTGCGACCGCGGTCATCGATACTACAGCGGCAGGTGACAGCTTCAACGCCGGGTTCCTTGTCGGTCTCATCGAAGGTCTGAGCGCCGAAGATGCAGTGAAGCAAGGCTGCGCACTTGCTCGCAAAGTCATCTGCGCGCGAGGGGCACTGGTCGAAGTCTAACCGGCGGCCGCTTAGCAAGCTCTACCGCGGCAAAACCAAGGAGACCCCTTGCAATACGGCGCCACGAGCTTCATCGAAGACGCAGGTTGAGGAGGGAGCTTGTAATGGCAAAGGGTCTTAGCATCGCACTGATCGAAGGCGACGGCATCGGAATCGACGTTGCCAACGCAACCGTCGCAATCGTCGATACCGCAATCCGCAAGGTTGGTGCCGAAGCACTCCACTGGGAAAACATCCGGGCCGGTGCAGGATACTTCGCCGAGACCGGTCATGACATCGAACCGGGCGGCGAAGAACGCGCTGGCACGTTAGATGCCATCTTCCTCGGCGCCATTGGCCTGCCCTCGATCCGGCATACTGACGGCACCGAGATCGCACCGCACTTGCGATTGCGTGAACGCTACGGGCTTTACGCTGGTCTCAGGCCCGTCAAGGCCTACCCGAATGCCCCGCAGCGGCTGGCCGACCCGCGCGCTGCCGGGATCGACATGGTGATCCTTCGGGAATCGACCGAAGGTTTGTTCTATTCCGCTGCAGCATATGGCCGGTCCGATATCCGCGGCGACACCGAAGTCCGCGACACGTTGCGCATCACCCGGGAGACGACCGAGAAGCTGCATCATTTCGGCTTCCGCTATGCCGAGCGTCGCAAAGAACGCGGGCGGCCCGGTAAGCTTACTTGCGTCGACAAAGCGAACGTCTTTGCGTCCATGGCCTTTTTCCGCAAGATCTTTGATGAGATTGCGCCGAACTATCCGGACGTTGAGGTCGGGCACAACTATGTCGATGCACAGGCGCTCGACCTGATCCGCCGCCCTTGGGACTTTGACGTCATGGTGATGGAAAACATGTTCGGCGACATCCTTTCGGACCTTGCTGGCGGCCTCGTCGGCGGCATGGGCATGGCCGCATGCGCTGAGATCGGGGACAAAGTCGGCCTGTTTCAACCGGCCCATGGCTCGGCTCCCGACATCATGGGACAGGACAAGGCCAACCCTCTGGCGGCGATCCTTTCGGGCGCGATGATGCTGGACTATCTCGCCGACAAGGCAGGCGAAACCCGGCTGGCGGATGCTGCCAGCGAAATCGAAACCGCGGTCGAAGCCGGGTTCTCCGCCAAAGCCCTCCGCCCGATGGAGTTCGGCGGTGACATGGGCACCAAAGCCGTCACCGACGAACTGCTGGATCGGATCCGCGCATGAAATCGCGTGCTAAAGTCGTTGTTATTGGCGGCGGCATCGCAGGCTGCTCTACCCTCTATCATTTGACACAGGAGGGCTGGGATGACGTCATGCTGCTCGAGCGCGATGAGCTGACGTCGGGCACCACCTGGCACTCTGCCGCGCAGGTCACGAATTTCGGCATGACACAGACGATGGTCGGCCTGAAAAGCCACTCCATTGCGCTCTACAAAAAGCTCCGTGACGATCCCGAGTATCCTGTCGGTTACCACCACGGAGATGGTGGCATCCGCCTGGCGAATACCGAAGCGCAGATGGACGGGTACCGCCACTTCGCCAGTATGGCGCGAGGCATGGGCGTCGAGTTCGAAGTCATCGACGCTGAGGAATGCGCCCGCCGCCACCCGCTGATCTCGACCGAAAACCTGCGGGGTGGGCTGTGGGACGGTGAAGACGGTGACATCGACCCAGCTCAGCTTTGTCAGGCCCTCGCCTTCCACGCCCGGAAAGCCGGGGCGGAGGTGCATCGCAAAACACCGGTCACCGGCCTGCGACAGCTTAACGACGACACGTGGGAAGTGGAAACGCCCAAGGGCAACATCAACGCCGACATCGTTGTCAACGCCTGCGGGTATCGCGTGAACGAAGTCGCCGCGATGATGGGCGTGCACCACCCGGTCGCGTCGATGGAACACCAGTATTTCGTGACCGAAGATATCCCGGCCATCGCCGAGGCCGGACACCGCATCCCGCTGCTTCGCTGTCCCATCAGCGACTACTACTCGCGGCAGGAAAAGAATGGCCTGCTCATCGGGTTCTATGAACAAAACTGCAAGACCTGGGGCATGGACGGGATCAGCCCGGATTTTTCCAACGACCTCTGTCCCGATGACCTCGACCGTGTCATGGACGTGCTGGAGGGCGCCTTCGCACGCATGCCCGCTCTGACCGAGGTTGGGATCAAGCGGGTGGTCAACGGCCCGATCACTTACACGATCGACGGTGCGCCGCTGGTCGGTCCAATCCCGGGCAAGCGCAATGCGTTCTGTATCATCGGCCTGCGCGCCGGCCTTGGCGAAGGTGGCGGGCACGGCTGGCTCCTTGCCCAACAGATTGTTCATGGAGAGGCTTCTTACGACACCTGGGGATTGGACCCGCGCCGCTTTACCGGACATGGAAACGTCGAACTGACCGCGCTGAAGGCTATCGAAGACTATCAGAACGAATTCCGGTTTCACTTCCCGCACGAACACCGCCCTGCGGGTCGCCCGATGAAAACCACACCGCTGACGCCCGTCTTGGCTGCCGAGGGCGCAGCATTTGGCGTCGTCAACGGGTGGGAGCGGATTGAATACATCAAACCCTTTCCCGACTTCGCCGAAACTCACAGTTTCCGCTTCAACGAGGCGCATGACGTTATCGGGGATGAGGTGCGCGCGGTCCACAATGGCGTCGGCCTGAGCGAGGTGAGCGGCTTCAACCGGTTCGAGATCACTGGAAGCGGCGCACATGAATTCCTAGACCGCATGATCTGCGGGCATGTCACGCGCAAACCTGGCCGCGTGGGTCTGAGTTATCTGCTGAATCATCACGGCATGCTCAAAGGCGAGGCTACCATTGCAAACCTACCCGCCAGCCCGAATGGCCCTGACCGCGTCTGGTACGGGTCCGCCGCCGCGTCCGAACAACATGACATGGATTGGCTCAAAGCACATCTCGGCCCGGACGAGGATGTCCAGATCAGATCGCTGACCAACGATTGGACAATTCTGGTCCTGGCAGGCCCCAAGGCACGCGACGTGATCTCAACTGCCTCGCGTGGCGATTGGTCTGCCACCGCCTTCCCTTGGTTGTCTGTGCGCGAAGCGTTCGTTGGCATCGCACCTGCCGTCGTCATGAGCGTCAGCTTCTCCGGCGAACTGGCCTATGAAATCCACGTGCCGAATGCCCAGTTGCACGCAGCGTACCTGGCCTTGCGCACGGCTGGCGATCCGCACGGCCTGCGACTTTTCGGCAGCCGCGCCATTGACAGCATGCGTCTCGAAAAAGGCTTTCTTCACTGGAAGGGCGATATCCTGACCGAGTTCGATCCGTTTGAGACCGGACTTGACCGGTTCGTGCGCCCGAACAAATCCACGTTTATCGGTCAGGCTGCCCTTGCCAAACGGATGGCCGAGGGCCCGCGTAAGCGACTGGTCACCCTGTCCGTCGACTGCAAGGATCGCCCGGCGCACCCCGGCGCCTCGCTCATGCAGAGTGGCGGCGTCGTAGGAACTGTGACGTCCGGTGATTGGGGGCATCGGACAAGTTTGAATTTGGCCCTTGCATTCGTCGATCCCGCCGTTGCGGACGTCGAAACCAATGTCGAGATCGACTTGCTGGGCCAGCTGGTCCCGGCAAAGGTGATCGCGCCGAGCCCCTACGATCCGAACTTCACGCGTCTCAAAAGTTAGACTCGGCGCAAGCCTGGTGTTGAGTAAGCTCCCGCGTGGCAGGGCCCGGGAGTGATCGCTGTGTCCTGGAGCAGACTTCATTACGACACCCGGCGCGCGCACCGAAATTCTCGAGTGCCAGGACAGGCGAAAACCGCGGATCGGAATCAGACGGAAGCACATTACAAGCGCGTTATGACGCAAACGAAACATCCTTCGGAACACCGTAACTGCGACAAAACCTGCCTGAAATTGACCAAGTGCCTGCAACCACTTGGGAAAGTTTGTGTCAAAATGCCTATGCGGATACCACTAGCCGTCGAAAAAGCTTCGTGTTTAGGTAAATGATGTCGCTTTTGTGCATTTCGCTGGCGGCGAGAGCCGTCAGGTTGAGCATACCAAATAATATGGTTCTAACAGAAACAAGGAACCAACTCGTCAGGGAGAAGAGTTAAATGAAGAAAGACCAAAAGCTCATTGATCGCATCTCCGAGGGGGCCAAGAAGGGCCGCATCTCGCGCCGCGATTTCATGCATTACTCGCTTGTTGCGGGTCTCACGTCGACAGCAGCCACGGGACTTTGGACAAACAGCGCAATGGCGCAGCCCAAGTCCGGCGGCACGTTCCGCGTCGGCATGCACGACAACAACTCGTCCGACACGCACGATCCGGGTACCTACCTCAGCATTCAACAGATCTTCCTGGTGCACACGCACAGAAGCTTCCTGACGCTGATCAACACCGACCAGACGTTGGGCGGTGACCTGGCATCGGATTGGTCGGCCTCGGACGATGCCACGGAATGGACCTTTACGATCCGACAAGGCGTGAAATTCCACTCGGGCCGCGACATGACGCTTGATGACGTCATCGCTTCGATGAACCACCACCGCGGCGATGCGTCGACTTCGGCCGCCAAAGCGCTGCTTGCTGGTGTCACGTCGATCGAGAAAGTCGGCAACGACCAGATCAAGTTCGTGCTGGATGGCCCGAACGCCGACCTGCCCTGGCTGATGACCGACTATCACCTAGCGATCTGCCCGGGCAACGAAGACGGCAGCATTGACTGGGCCTCCGGCGACGGCACCGGGCCTTATGCGATCACCGAAGGTGAGTTCGGCGTCGGCTTCTCGCTCGTCCGTCATGACGATTGGCACGGTGAAGGCGCTTACTTCGACGCGGTCGAGCTTTTGGCCATCAACGACCCGAACGCCCGTCAGACCGCGCTGGTCACCGGCGATGTCGATGCCGTCACGGCCATCGACCTCAAGACCATGGCGCTGATGCAGCGAAACCCGAACCTGGCCATCGAAAACGTGCCCTCAGGCTCGGCAATCACCATGCCAATGCACACGAACACGGCCCCCTACGATGATGTCCGCGTGCGTCAGGCACTCAAATACGCCATGAACCGCGAAGAGATCGTTGAGAAGATCGCCTTTGGCGCGGCAACCGTCGGCAACGATTTCCACCACTCGCCCGCCATGCCTTACTATCCCGAGGGTCTTGAACAGATCAGCTATGACCCGGACCGGGCACGTGCGCTTTTGGACGAAGCGGGTATCGGCAGCCTCGATATCAGCTTCTCATCCGCTGACTCGATCTTCTCGGGCGCGGTCGACATGGCCGTCCTCTATGCTGAACAGGCCAAGGCCGCCGGCATCAACATCACGGTCGTGCGCGAGCCGAACGATGGTTACTATTCGGATGTCTGGCTGAAGAAACCGTTCTGCGCCGTTGCATGGGGCGCCCGCCCGACACCGGACGTGATGTACACGCTGGCCTACAAGGACGACGCGGCCTGGAACGAGTCGTTCTGGCAGAACGAGCGTTTCAACGAGCTGCTGCTGCAGGGCAAGGCCGAACTGGACGATGCCGTGCGCAACGACATCTACCGTGAAATGGCTGTCATCGCGCGCGACGATGGCGGCACGATCATCCCGTTCTTCCGGAACTTCGTCTACGGGCGCTCGACCAATGTACAGAACACGGGCGAGCTTGCGGCAAGCTGGGAAATGGACGGATGCCGGGCCGCCAGCCGCTGGTGGTTCGCTTAAGAAACACACCGGCCCGTCGCAGAAATGCGGCGGGCCGTTTCAGTTGGTAGTGACGAGTACACGATCGAAAAATCGGGCCGAACGACAATCGGCCGGGAACGGGGAAAAGACTGCGCGGGAACGCTCGGTCAGACTATTTGGAGGGACGAATGGGGGATTTACTCGGGCTTGTCGGACGCCGACTTGCTCTCGGGGCAGGCACGCTTTTGGTTGTGTCGGTTCTGATCTTCTTCGCCGTTGAGCTTTTGCCGGGGGACCTTGCGGAAGCGGTTCTGGGTCAGGGCGCGACACCTGAAACTCTCGCTGCGATGCGCGATCAACTGGGTCTCGACCGGCCGTCCTTCGTCCGATACTTCGAATGGCTGAGCGGTGCGCTTGTCGGCGACTTCGGCACATCGCTGGTCACCGGTGAACGGGTGACAGAAGCGATTTCGGGCCGTTTCATCAACACGCTCTTCCTGGCCGCCTATGCCGCTGTGATTGCCGTGCCAATCGCGATTTTCCTCGGCATCGTCGTGGCACTTCTCAGAAACACCCTTTTCGACCGGGTGGCCAACGTGGCAACGCTGACATCGATCTCGTCGCCCGAGTTCTTCCTCGGTTACATCCTGATCCTCTATCTGGCTGTCCTGAACCCGATCTTCCCGGCCATCGCAAGCCTGCAGTCCGACATGACCTTCGGTGAACTGTTGCACCGCACTTTCCTGCCGGCGCTGACGCTCGTCCTTGTGGTCACCGCGCATATGATGCGCATGACGCGGGCGGCGATCATCAGCCTTCTTGCCTCACCTTACATCGAGATGGCGCGCCTCAAGGGGACGCCACCGTGGAAAGTCATCGTCAAGCACGCACTGCCCAACGCCTGGGCGCCGATCATCAACGTGGTCGCCCTGAACCTCGCCTATCTGATTACCGGCGTGGTCCTTGTCGAGGTGGTGTTCGTTTATCCGGGAATCGGTCAGCTTCTGGTCGACTCGGTCTCGAAACGTGACTTCCCGATCGTGCAGGCTTGCTGCCTCATCTTCGCCGCGACGTTCATCCTGCTGAACCTCGCAGCCGATGTCGGCGCAATCCTGACCAACCCGCGTTTGCGGCATCCGAAGTAAGGACAGCACACAATGAGCCCTTTTGTTATCGGCTACTACGCTGCCCTGATCGCCGTATCCTGCGCAGCCGCCTATTGGAAGAACCGCCAGGTTTTCATGCTGGCCTTCGTTCTTCTCCTCGTCTCTTTCATCGCCGGGATCGTCGGCGGTGTGGGGGCACTTCGCTTCATCACGACCTGCGCCGCGCTGATCGCGCTTTCGGCAGGCATCGCCTATGCGTTCAAGGAGTTTCTGGTCCAGATATCCACTCCCAACCTTGCCCGCGAGCTGCGCACAGCGCCGCTCACCGCGTCATTTGGCATGTTCGTGATCTTCACCTATGCCATCGCGGCCATCTTCGCGCCCTGGATCGCACCCCATGGCGAGGCCGAGGTAATCTCCTCGGCCTTCGCGCCAGCGGACGAAAACATGCTTTTGGGGGCCGACCAGCTTGGGCGGGATATCTTCAGCCGCATTATCTATGGTGCGCGAAACTCGGTCGGTCTGGCACTGGCGGCAACCACGCTTGCCTTTGTCGTGGGGGCGCTCGCGGGCCTGTTCGCGGCCATCAAGGGCGGTTGGTTCGACCAGTTGGTCGGGCGGATCGCCGACGTCATCATGTCGGTGCCGTCACTGATCTTTTCGCTTCTGATGCTCTCGATCTTTGGCACCAACCTGATCGTCATCGTCATCGTAGTGGCCGTGATCTACTCCCCGCGGGTCTTCCGACTGACGCGCGCGGTCGCCGGCAATATCGTGGTCATGGATTACATCGAAGCCGCCAAACTGCGGGGCGAAGGCGACTGGTACATCGTGCGCAAGGAAGTGCTGCCAAACTCGACCGCACCGCTCATTGCGGAATTCGGGCTTGAGTTCTGCTTTGTGTTCCTGCTGATCGCCGGTCTGAGCTTTCTCGGCCTTGGCATTCAACCGCCCACGGCGGACTGGGGCTCGATGGTGCGTGAGAACGCGACTCTGATCTCATTCGGGGATATCACACCGCTGATTCCGGCAGCAGCGATTGCGCTGCTGACCGTGTCGGTTAACTTCGTCGTCGACTGGATGCTATTCCGGTCCTCTGGCCTGAAGGAGCAGTAAGTATGGGTACGTACAACGAAAAAGACGTCCTTCTGAAGATCAGGGGCCTTAAGATCGAGGGATACTCGGAAGAGGTCTGGGTTCCTATCATCAAGGGTGTGGACCTGACGCTTCACCGGGGCGAGGTTATGGGCCTGATCGGTGAATCCGGTGCCGGCAAGTCAACGATCGGCGCCGGCGCCATGGGTTATGCCCGTGACGGCACACGGATCTCGGACGGAACGATCGAATTCGACGGCATGGAACTGACCACGGCGTCGGACGCCGAGCGTCGTGCTTTGCGCGGTTCGCGCATTGCCTATGTCGCGCAATCGGCTGCCGCGTCGTTCAACCCGTCGCACAAACTGATCGACCAGCACACCGAGGCACCGGTCCACTATCGCATCAAAAAGCGCCTTGAGGCACAGGAAGACGCCATGGAGCTCTACGAGCGCTTGCGCCTTCCGAACCCGGAGGAAATCGGTTTCCGCTATCCGCACCAAGTCTCAGGCGGACAGCTTCAGCGGGCGATGACAGCCATGGCCATGTCCTGCCGCCCTGACCTGATCATCTTCGATGAAC
>JBCCWG010000008.1:0-43673 GCA_039193985.1 Pseudomonadota bacterium
CTCTGCCCCGGACCCCGAGGTATTTTTGGGCCAATGATCGGGGAGGTTTCGCGTCAAAACTCGACGCCCGCCTGCGCCTTGATCCCGTCCTTGAACGGGTGCTTGAGCAGCGTCATCTCGGTCACCAGGTCGGCCGCTTCTATCAGTTCGGGCTTGGCATTGCGCCCGGTCAGCACGACATGGGTCATCGCCGGTTTCTCGGTCAGCAGGAACTCGACCACTTCGTCGATGTCGAGATAGTCATAGCGCAGCGCGATATTGATCTCATCGAGCAGAACGAAGCGATAATCGGGATTGCGGATGAACTCCTGCGCCTTGGCCCACCCGGCCTGGGCGGCCGCGATGTCACGTTCCTTGTCCTGGGTCTCCCAGGTGAAACCTTCGCCCGAGGTCACCCAATGCACGTCCTCCGGAAAGCGGGATTTGAAGAAATCCCGTTCGCCGGTGTACCAGGTGCCCTTGATAAACTGGACCACGCCGGCCTGCATTCCATGCTGAATGCAGCGTGTCAGCATCCCGAAGGCGGACGAGCTTTTGCCCTTGCCGGGGCCGGTATGGACGACGATCAGACCCTTTTCCTCGGTCTTGGTCTCCATCAACTTGTCGCGGGCGGCCTTGATCTTTTGCATCTTGGCGCGGTGGCGGTCGTTTTCATCGGTCATCTGGTCGCCCCTCATTCTTGACACTTCTCAGGGTTTGACAGACTGTCGCCCCGTGCTGGTGCCTGTGTACTCAGGTGAAAAGGGAATGCAAAGCAGCCGCCCCCGCGACCGTAACCGGAGAGGGGATCCGTCTCGAACCACTGGAGAGGTATCTCCGGGAAGGTACGGATCGACCCGCTAACATCCGGAAGCCGGGAGACCTGCCAGCCGTTTGAAACGTCACCGGACGGGGGATTCCGGGAGCGGGTGAAGGGCCGTGCGCCCGCCTCGTTCCCAAGTCGTCGTCGCGAGAAAAGGACATGCCCCGTGAGCGCATTGCCGCCCGTTGAACTCTTGGTCTGCACCACCTGCAAGCGCGAGGGTGTGGACCCCGAGGCGGCCCGCCCCGGTGCCGTCTTGCACGACGCGCTGTCCGGGGTCGAGCTACCTGAAAATGTCGTCCTGAAGCCGGTCGAGTGCCTGTCGAATTGTTCCAGGGGCTGCACTGTCGTGCTGCGCGGGGGCACGGTGCGCTGGACCTATGTATTCGGTAACCTGCCCGAAGACGCCGTCGAGATCGTGGTCGACGGCACCACCCGCTATGCCGCAACGCCGGACGGGCTGGTGCCCTGGCGCGAGCGGCCCGAACATTTTCGCAAGAACTGTATTGCGCGCATTCCGCCGCTCGATGCGCCGATCCCCTCGCTATAGCGCCCTATTCCGGAGCCCGCCCCATGACTGACCTCGCCAAAATTCCCGTCACCGTCGTTACCGGCTTTCTTGGCTCGGGCAAGACCACGCTGATCCGGCACCTGATCGAGACGACCGAGGGGCGGCGGCTGGCCGTCATCGTCAACGAGTTCGGCGATGTCGGCGTTGATGGCGACATCCTCAAGAATTGCGCGATCCCCGATTGTCCGGCGGAGAACATCGTGGAACTGGCCAATGGCTGTATCTGCTGCACGGTCGCCGATGATTTCATTCCGACGATCGAGGCGCTGATGGCGCTCGACCCGCAGCCCGAGCACATCCTGATCGAGACGAGCGGGCTGGCTCTGCCGAAGCCGTTGCTCAAGGCGTTCGACTGGCCCGCCATCCGGTCCCGCGTGACCGTCGACGGGGTGATCGCGCTGGCCGATGCCGAGGCGGTGGCGGCGGGCCGGTTCGCCCCGGATGTGGCCGCGGTCGATGCGCAACGGCGGGCGGATGAGAGCCTCGATCACGAGACGCCGCTCTCGGAAGTGTTCGAGGATCAGATTGCCTGTGCCGACGTGATCCTGCTGACCAAACCTGATCTCGCGGGGCCCGCCGGCCTGGCCCGGGCGAGGGAGGTTGTCGCCGCCGAGACCCCGCGCGCTTTGCCGATGATCGAGGTGGCGGAAGGCGCAGTGGACCCCCGCGTGATCCTTGGGCTGGGTGCGGCGGCGGAAGACGACCTCGACGCGCGGCCCTCGCATCATGACGGCCCGCATGACCACGATCACGAGGATTTCGATACGATTGTCGTTGAGATGGACGAAGTCGACAGTCCCGGCGAACTGGTGCGCCGGATCACCCGCCTGGCGGAGACACAGAATATCTTGCGGGTGAAGGGTTATGTCGCCGTGCGGGACAAGCCGATGCGTCTTTTGGTGCAGGCGGTCGGCGCGCGTATCCGTCATCAGTATGACCGGCCTTGGGGGCCGGGCGAGGATCGCACCGGGCATCTTGTTGTGATCGGCGAACATGACGACATCAACGCCGATGCCATCCGCGCCGAACTTATGCCAGCAGCGCAGGCTGCGGCCGAGTAGCGCCCATGCACGTCGTCTTCCGGGAAAGCCACGGGCTGGAGGAGACCGAGACCCCTACCGATCTCGGCCAGTCCCCGGCGGACCTCGTGGTGCTCTCGTTCTCGGACAGCGATCTCTCGGCCTTTGCTGCAGGCTGGCACCGCGCGAAAGCGCGAGGTCATGCCTTGCCGGACCTGCGCCTGGCAAATCTCGCGGCGCTGAAGCACCCGGTGTCAGTCGACACATATGTCGAGCAGACGCTGATGGGCGCAAAGGCCGTGCTGGTCCGTCTGATCGGCGGCGTGCCCTATTGGGAGTACGGGTTGCAGCAGTTGCGCGCCCTGGCCGATGCAAACGGGCTGGTGGTTGCGGTGCTGCCCGGCGATGGACGTCCGGCCCCGCAGTTGGAGGCGTTCTCGACCCTGCCGCAGGCGACGCTCAGGCGCTTGGACCATCTGGTGGTCGAGGGCGGGGCGATTGCGGCTGAGGCGGCACTGGCGCAACTGGCGCTTGCGGCGGGGCTCTATGCGGGGCCTGTTATGGGCGAGAAGACCGTCCCGGGCTTCGGGTGTTGGACGCTCGCGCGCGGCGCGCGGGCGGGGGCATTTTCCGATGCGGAAAATGTCACGGAGAATGACGCATTCTCCGGCGCGCCTTGTGGTGACTGTGCCGCCGATTGTCCGGCGAAAAGCGGCAAACCGCTTGTTCTGGTGACGTTCTACCGGGCCTATCTGACCGCCGCCGACACCCGGCCCATCGAAGCTTTGTTCAACGCCCTCCGCGCGAGGGGCTTCGCCCCGCTCGGCCTGTTCGCCCCCTCGCTCAAGGCACCTGAGGCGGCGCGTTGGTTGAAAGACCGGATCGCCGCACTTGGGCCGGCGGCCATCGTCAATGCGACCGCCTTTTCCGGCAGGGGCGCTGATGGCACTTCGCCGCTCGACGTCGCCGGCGTGCCAGTGTTTCAGGTCGCCCTTTCCACATCCGACCGCGCGGCCTGGGCCGGGGCCGAGCGCGGTCTCTCCCCTGCCGATCTGGCCATGCATGTGGTGCTGCCCGAGGTGGACGGCCGGCTCTTCGCCGGTGTCGCCTCGTTCAAGGAAAAGGGCGCGCCGGATCCCGACCTGCAAGTCGCACTTGCGGCGCATCACCCGGTGGAGGATCGGATCGCGGCCATCGCTGACAGGATCGCGGCCTGGGTCCGGCTTAACGGGGCGGCGGCGGACAAACGCGTGGCGCTTGTTCTCTCGACCTATCCCGGCAAGCCCTGGCAGATGGCGCATGCGGTCGGGCTTGATGCGTTGGCGTCAGCCGAGGGCATGTTGGGCGATTTGGCCACAGCAGGTTATGCCACCGCACCGGGCGCGGCGCTGGAGGATGCGCTGGCGGGTCAGACGGAAACATGGGGTTTGGGGGCGTATGTCGCCGCGTTAGAGACGTTACCGCAGGAATTGCGCACTGATCTGACCGCAGCATGGGGCCCGCCCGAGAACGACCCGGCCTGCCGGGACGGCGCGTTTCATTTCGCCGCCACACGTCGGGGCACAGCGCTGGTCGCGCTTCAACCCGAACGGGGGGAGGTGGAGACACGCGTCGACGCCTATCACGACCTGTCGCGCACGCCGCGCCATGGCTATGTCGCGTTCTACCTCTGGCTCAGGGCGCAGACAGACGCGCTGGTCCATATCGGGGCCCATGGCACGCTCGAGTGGCTGCCTGGCAAATCGGTCGCCCTGTCCAACGCCTGCTGGCCCGAAGCGCTGATCGGCGATCTGCCGGTGATCTATCCCTTCATCGTCAATGACCCCGGCGAGGCCGCGCAGGCCAAGCGCCGGATCGGCGCGGTCACGCTGGGCCATGTGCCGCCGCCGCTGGCCACATCCGGGTCGTCGGCGCGGTTCGGGAGCCTTGAGGCGTTGTTGGATGAGTTTTCCAACGCCGATGGCCTCGACCCACGGCGTCGGGATCGGCTGCAGAATGACATCAGGAGTGAGGCGCAAGCCCTTGGTCTCGAAGACGACCTGGGGCTTGACGATGCGACCTGCACGGCCGAGGCCATCACCCGGATCGACCGGTTCGTCTGCGATGTGAAGGAAAGCCAGTTCGGCGACGGTCTGCACATCTGGGGCCAGCCTTGCGGCGCGTTCGGCGACGGGTCGGGCGAACGACAAAGCCTGCTCGATGCGCTGGCCGGCCGCCGGATCGAGGCTGGACCCTCGGGCTCGCCCTATCGCGGCCGCACCGATGTGCTGCCGACCGGACGGAACCTCTTTACCACGGATCCCCGCAGCGTGCCGACGCGGGCGGCTTATGCCCAAGGGGTGAAACTGGCCGAGGAGCTGGTGCGGCGGCATCTGCAGGAGGAAGGGGACTATCCCAAGGGGCTGGTCGTCGATCTCTGGGGCTCGGCCACGATGCGCACGGCGGGCGAGGAATTTGCGATGGCGCTGGCCCTCCTCGGCGTCAAGCCGCGCTGGGACGCAGGCTCCGAGCGTGTCTCGGGTGTTGAAGTGCTGCCCATCGCCGATCTGTCGCGCCCGCGCATCGATGTGACGCTCAGGGTGTCGGGGCTGTTCCGTGACGTGTTTCCGACGCTCTCCACGCTGTTCGGTCAAGCTGTTTCGGTCTTGTCGACGCGCGACGAGGCGCCGGACTGGAACCCGTTCATCGCAGCCCCCGGCGCGCGGGTTTTCGGGCCGAAACCGGGCAGTTTCGGACTCGGCATGGATCACGCGGCGGAAGACCTGAGTGCAGCGGGGCGCAAGCGCGCGGGTGAAGCGTGGCTCAAGGCCAGCGCCTGGACCTATGACCGGGGCGACGGGGTCGAGGATACCGGCGCATTGAGGGACCGTGTGTCGGCGGCAGATGCCTTCGTCCACTTGCAGGACCTGCCGGAAACCGACCTGCTGCTTGCCGCCGACTATGCCACGCATGAGGCTGGCTTCGCGGCGGCCAAGGAGGTTGTCGGCGGTGTGAAGCCCGCCCTCTACCACCTTGATAACGCAGACCCGACGCGGCCTCGTGCAAGGCTCTTGCCCGAGGAGGTGGCGCGTGTCGTCCACGCCCGCGCGGCGCATCCCGGCTGGATCGCAGGCATGCAGCGCCACGGGTTTCGCGGCGCGGCTGAGATTGCGGCGACGCTCGATCATATGGCCGCCTTTGCCAATCTCGCGGGTGTGGTCGGGCCGCATCTCTTTGACCTGTTCTACGACGCGACGCTCGGAACGGACGATGTGCGCGCCTTCCTGCGGGACGCCAATCCGGGTGCGTTCGAGGCGATGCAGGCCCGGTTTGCCGAGCTTCTGGCCGCGGGCCTGTGGGAGACGCGGCGCAACTCGATCCGCTCCGAGCTGGAGGCTCTGGCATGACCGCCGTGCGCGGCTGGTGCCCCTCGGCGCATCGTCCGATGATGTCTGGCGACGGGTTGCTGGTGCGGGTGAAACCCCACCTTGGGCGGCTGTCGGTCGCGGATGTCGCCGCGCTTTGCGACTTGGCGGATCGGTTCGGCAGCGGTCTGATCGATGTGACCGCACGCGCCAACCTGCAAGTGCGTGGCGTGGCCGAGGCGGATCATCCGGCACTTTTGCAAGGACTTGTGGATGCGGGGCTTGTCGACGAAAGCGCGGAGGAGGAAGCGGCGCGCAATGTGACCGTCACGCCGTTCTGGACCGACGACGACCTGACCGTCCGGCTCAGTGACCGTGTGGGTGAGGTATTGGCAAGCGTCGATCTGCCCGGAAAGATGGGGGTTGTCGTCGACACCGGTCCGGCACCTCTGCTGCAAGGCGTATCCGGTGATTTCCGTTTTGAAACAACCGACACCGGGGCGTTGCTCTTGCGTGGCGAAGGGGCCGGGCTTGGTTTGGAGATTACCGAAGCCGAGGCGCCGGCGGTACTCACTGAGATGATCCGCTGGTTTCTCGACACGGGCGGCGCGAAGGCGGGCCGCATGGGGCGGCATCTCAGGGACCAAAGGTTGCCCGAGGCCTGGCAACAGGCGAGCCCTGGCCCATCCGCAGGCCGCCCCGGTCTGGGCGGGTTGATCGGCGGGCGCATGTTCGGCGTGCCTTTCGGCTCGACCGATACGGTAACGCTGCGGGAACTAATGGCGGCGACGGGGGCCGAGGCTTTGCGCATCACGCCCTGGCGGATGCTCTTTCTCGAAGGGGCGTCACCCGCCAACGTGCCCGGCATCCTGTCGATTTCGGACCCGGTGATGACCGTCTCAGCCTGCCCCGGTGCGCCGCTTTGCGCCCAAGCGACGGTGAGCACACGCGACGTGGCCCGCGATCTGGCGGGGATGTTTGGCGGGACGCTCCATGTTTCGGGCTGTGCCAAGGGATGCGCGCGCCCGTCACCTGCTGCCCTCACGCTGGTGGGCCGCGATGGTCGATTTGACCTTGTGCGCAATGGCCGGGCTGGCGATACGCCGGTCGAGGCGGGATTGACGGCGGCCGAGGTCCGCGTGCGGGAGTTCTGATGCCCTACGACTACGAAAAAGACGGTGCCGCGATCTATGCGCAGTCTTTCGCGACGATCCGGGCCGAAGCGGACCTGGCGCGGTTCGATGCCAACGAAGAACAGGTCGCTGTGCGCATGATTCACGCCGCCGGTCTGGTGGGGCTTGAGACGCATATCCGCTTCTCCCCGGGTTTCGTGACTGTTGCGCGGGCTGCGCTGGAGCAGGGCGCCCCGATCTTTTGCGATGCACGCATGGTGAGTGAGGGTGTGACGCCGAAGCGCCTGCCGCAGGGCAATGACGTGATTTGCACATTGCGCGAGCCGGAAGTGCCCGCGCTCGCGGCCGAGATGGGCAACACACGCTCTGCGGCTGCGCTCGAGCTTTGGCGGCCCCGCCTGGAAGGCGCGCTCGTGGCCATTGGTAACGCGCCAACCGCGCTTTTCCACCTGTTGAACATTCTCGAAGACCCTGACTGCCCGCGCCCTGCGGCAATCATCGGTTGCCCGGTCGGGTTTGTGGGCGCGATGGAATCGAAAGCCGCCCTCTGGCAAGACCAACCCGTCCCGTCGCTGATCGTCGAGGGCCGCTTGGGCGGCAGTGCGATCACCGTCGCCGCCATCAATGCCATCGCGAGCCGCGCCGAATGAGCGCGCGGGTCCATGGCATCGGTCTCGGTCCCGGCGACCCGGACCTGATGACGGTCAAGGCGCATCGGTTGTTGACCGGCGCGCGGCATGTCGCGTTCTTCCGCAAAGCGGGGCGCAAAGGTCAGGCGCGCACGCTGGCCGAAGGGCTGATCCCCGAATACGCGGTCGAGCATCCGATGGAGTACCCCATCACAACCGAAGTCCCGCTGACCGATCCGCGCTACAATGAGGTGCTTTCGGCCTTTTATAGTGACTGTGTGGCGCGTCTCGAGGGACTTCTTGCCGACGGCGAAGACGTTGTCGTGCTCTGCGAAGGCGACCCGTTCTTTTACGGTTCGTTCATGCATCTCTACACGCGCCTGCCTGAGACCCAGGTCGAGGTTGTGCCAGCCGTGACCGGCATGTCGGCGGCCTGGACCGCAACGGGGCAGCCGGTGACCTGGGGCGACGATGTGATGTCGGTGCTGATGGGGACCTTGGACCAAGACACGCTGGCACGACACATGCAGGCCGCGGATGCGGTGGTAGTGATGAAAATCGGGCGCAACTTGCCCAAGATCCGCGCCGCCTTGCGTCAGGCAGGGCGTGAGGGTGGCGCCTGGTTCGTCGAGTACGCCTCGATGCCGGACCAGACGGTGCAAAAACTGTCGGATGTGCCGAAGGACTACACCGCCCCCTATTTCTCGATCATTGTGGTGCACGGGCAGGGGCGCCGCCCATGAGCGGCTGGGTCGCCATCGCAGGCCTGGGCCCCGGCGATTCGCGCCTCTGGACGGCTGAGGTGGCCGAGGTGCTGGAGCAGGCCACCGATATCGTCGGCTATACCCCTTACGTCGCGCGCGTGCCTGATCGCGCAGGGCTCAGCAAGCATGCCAGCGACAACCGGGTTGAGATCGAACGCGCGACCCATGCGTTGCAACTGGCGCAGGAGGGGCGGCGCGTTGTCGTGGTCTCGTCCGGAGATCCGGGCGTCTTTGCCATGGCCTCGGCTATGTTCGAAGCGGTGGAGGCCGGTCCCGAGGCGTTTCGCGACTTAGATATCAGCGTGTTGCCCGGTGTAACGGCGATGCTCGCGGCGTCAGCGGCGGCGGGCGCGATCCTTGGGCACGACTTTTGTGCGATCAACCTGTCAGACAACCTCAAACCCTGGGCCCTCATCGAAAAGCGCCTGCATCTTGCCATCGAGGCGGACTTCGCCTGTGCCTTTTACAACCCCCGCTCCAAGGCGCGGCCCGAGGGGTTTGGACGGGCGCTCGCGCTGATCCAAGGCACCTGCGAATCGGGGCGGCTGATCACCTTCGCCCGCGCGGTCGCCACGCCCGAGGAAACACTGACAACCGTCACGCTGGCGGAGGCAACGCCCGAAATGGCGGACATGCGCACCGTGGTCCTCCTCGGGTCCAGCCTGACACGTCGCATCGTGCGGCCCGGCCGGGCCGACATCGTCTATACGCCGCGTTCGGTGCCGGAATGAGCGAGCCAGGCCATGACATCCCGGACGTTGTGCATCTCGAGCCGGTGAGGCAATTTGGGTCGGTCGATCATCAGGACCGGCAGACCAAGGGCGCGGGCCGCGTCGAGTTTTGCACGCGCGCCATCCCCGCCCGAGTTCTTCGACACGATCAGACCGATGCGATGGGTCTGCATGAGCGCGATGTCGCTCTTGGTGTCGAACGGGCCCTTGTCGAGGACAATGTGATGGTCGGGCAAGGGAGGTGCGGTGCGGGGCGAATCGACGAGCCGCAGCAGGTAATGGTGCTGTGGCCGCGCCGCGAATTGCCCGACATCCTTGCGACCAATGGCAAGAAAAATCCGCTGCGGCTCGGTGTCGAGCGCGGCGACGGCGCTTTCCATGTCCGGCGCGCGCACCCAGACATCGCCATCGACCTGTGTCCATGCGGGCCGGGTGAGTGCGATCAGTGGCACCCCGGTCTCGGCCGAGGCCGCAACGGCGTTCCGGCTCATGATCTGGGCAAAAGGGTGCGTCGCATCGACGATATGGGTAATGCCACTGTCGCGCACGTAAGTCGCCAATCCTTCAGGCCCGCCAAAGCCGCCGATCCGCGTCGGGACAGGCATGGGCTCGGGCGAGCGGGTGCGCCCGGCATAGGAATAGATTGCGGCGATGTCGGCCTCGGCCATGGTTTGCGCCAGGGCGCGGGCTTCTGTCGTTCCGCCAAGGATCAAAATGGTGGGGCCTGTGGACACGGATAACTGGCTCACAATTATTGGTTTGGGCGAGGATGGACCGGACGGGCTGTCGCCTGCAAGCCGTGCGGCGCTGGATGCGGCGGAAATCATCATGGGGGCGGCACGTCATCTGGAGCTTGTGCCTGAAATCTCCGCAGAAAAGCGTGTCTGGCCTGTGCCATTTGCCGATGGGGTGCCAGAGTTGATGGGCTTGCGCGGGCGCCGTGTCGTCGTGCTCGCCTCGGGCGATCCGTTCTGGTTCGGGGCCGGATCGGTGCTGGCGCGGGAACTTGAGGCGCACGAATGGCGTGCGATACCCACGCCATCGGCCTTCTCGCTGGCCGCCGCACGTTTGGGCTGGCCGCTTGAGGCGGTGCTGGTGCGGGGCTTGCATGCCGCGCCCTTTGAGCGGCTCCGGCCCGATCTTGCCCCTGGTCGCCGGTTGATCGTGACCTTGCGCGATGGCGACGCCGTCAAAGGGCTTGCCGAGTGGTTGGCCGAGACCGGCTTCGGCGACAGCACGCTTCATCTGATGGAAGCGCTGGGCGGTCCGCGTGAGCGGGTCCGCACCTGCCAAGCGAAAAACTGTACGCTCGACGATGTTCAGCACCCGGTGGTGGCGGCGGTTGATGTGGCCGGGCAGGGCGCGGTGGTGCACTGCGCGGGTGGGCAGGCCGATGACCTTTTCGACCATGACGGCCAAATCACCAAGCGGCCCCTGCGGGCAATGACGCTCTCCGCACTTGCGCCGAAACCAGGTGAACTGCTCTGGGACGTCGGGGCGGGCTCCGGCTCTATTGCGTTGGAATGGCTTATGGCGGATCCGTCAACTGAGGCCGTTGCGCTTGAGGCGCGGGCCGATCGTGCCACGCGCATTCGCGCCAATGCAAATGCGTTGGGGCAAGACCGCTTGCAGATCGTCCAAGGGCGCGCGCCCGAGGCTTTGGCGGGTTTGCCCGCACCTCAGGCGGTGTTCGTGGGTGGCGGCTTGTCCGCCGCGACGCTGAGTAGGTTGGAAACAAATCTGCCTTTAGGTACGCGGTTGGTCGTAAACGCGGTGACGCTTGAGACCGAGGCGCTGCTGGTCGAGGCCGCCGCGCGTCTCGGAGGGACGTTGACCAAGATCGAGATGGCAGAGGCCAAACCGCTTGGCCGGTTTCGTGGCTGGAAGGCAGCCTATCCGCTGGTTCAGTGGAGTGTCAGCCTGTGAAGGTTGCGGGTTTCGGGTTCCGCAAGGGCGCGGGTGTCGATAGCCTGATCGCTGCGCTCGAGGCGGCAGGTGGACGCGAAGGAGTAACCTTGGTTGCGACGGTGGTCGACAAGGCCGACGCGACAGCGTTTCAGGCCCTTGCCGAACGCCTCGCCCTGCCGATAAATGCGGTGCCGGGCGAGGCGCTTCCGCTGGCGGCGGTCGCAACGCAATCGGAGAAGAGCAAGGCGATGTACGGAACCGGCAGTTTGTCCGAAGCGGTGGCCCTGATCGCGGCTGGCCCGAACGCGCGGCTCTTGTCGGCGCGGGCGATCTCACCCGACACGATGGCCACCTGCGCGATTGCCGAGGTGGGCCAATGACCGTGCATTTCATCGGCGCCGGGCCGGGTGCGGCGGACTTGATCACGCTGAGGGGGCGCGACCTGATCGCGACCTGCCCGGTTTGTCTCTATGCCGGGTCGCTGGTGCCCGAGGCGGTGCTGGCGCATTGCCCGGACGGCGCGAAGGTGGTGAACACCGCGCCGCTCGACCTCGACCAGATCATCGCTGAATGCGCTGCGGCACATGAGGCCGGTAAGGATGTGGCGCGGCTTCATTCCGGCGACCTCTCAGTCTGGTCGGCGATGGGCGAACAGATGGCGCGGCTCAGGGCGCTCGACATCCCCTTGAGCGTGACCCCCGGCGTGCCCGCCTTTGCGGCGGCGGCGGCGGTGCTGGAGACCGAGTTGACCTTGCCCGGCGTGGCGCAATCGGTGGTGCTGACCCGCACCTCGGGCCGGGCTTCTGCCATGCCTGAGGGCGAGGCGTTGGCCAATTTCGCTGCCACAGGCGCGACGCTGGCCATCCACCTCTCGATCCACCGGCTTGAGGATGTGGTGACCGAGTTGGTCCCGTTCTACGGCCCCGATTGCCCGGTCGCCGTGGTCTTCCGCGCCACATGGCCGGATCAACGTGCGATCCGGGGGACGCTTGCCGATATTGGCGCCAACATGGACGATGCTATCAACCGCACCGCGCTGATCCTGGTTGGCCCTGCGCTGGCGGGGGAAACGCACGTCCGCTCGGCCCTCTATTCGACCGATTACGACCGGCGCTATCGCCCGCAATCGGCGGACAGCCCGTTTTCATCGCTGGATGAGGAGGACGCCTGATGCCCCCCGGTCTTCTCGTGTCGGCCCCGTCTTCGGGCACCGGCAAAACCACAGTGACGCTTGGCCTTTTGCGTGCTTTCGCCGAAGACGGGCTGACCGTCCAGCCGTTCAAGAGCGGACCCGACTACATCGACCCTGCCTTTCACGAGGCGGCGGCAGGGCGCAAGTCGTTCAACCTTGACACCTGGGCGATGGACAATGCGCTGCTCTCGGCCATCGCGGGCGAGGCGGGCGGCGCGGATATCGTGATCGGCGAAGGCTCGATGGGGCTTTACGACGGCGTGGCCGGGCAAGGGGCAACGGGCTTTGGGTCGAGTGCCGAGACGGCGCGGCGCATGGGCTGGCCGGTGATCCTTGTCGTCGATGTCAGCGGTCAGGCGCAGTCGGCGGCGGCCACAGCGCTCGGGTTTCGCGAATACGGGGAAGGCCTGCCCTTCGCGGGCGTGATCCTGAACCGCGTGGCCAGCCCGCGCCACGAACGGCTGACCACCTTGGGCATGGAGCGCGCAGGTCTGCGCGTTCTCGGGTCCCTGCCGAGGCGGGGCGATCTGGTCCTGCCCGAGCGGCATCTGGGACTGATCCAGGCGGTCGAACATCCCGATCTTGATGCCGCCATTGCGGGCTATGCCGAGTTTTTGCGTGCGCATGTCGACCTCGATGCGATCCGCGATGCCGCCGCTGCGGCTGCCCAGCCGGAGGTCGGACCGCTTCCAAAGCCGCCGGCACAGCGGATTGCACTGGCGCAGGACGCCGCGTTTTCCTTCACCTATCCGCATCTGCGGGAAGGCTGGCGCAGGGCCGGGGCCGAGGTGCTCCCGTTCTCGCCCTTGGCCGATGAAGCACCGGACCAAAACGCCGATCTCGTCTGGCTGCCGGGCGGATACCCCGAGTTGCATGCTGGCAAGCTGGCGGCGGCACAGGCCTTCCTTAACGGATTGCGCGCCCATGCCGAGACCAAACCGGTCCATGGCGAATGCGGGGGTTACATGGCACTGGGCGCCGGGTTGGTCGACAAGGACGGCGTCCGCCACCAGATGGCGGGGCTCTTGGGGCTCGAGACCTCGCATGCCAAGCGCAAGTTCCATCTGGGCTATCGCCGCGCGACCCTGAAGGCGGCGATGCCGGGTTTTGCGCCGAGTGCGGCACTGCGAGGGCACGAGTTTCACTATACGACCATCATCGACGAGCCGGACGAACCGCTGGCCGATGTGACCGACGCCGATGGCAACCCGGTGCCCGAGACCGGCTCGCGGCGCGGCCACGTCACCGGCACGTTCTTTCACCTGATCGCCGAGGATCGGGTGTGACGGGTTTTGTGAGCTTTGTTGGATCCGGCCCGGGCGACCCCGAATTGCTGACGCTGAAGGCGGTGGATCGGTTGCAACGCGCGGATGCCGTGCTTTATGACGATCTGTCTTCGGGAGAGATACTGGACCATGTGCGCAAGGGCGCCGATCTGGTCAGCGTCGGCAAACGGGCCGGGCGCGCCTCGCCCCGGCAGGATCACGTCAGCCGCCTGCTAATCGATTATGCGCTGGCGGGCGGGCGCATCGTCCGGCTCAAATCCGGCGACAGCGGCGTGTTCGGCCGGCTGGAAGAAGAACTGATCGCGCTTTACGCTGCTGGAGTGGAGTTCGAAATCGTGCCCGGCGTGCCTTCGGCCTGCGCGGCGGCAGCGGTGGCGGGCATCCCGCTGACCCGGCGACTGACGGCACGGCGGCTTCAGTTCGTCACTGGCCATGACGTGACCGGCGCGTTGCCCGAAGGGCTCAACATGGCTGCCTTGGCCGACGCCGAGGCGACAACAGTCGTATACATGGGGCGCCGGACGTTCGCTTCGCTCGCCAGCATGCTGATGGCGCAGGGCCTGCCGGAGGCGACATCCGCCTTGCTGGCAGAAGGTGTAACCACACCCGACCAAAAACTCTGGCGTGGCACTTTGGCCGAGCTTGTGCGGCACCTCACGCAAGCACCGCCATCGAAGGCGCCAGCACTCATTTTCTATGGTGCGCTTGCGCCTGATCTGGCGACCCAGCTTTAGCGGCGTCTCAGATGTCTGTGCTTGACCCCGTCGGTCGCGTATCAGGCAGGTTGATCCGTGCGACCTGTTCAGCAATCGGGTCGGTCGACAGCGGGTGGGTTTCGGCCGAATAGCTTTCGGGGTCGCCGATATCCTGCCAAGCGCCGCCGTGATAAACCTCCAGCGCTGAGAAGTTCGCCTTGTAGCCCATCTTCGCAGACCCGGCGACCCAATAGCCGAGATAGACGTAAGGCAGACCGGCTTCGCGCGCGATCTCGATATGGTCGAGAATGACGTAAGTGCCCAGACTTGCTGCCGCCAGATCGGGGTCGTAGAAGCTGTAGACCATCGACAGCCCGTCATCGAGCACGTCCGTCAGACACACGGCACGCAAGTGCCGCTCGCCGTCGACCCGGTCGCCGTATTCCACGACGCGGGACCGCACCGGCGTTTCCTCGATCATGGCCGCAAACTCGAAGATATCCATATCCGCCATGCCGCCATCGGCGTGACGACTGTCGAGATAGGCGCGGAACAGCGCATACTGATCCTCGGTCGCCCAAGGTGACGAGGCATCGCGTTTGAGGTCGGTGTTTCGGCGCAGCGTCCGCCGCTGGCTGCGCGATGGCGCGAAATCCGCGACCCGGATGCGGGCCGAGAGACATGCCGAACATTCTGCGCAAGACGGGCGGTAAAGCACGTTCTGCGAGCGGCGAAACCCTTGCTTGGACAGGGAGTTGTTCAACTGTTCCGAGTGATCGCCTTGCAGCGCAGTGAACAGCTTACGCTCCATCCGCCCGTCCAGATAAGGACAAGGCTGGGGCGCCGTCACATAGAATTGTGGCGCGATCGGTAGCGTGTGGCGCATGAAATTGCCCTGATGGGTAAACGCAGATTTGCACGGAGCTTAGCAAGCTCCGCGCCCAGCGCCAATCCCCCGGATCTGGGGAAGATCAGCGCACCCTGCGGTTCACGGCCGCCGTGCCGAGAATCGTGTCCGTCAGACCCTGCCGGCGCGGCGTAACCAGCATCATGATCACCGAGATCAGCTGCAGCGGCGCGGTGATCACCGAGATCGTGTAACCGGCGGTGTGCAGCAGCGCCGTGCCGCTGTCGAACGGGCGCCCGTCACGGTCGATAAACTCGATGGCCATAAAGCGCATGCCGAGCGTGGCCGAGCCTGCGGCGATCGTGAGCCACCGGTAGAAAAACCCGATCACGGCATAGAGCGCTGGCCAGATCAGCAAGGGAAGGAAGAACCCGAGCAGGGACACACCGAAAACCATAATCGCGATCACGATCGTGTCGATCACCCAGGCAATCAGGCGCTTGGAGGGCACGTCTTCATAGAACTCAGCGTGGTATTCTGGATCGGGCAATCCGGAAGGGCGGTGCGTGGCGGGATCAGTCATCATCATGATATCGGGTGTCCTGGGCTTGGTTCAACCGGTGCCGGCGTGTCAGGCAGGGCTGGCTTCGGTGCGTCTTTCGCGTTCGGACAGAAAGCGGTCGAACTCGCTTTTGTCCTTGGCGTCGCGCAAACGGACGAGAAAGCCATCGAAGTTGTTCTGTTCGCGCTCCAGCCGGTTGAGAAGTTCGGCGCGGTATGCGTCGAAGCTGGCATTGCCAGAGGACGCGGGCGTATCTTCGATCTGTGGCTTCAACAGCTCGACTGCGGCTTTCAACTGGTCGTCCGAGCCCATTCCCGCCAGCCGGGTCCATTGATAGGCCAGAAAGGCTGCCAGCAAGAGGCCGAGTGCCCCGAACTGATCCATCGCGATGATTGAGACGGGGATTGCGAAAGCGGTAAAGCCGATGATGGCAAGAATTTGCACCACCAGCGGTGGGCGGGAAAGCGACCGGAGGGTGGCGTCAGCTTTGTCTTTGGTCATTTTGGGCGCGTCCTGTTGGAATGTGGCAGACCCCGCTTGCGCGGGGCCTTTCGTCTTGTGGATCAGGCGGGCTTTGCCTCGCCGTCGATTTCAGTGTCCGCCGCTTTCTTGGCGCGGTCGTCCATGAACTCGTCGAACTCGGCCTTGTCCTTGGCGTCGCGCAGACGCTGCAGGAAGGCTTCGAACGCGTCCTGTTCTTCTTCCAGACGGCGCAGCGTGTCGGCCTTGTAGGAATCGAACGCGCTGTTTCCGCTGGATTTGAAGGCGTGTGCCGCGTGGCGGGTGCGGCGGCTGCAGTTTCCGCTGAACATTCGTTTGCTCCAGATCATGTAAGCCAAAAGGGCGAGGCCGACGGGCCAGAATAGGATGAAGCCAAGAACCATGGCCGCGATCCAAGCGCCTTTGCCGCGCTCATCGAGCCACCGTTCGCTCCGGCGAAGCCAGTTGCCCCTGTGGGCGGGGGTGGCGGTCATCGTCGCGGTTGTCATGTCGTGCTCCTGTGGTTTGGGTCAATGTGAACTGTTTTCACATTAGACATATCGGGTGTTGGAATGGCCCCGTCAACGGTTTATGTGAATGTTTTTTACATTTACACCGTAAGCGACTGTATTCGCGAAAAATAATTCTTCAAAGCACGAGCAAGCTTCGGTGGTTAGATCGTGAATTCCGCTTGCTGTGCCTGCGATAAACCCTGCAAGTCTACTGGTGATATGCGGAAGATGTGGCGCGGGGTTCCGGCAGCGGCAAAGACCTCGGCAAAATCCAGAAGGCGCGGGTCGAAGAACGCCATCGGCGCAACCTTGTGGACGATAGGGGCGACGCCGCCGATGGCGAAGCCTGTCATCTCGCGTACAAAGGCGGCATCGGCCCGGCCAAGCGCTTCGCCCGAAAGCGCGCTGGCCTTGGCCGGGTCGACCTGATTGCCGCCTGCGGTGATGAAAAGCACGGTCTGGCCGCTGACCTCGCCGCGAAAGATGATGGACTTGGCGATCTGGTCGATCTCGCAATCCGCTTCGCGTGCGGCGTCGGCAGCGGTGCGTGTCTCGCCGACCATCTCCATAATCTCGAACGCGACGCCTGCGTCGGTCAGGGCGGTCTGGACACGTTTCAGGCTTTTGCTCATGCCCCGCTGGCTGCCACGTTCCGCACCCGCCTTCAAGGGCGGGTGCGCGTGCCGGGCACAGGGCATCAGAGTGCGGCACGGAACGCTCCGCAATCGGCCGGGGTCATGCGCAGGCCAAAGACATCCTCCAGCGCGTTTCGGCCGGGATTGATGACGAAGCCCGCATTCTGCGGCAGCCCCGATTCCACAGTGAACCCGGTCCAGATGTCGCCGCTGACAAGGTCGTGGCCGTCCTGCAGGCGTTTGACCAGCCGTGGGTTGTGAATGGCGATGCGGACCGGGCCGCTTTGCCGTCCTTCATACCCGCCGAAGTCGCCAGCAACAAAGCGCGTCACGGCTACACGGCAGCGGGTGCCCGTCGGATCGCGAAAGTGGATGGTGCCGCGCCCGGCAAAGCCGCGCAGGTGCATCAGGCGGCCTTCCGCAGGACGCGGGATGGTCACGATGGCCAGCGGCGCACGCGTGACGTGCTCGTTGAGGTCATGCGCCTCTAGCGGCTTGGTCAGCGCGGCCCCGGCCACGCAAAGCGCAAAAAGCGCGAGGGCCTTAAGGGTGTTTCGGTCGAAGTTTGATTTGGGCATTGTCCGGTCTCTCTCTCATGGCGCCGCGTTCAGATGCGGCAGGTTGAGAGGTGACGGATGCGGCGCGCCCCTGCGCCCGAAAGCACGATCCCGGACGTTCGGGATCGCGATTTCGAACCTCAGCCGGGGCTGTGTTGCTTGCGATAGCTGCTGGGGGTTTCGCCCGTGACCCGCCGAAACTCGGTGTTGAAGGTGGATTTGCTGAAGAAACCGGCCTCCAGCATGATCTCTGTCACCGACAGGTCCGTATCTTTAAGGAGGGCCTCGGCAGTGCCGACACGCTTGCCGTTGATGTAGCGCGAAAAATTCTCGCCCGTGCCGCGATTGATCGCTCTGGACAACTGGCGGGCCGGAACCCCCAGCCTGCGCGCCAGCCGGGCCAGCGTCAGGCCGGTGTCGCGGTGCAGCGCTGTGTCCTCCAGCAACTGATCCAGTGCATTCAGTAGCGTGGTGTCTTCCGCGCTGGCTTCAGCCACTTGCGGCTGCTTCGCTGTCTCACCCGGCTGTGCATTCAGAACTACCAGCACGCCCAGTACGACGAAGAACGCGATCAGCAGCCCGGATGAGCCGGTCAGAAGGGGCGCAATCCAGCTTTGATCGCCCAGCATCAGGGCTACCACGATGCTGAGGTCGGTGATCACCGAGAAGAGCAGCAAGAGCGCAATAGCCAACAGAACCCACCGGACCGTGCGCTGCGACCGTGGGGCGACCTGGATAAAGGCCTCATCCCCTAACCGCCAAAGCCGCGCCAGCAGGACCACGTAGATCAGGAACACCGCCGCAATCGAAAGATCCGGCATCAGGTCCAGCGGCAAAAGCACTCCGACCTGTGCCGCCACGGCGCCAATCAGGTGGGCGCCGATGCGTGCGCGGGACAAACCGTTTTCCTGCGTCAGCGCCGCAAAGCCGAGATAGGCGAAGGGCGGGGTTAGCACGGCGACATGCGGTTGCAGAAAGATCAGGCTTTCAAGCCGGTGGCCGATGCGGATGCCGACCAGTGCCGTCGTCGCGCCGAGGGCGACCAGCGCCAGTACAAAGAACATCCGTGCCGTCCGGTCAAGGCGCGGCATCAGTGCGAATACAACGATCGCGATCACGGTGAACAGCGTTGCCACCCACGGAAACGGTATCAGGCCCATGGGTCAGAGCTAGCCGCTTGGCAAAGAAGGTTCCAGCCGATTGCGCCGCAGACTGAGCAGCTTATGGTTGCGGTATGAACGGTGATTTCGAAGCACGGATCACGCGTCTGCCGCGTGCCTACGACCTTGAACGCGGGGCCGATGCGCTGGCGTTTCTTCCCGATCTGGGCGGGCCGCTTGCCGAGCTTGTCAAGGGCGCGGCGGGGTCGTCGCCTTATCTGGCCGATCTCTGTCGGCGCGAAGGGGCGTGGCTGGCCGAGGCTTTGTCGAGCGCGCCCGAAGCGGCCTTCGACGCGGTGCTCGCCGCGCCCGTGGCTGACGTCATGGTCGATCTTCGCCGCAAAAAGGCGCGCGCAGCGGCCCTGATCGCGCTGGCCGATCTGGCCGGTGTCTGGTCGCTGGAAGAGGTGACGGGCGCGCTCACACGGCTGGCCGACCACGCGGTGGACATGGCCTTGCGCGATGCGGTCGGCACACAGCTCCGACGCGGCAAACTGCCGGGGCAGGGGGAGGACGATCTGGCGACGGCAGGCGGTCTCGTCGTGCTGGCCATGGGAAAGATGGGTGCGCATGAGCTGAACTATTCGTCCGATATCGACCTGATCTGCCTCTTCGATGAAACCCGCTTCGATCCAGATGATTACGCCGAAGCGCGGACCGGCTTTGTCAAAGCGGTACGGCGCATGGCGCAGATCCTGAGCGACCGCACGGCGGGTGGTTATGTTTTCCGCACCGATCTGCGGCTCAGACCCGACGCCTCGGTCACACCGGTGGCAATCTCGATGGAGGCGGCCGAGCGGTACTACGAGAGTTTCGGGCGCACCTGGGAACGCGCCGCCTTTATCAAGGCGCGGGCGTGTGCGGGCGATATCTCGGCAGGCGAGCGGTTCCTCGACGCGCTGACGCCTTTCGTCTGGCGTCGTCACCTCGACTATGCGGCGATCCGCGACGCGCAGGACATGCGGCTGCGCATCCGCGACCACAAAGGCCTGACGCGTCCGATCTCGCATCTGGGGCACGACCTCAAGCTGGGGCAGGGCGGCATCCGAGAGATCGAGTTCTTCACCCAGACCCGGCAGTTGATCGCGGGTGGCCGCGACCCGGACCTGCGCGACAACACAACGGTCGGCGCGCTGGCGCAACTGGCCGCCAAGGGGTGGGTGCCCGAGGCAGATGTCAGACAGTTGCAGGCCGACTACCGCGCCCACCGCGAGGCCGAGCACCGGGTGCAGATGGTCGCCGATCAGCAGACCCATTGCTTGCCCGAGACCGAGGCGGACTTTGCCCGTCTCGCGGCGCTTTCCGGCGCTGAGCCCGCCGAATATGCCAACCAGATCGAGGCACGGCTGCACCGGGTCGCGGGGCTGACGGATGTGCTCTTCCAACCCGCGCAATCCGGCGGGCAAGCGCAGGAGGGCGGACCCGAGACCGAGCTTCTGACCCGCTGGTCGGGCTACCCCGCCCTGCGATCTCCGCGCGCGGTCGAGATCCTCAAACGCGTCTGGCCTCGCGTCGAGGCGCGATTGGACAAAGCGACAAACCCTGAAGAAGCGCTGTCGCATTTCGATGCGTTTCTCAGGGGCCTGCCGGCGGGTGTGCAGCTCTTTTCGCTGTTCGAGGCGAACCCGCATCTGCTCGATCTGGTGATCGACATCGTCGATACCGCGCCCGAGCTTGGACAATACCTGACCCGTAACGCCGGGGTTTTCGATGCGGTGATCGGCGGGCAGTTCTTTGGCGACTGGCCGGGCGAAGATGCGCTGGTGCAGGGCCTGGCCGGAATGCTTAGGGAAGAGGAAGATTACGAAAAGCGCCTGGATCGCGCGCGGATCTGGGCTAAGGAATGGAACTTCCGCGTGGGCGTCCATCTCTTGCGTGGCCTGGCCGATGCCGAGACGGCGGGGCGGCAATACGCGGATGTCGCCGGGGCCATCGTAGGCGCACTCTGGCCCGTTGTTGTCGCCGAGTTCGCGGTCAAGCACGGGCCCGAGCCGGGGCGCGGCGCAGGTGTGGTGGCGATGGGCTCGCTCGGGGCGGGGCGGCTGACGGCCACCTCCGACCTCGACCTGATCGTGGTGTTCGACGCGGGTGATATCGAAAGCTCAGACGGGCCCCGCCCGCTTGCAACACGAACGTATTTCGCGCGGTTGACCCAAGCCCTTGTCACCGCACTGTCCGCGCCCACGGCGGAAGGGCGGCTCTATCAGGTCGACATGCGGCTGCGCCCCTCGGGGCGGCAGGGCCCGGTGGCCACATCGCTGACCGCCTTCACGGCTTATCAGAAGAGCGAAGCCTGGACCTGGGAGCATCTGGCGCTGACGCGGGCGCGCCCGCTGGCCGGTGACGCCTCGCTGCTGGCAGACATCGAGGCGGTGCGCTGCGAGGTGCTGGCTTTGCCGCGTGACCCGCGCAAGGTACGCGGCGATGTCGGCGAGATGCGCACGCGTCTGCACGAAGCCAAGCCCGCGCGGCACTGGCTTGATGTCGGCAACGGCGCGGGCGGGTTGCAGGATATCGATCTTCTGGCGCAGTCGGGCGTTTTGGTTGCGGGTGGCAAGACGCGGCACCTTGCCGAACAGATCGATACGACAGCCCACCATTTTGAGTTTGCGGCGTCGGATGTCGCGGTTCTTCATGCGGCAAAGCATCTGTTCTGGACGGTGCGCATCGGAGCGCGACTGGTCTTTGGTGAGGCCACGCCGGAGGATATCGGGGCAGGCGCTGCGGGTTTCCTGCTTCGGATCACCGAACTGCCAACGCTCAAGGCGGTCGAGGCGGCGCTTTCAGAAGCCCGGACGTCGGTTGAGGGCATTGTCACACGTCACATGGACGCCTAGCTTGCGGATGACGTCAGAGAGGCCCGAGATCCAATGGCAGACAACAACGACGCCGCCGATCCGCGCGGACTGATCCGCGAAAGCTATCGGATAGACGGGATCACTCTGGAAGAGTGCCGCTCGATCTTTCTCGACTGGGCGATCTCGGTTCCGGTGGGCGAGGAGAGCACGGCGCATGTCACGGTGTTGCTCGACACATATGCCGGGGATGCGCCCGATCATCCGATGACGCAGGTCTTGCGCGAAGCGCTGGCACCCGCCGCCCGGACCGGGCGACGCGGCGGCGCACGGGGTCGGCGCGGCTAACTGGTCAGGGCTGCGGCTTCGCTGGCCAGCTTCTCGATCCCGGCCCAGTCTTCGTCCTCGATCATGTCTGCCGGGGCAACCCAGGACCCGCCGACACACACCGTGTTTTTGAGCGACAGATAGTCGTCCACGTTCTTGAGGCTCACGCCCCCGGTCGGGCAGAACGTCGCCTGCGGGATCGGGCCGGAAAATGCGCCAAGGGCTGGCGCCCCGCCGGATGCTTCTGCCGGGAAGAACTTGAGCATGGTGTAGCCACGGTCAAGCAACGCCATGATCTCGGTTGCGGTCGCGGCGCCCGGCAGCATGGGCAGCCCGACCTCCTCGGCCTTGTCGAGGATGCGGGGGCTTGAGCCGGGCGAGACACCGAAAAGCGCGCCCGCGTCTTTCGCGGCGACCACATCGTCGGGCGTCATGATCGTGCCCACGCCCACAACGCCACCATCGACCTGGGCCATCACCCGGACAGCGTCGAGGGCTGCTGGCGTGCGCAGCGTCACTTCAAGCGCGGGCAACCCGCCGGTGACAAGCGCGCGCGCCAATCCTTCGGCCTTGCTGGCATTGGGGATGGTCAGCACGGGGATGACCGGGGCGAGGGCGCAGATGTCGCGCGCCTGTTTGCTGGCCTCTTCGGGGGTCATGTTCGAAACTCCTCTAGTGTCAGACGACGATGGCCGCGCCATCCTGGGCAAGCCCGCAACCCTGGCGGAACGCGGTGAACAATTCGCGGCCAAGCCCCGCTTCGTTTGCCGACAGATCGACGGTGACGGGCGGGCGGGTTGCAAAATCGGCTTCCAGCACTTCCAGCGACCCGGCTTCCGCATCGACGCGGACAAGGTCACCATCCCGGATCCGGGCGATGGGTCCGCCCACGGCCGCTTCGGGCGACAAGTGTATGGCGGCGGGCACCTTGCCAGAGGCCCCCGACATGCGGCCATCGGTGACCAGCGCCACCTTCAGCCCGCGCCCGAGCAGGACCGAGAGGGTGGGGGTCAGGCTATGCAACTCCGGCATGCCGTTGGCACGGGGGCCCTGGAACCGAACGACCACAATCGTGTCTTCGGTGAACTCGCCCGCCTTGAACGCCGCTTTCACGTCGTCCTGATCGTGGAACACGCGGGCCTTCGCTTCGATCACCCGATGTTCCGGGGCGACAGCAGAGACCTTCATAACGGCGCGTCCGGTGTTTCCCGTCAGCTCACGCAAGCCCCCGGTGCTCTGGAACGGGTCCGAGACAGGCCGCAGGATCTTGTCGTTGAGCGTGGCTTTCGGCCCATCCTCGCGCGTCACGGCACCGTTCTTTACCTTTGGTTCGGTCGTATAGAGCGCCAGACCGTCGCCCGCCACGGTCTTGGTGTCAGGGTGCAGCAGGCCCGCGTCAAGCAACTCGCCGATCATGTAGGCCAGGCCACCGGCCGCGTGGAAATGGTTCACATCGGCGAGACCGTTGGGATAAACTTTGGCCATCAGCGGCGTTGCGGCGGACAGGTCGTTGAAATCCTCAATGTCGAGGATCACGCCCGCCGCCCGCGCCATGGCAGGCAGGTGCAGCACGAGGTTGGTCGATCCGCCTGTCGCCATCAGCCCCACGATGCCGTTCACAAAGGCCCGCGCGTCGAGGATATCGGCCACCGGGCGATAGTCATTGCCTTGCGCGGTGATGGCGGCGGCCCGCATTGCTGCTTCTTCGGTAAGCGCCTCGCGCAGCGGTGTGCCCGGATTGACGAAACTCGCGCCAGGCATGTGAAGCCCCATGAACTCCATCAGCATCTGGTTGGTGTTGGCCGTGCCATAGAACGTGCAGGTGCCGGGGCCGTGATACGACTCCATCTCGGCCTTCATCAACGTGTCGCGCCCAACCTCGCCCGCCGCGAACTGGGTGCGGACCTTGGCCTTTTCATCGTTGGGCAGGCCGCTGGTCATCGGGCCAGCAGGCACGAAGATGCCGGGCAGATGGCCGAACGTACCGGCGGCAATGATCAGCCCCGGCACGATCTTGTCGCAGACGCCCAGATAAAGCGCGCTGTCGAACGTGTTGTGGCTGAGCGCCACGCCGGTGGCGAGGGCAATCACATCGCGCGAGAAGAGCGACAGCTCCATCCCCATCTGCCCTTGGGTCACCCCGTCGCACATCGCTGGAACCCCGCCCGCGACCTGCGCCGTGGCCCCCACCTTGCGCGCGGCCGCCTTGATCCGGTCGGGATAGTCCTTGAACGGCTGATGCGCCGAGAGCATGTCGTTATAGGCCGTGACGATCCCGATGTTGGGCGCGCGCTCGGCCACCAGCGCATCCTTGTCATTGCCCATCGCGGCATAGGCGTGCGCCTGGTTCCCGCAGGAGAGATGCGCGCGCTTGACGCCCGCATCCTGCGCCCTTGCGATCTTGCCCAGATAGGCGTCACGGGCCGGGCGCGAGCGTTCGATGATCCGCTCGGTCACCTTTGCGACGGTATCGTTCAGCGACATGGCGATGCTCCGGTTTAGAGTTTCGGCTTGGTAGCGCTAACATAGCAGGACCGATGACCCAGGGAAAGAACCGTTTCACCGTTTATCGCAAGCGCTTCAAAACGCCCTTGGTCTTGTAGATGTTCTTGTAGTCCCACTGTATCCGGCGCGCTTCTCCCAGCCAGGCCTGAACCCGCGCCTTGTCGATCTGCTCGGGGTCGGTCACGCGAAGTTCTGCCGCCTTGAACTTGCCGCTTGCGGACAAGCCGGGTGTCTCGAACGACTGACCGCTCCAGAAGAACAGGCGCACGCAGGATTTCAGTTTACTGTACCCGACAATCGGGTTGTCTTCGAGAAACCAGACCGGATGCGCGTGCCAAATCTTTCCAAGCGCATCGGGAAGGCCGGTGTTGATCTCGACACGCAACGCATCACAAATCGCGCGATCCTCGGGATCGAGTGCTGTATGAAACGCTTCTATCGACGCCGCAGCCATGCCGGAAGTTTACCAGATTCTGGAGATGCGACCTCACGCTTTCTTCGCGATCATGCACGCAACTGGTTCAATTTGTTTCCAGATCATGCCTTTTTTACGCCCAACTCGGCCCGCATGTGGAAGGCATGGACATGCAGACGACACCGCCCGTCACCCCGGACTTTAACCCTTTTCGGACATGGGGCCTCTGGGGCGTCGTGATAGGCGGTTTTGCCTTGATCCTTGTCTTCATTCAGATTTTCGGCCCAATGATGGAGCCGAAACCCCCGGCAGGCGTTCAGATCGGCGAGATTGCAGGCGACATGGCACGCTCGGCCTGGGGATCGTTCTTCGGGTTGGAGGCGGCCGCCGCCGAGCCGGAACCGGTCAGTTACAAGATGTACCTGGCCTTTGTGGCCCCGATCCTCGGCGTGATCTCGGTCCTGCTGGCCATGATCTCGGGCCTGATGGGCGAAAACTGGCGCTTTGCGGCCTATGGCACCAGCCTCGGGGCTGCGGCAGTGCTGTTCCATTTCTTCTGGTGGATCGCCATTCTGGTCTGCGGCGTGATCCTGCTGGTCGCGATCATCGAAAACCTCGGCAGTTTTTTCACCTTCGGTTTTTTTGACTAGGCCAACCACGCCAGCGTGATCAGCGACAGGGCAGACGTCCAGATGATGACCGGTGCGATACGGTCGGTGCGCACGCCGTGAAGCAGGGCCAGCGAAAACGCCATGGCCCCCGCTGGTCCACCCGCATTCAGCAAGAATTGTGCCTGCCATGGGTTGCCCGGTGACAGCACCGCGAACCCGGCCCAGACAAGCAGGGGGAAGACCAGAAGTTTCAGTGCGCTGATAGCCACCACTGGGCCGCTGGGCCGCAGCGGTGCCGCCGACAGCACCACGCCGAGCGCGAAGAGGGTCAGCGGCGCGGCACCCGCACCTGCAAAACTTGCCGCTGTCAGAAGGGGTTCGGGGATGGGCGCACCAGCGATATTGAGCGCCAGCGACAGAACGATGGTGATCAGCACCGGGTTGCGGATCAGCTTTGGCAGCGTTGCCGCAATGCCGGTTTCGCCCTTGATCAGTTCGATCCCGATGATGAACACCGCGAAGGAAACCGAGGCATCCAGCGCCACGATGGCGCTGATCGGACGTGCGCCGTCCTCACCATAGATCAGCGTCGAGATCGGCCAGATGTAGAGCAGCGAGTTCACGAAGACGACGCACATGCCGAGCAGGAACGCCTCGGCTGTTTCGCATCGGAATACCGTCTTGGCCAGAGTGAATGCGACTGCGAAAGCAATGACTTCCACCGCGGCGTAAATGCAGAGTGCGTCATATCTTACCGCCGGTAAGTCAAGCCCGGTCAGCAACAGGAAAATAAGTGGCGGCTGCAGCACCAGAAACGCGATGCGGTTCAGCGCCCGCGCTTCCTCCTGCCGCGCCGTTCCAAGCCGACCCATGACAAAGCCAAGCGCCAGCATTGCAAAGACTGGCAGGATGTTGTGGGTAAGAACGTAGAGCATGAACGGTCGTGCCTGGCCTTGAAATCACTACGCCAATGACGTATATATACGCCAATGACGCACCCTGCCACGGGATATCGACTTGGACGAAGTTTCGGTAGGTCTGAAGATCACGCTGACGTCAAGGCAGGATGCAGCGCATCTTGGTCTGGACGAAGACGATCTGGCCGAGATCGGGGCCGCCCTGATCCGCGATCCGACGCGGGGCCGGTTCTCGAAGAACCAGACCTATCGCTTCGACTGGCGGCATGTGACGGTGAAATACGTGCTGCGGTTCAAGGAAAGCGACGAGATCGTGGTCTATATCCTGCGATTTCAGGAACGCCGGAATGCGCCCCGCAATCTGGGCGAGGCCAAGTCCTTTGCGCGCGACCTGTCGCTGGGCGTTATCAGGAAGAAGATCGAGGATCTGCTAGAGTAGGGAGTGTGATGAGATGACCAAGACGAACGACAAAATGACCGAAGCCGACCGCGATCAGGTGGCCCTGGCCGAGGTTGAGGCCGATCTGGCAGGTGAAGTGGACTTGCCGATGGTCGCGGTGCGGGATGTGCCGTTTGTTGATGTGCGGGGCCTGAGAAAATCGCTCGGCATGTCGCAGGAACGGTTTTCCCGCCAGTTCGGGTTCTCGCTCGGCGCCGTACGCAACTGGGAGCAACTCCGCCGCCTGCCGGATCGCTCCTCGCGCATCCTGCTGCGCCTGATCAGCCAATATCCGAGTGAGGTGCAAAAGGTCGTGGCGAAAGAGGTGTGATGCTCCGCGAAACCAGCCCGTATCGTGCAAATCACAACGTGACCCACCCCTTGTCGCGCATTTGCACATAAGCTGATTGAAACTCGGTAAGGTCGACATCGACCGGCTGAAAGAGCGGGTGCAGCCCGGTCTTAGGGCTGACCTTGTGCCACCAATCAAGATGATCTTGACTGACAGGCCGGTACGTCAGGGTTTGTCCTTTGAGTTCGACACTGTTCAACGAAAGCGCCAATGTCCAATCGACTTGATCGAAGTGGGTTACGGTGGTCGAAAGAAGCGGTTTTCCCCGATAGAGCACGCAAAGATCGCGGCGTGTCGTAAGCGGGTCGACGAACACGTCAAGACGGGTCTTGAGAGGTGTTCCCTCGATACGGCCTTTCTTCGTTCCATAGTGGGTCACATAGTTGTTCCCGCGAAAGGTCTCACAAGATGAACGGATCAGATCGGCCGGAAAATCCGGAAATGCCTCCAGTTTGGACACGCCTTCTTCGGTCGCTGCAATCAGGCGTTCGCCAATCACTTCCGGACTGTCCGGCAAGGTGAGAAAGTCGCGCGGATCGAACAGGACATCCGCCCATATACTGGTGCCCATATGGACGTCGAAGCCGGGTTTGGGATCGGAGGCGAAGGAGATGCCAAAGGTGGTGATCCACGATGTATCGGATGGAAGCGTGCGCCTTTTTGCGTAGAGATCGCGGCTGACCTGAACTGTCAGCGCAAGAGTGCGTTCGCGGCATGTGTTCTCAATTTCTTGTCCGAGCGCGACAAGTTCCGGATCCCGGCTCCCCTCTGGCAACACTTCCGTTGGCTCCCAGTGCGTATGGAACTGACGGAAATACTTTGGCTTTGGCGCCATTTACCCCCGCCCGCGCGCCATGAACGCCAAACGCTCGAACAGTTGAACGTCCTGTTCGTTCTTCAGAAGCGCACCGTGCAGCTTGGGCAGGCTTTCGGTGCTGGAGCGCTGCAGATCCTCGGGTGTCAAATCCTCGGCCAGGATCAGCTTGAGCCAATCCAGCACTTCGGAGGTTGACGGGCGCTTCTTTAGCCCGGGCGTTTCCCGTATCTCGAAAAACTGTTCCAGAGCGGTGGACAAAAGCCGCTGCTTGATGCCCGGGTGGTGCACCTCGACGATCTCTTTCAGCGTCTCGGCATCCGGAAACTTGATGTAGTGAAAGAAACAGCGGCGCAGGAACGCGTCGGGCAATTCTTTCTCATTGTTCGAGGTGATGATGACGATGGGGCGCTGGCGGGCCGTCACAGTTTCACCGGTCTCGTAGACGAAGAACTCCATCCGGTCCAGTTCCTGCAGAAGGTCATTCGGAAACTCGATATCCGCCTTGTCGATCTCATCAATCAGCAACACGACCCGGTCTGTCGCTTCGAACGCCTCCCAAAGCTTGCCCTTCTTGATATAGGCCGCGATGTCATGGACTTGCGCGTCGCCCAGCTGGCTGTCACGGAGCCGGCTGACGGCGTCGTACTCATAGAGCCCCTGCTGAGCGCGGGTGGTCGATTTGATGTTCCACTCGATGATTCGCAGGCCCAGCGACCCGGCGACCTGGCGGGCCAGTTCGGTCTTGCCCGTGCCCGGCTCACCCTTGACCAAAAGCGGGCGCTCCAGCGTGATCGCGGCGTTGACCGCCACCGACAGATCGGCGCTTGCGATATAGCTTTCGGTGCCTTCGAACTTCATCGCATCCGCCTCTGAGCCAAGTGTTGTGCTGCAGACTTAGCCCGCGAGGAAATCGCCTTCAAGCCAACCGATCGTGTAGTGACAAGCGGATTCCGATGCGCTATCAGCCGCGCAAGATCACGAGAAGGGCGCTTCTGAATACTTTGCCCGGCGTCCGGAGTTTGTCTGTATGACCAACAAAAAAGGGAACGCGATGAAAGCCGAAACCTTCCTTCCGGATGATTACCGCCCTGCCGAGGACGAGCCGTTCATGAATGACCGGCAGCTTGAGTATTTCCGCCGCAAGCTTTTGAACTGGAAGGCGGATCTGATGGATGACAGCAAGCTGACCATCGAAGGACTGCAACACACCACCCGCAACATCCCCGATATTGCCGACCGCGCGAGCGAAGAAACCGACCGCGCGCTGGAACTGCGCACCCGCGATCGCCAGCGCAAGCTGGTCGCCAAGATCGACAGCGCACTGCGCCGGATCGACGAGGGTGAGTACGGCTATTGCGAAGACACCGGCGAGCCGATCTCGCTCAAGCGCCTCGACGCCCGCCCGATTGCCACGCTGAGCCTCGAGGCGCAGGAGCGTCACGAGCGCGCCGAGAAGGTGCATCGCGACGATTGAGGGGCTTTAGGCCAAACATGCATTCCGAAACGCCCGCTTTGATGTCGCTCAAGGCGGGCGTTTTTCGTTTTGGGCAGATGTGCCGGCATGAGTGAACCCATGAACATCACTGTCGCAGGCGCGGGCGTTGCGGGACTGTCCGTTGCGTCTGCCCTTGCGGCGCGGGGGCATACCGTTCGTGTGGCCGAACGGGCGCGTGAGATCGCCGAGGTGGGGGCGGGCATCCAGATTAGCCCAAATGGCGTGCGCGTGATGCGTGCGCTCGGGTTGGAGGACGCATTGGCCGCGGCCGCCCTCAGACTCGAAGCGGTACGTTTGATCGACGGGTTGACCAACCGCGATGTGCTGACCCTGGATCTGAAGGGCGCCTTCCAAGGCACGCCGTGGTTCGCGGTGCACCGCGCCGATCTGATCGCGCTTTTGCAGGACGGGGCCACCCGGGCCGGTGCCACCATCGAAACTGGTGTCGAGGTCGCACCACCGCCCGAGGGCAGGGCGCTTGTCGGTGACGACCTGCTGATCGGTGCAGACGGGCTCAAGTCGCGCGTCCGCGCCCGGGTTGAGGATGCGTCGAAACCGTTCTTCACCCGGCAGGTGGCGTGGCGCGCCATTATCGGGGATGACGACGACCGCACCCCCGAGGCCCGGGTCTATATGGGGCCGGGGCGACACTTGGTAAGCTATCCACTGACGAACGGCCGCCGCAACATCGTCGCGGTCGAGGAACGCATGGCCTGGGCCGAGGAGGGGTGGAGCCATTCCGACCACCCGGCTAATCTGCGTGCCGCCTTCGACCGCTTCAAGGGACCGGTCCCGGACTGGTTGAGCAAGGTGGAGGACGTGTTCCTCTGGGGTCTTTTCCGGCATCAGGTGGCGCATCGCTGGCATACCGGGCGTCAGGTCCTGCTGGGCGACGCGGCCCACCCCACGCTGCCGTTTCTGGCGCAGGGCGCGAACCTCGCGTTGGAAGACGCCTGGACCCTTGCGCGCTGCCTGTCAGACCACCCGCTGGATGAGGCACTGACCCGCTATCAGGACCTGCGCCGCGACCGTTGCATGCGCGTCACCGAGGCTGCGTCGCGCAATGCCCGAAACTATCACCTCAGCTTTCCGCCGGTGCGCTTTATTGGCCATACGGCACTGCGGTTTGCGGGCGCAGTGGCCCCCGGCCGGGTGCGCGATAGCCTCGGCTGGATTTACAACCACGACGTCACTGCCTGACTTTCGCTCACGCCTTTGTAGGCCGGGCTGGCGCTTGGGCGTTCAGCGGTCTAGGTATGCGTCGATGACTTGCGTTATACGTCCCCTGACCCAAGCCGATGAGCCGCACTGGCGTGCGCTTTGGCGCGACTATCTGGCGTTTTACGAGACCGAACTGCCCGCGCAAGTCTATGACACCTACTTCCAGCGCCTGCTTGGGGATGACCCGCAGGATTACCACGGTTTGATCGCCGACGTCGCCGGCACACCTGTCGGGCTGGCGCATTGCGTCTTTCACCGCCATGGCTGGAAGGTCGAGAACGTCTGCTATCTGCAGGACCTTTACGCCAACCCGCAGGTGCGGGGGCAAGGCATTGGCCGGGCGTTGATTGAAGCGGTCTATGCCGCGGCAGACAAGGCCGGCGCACCTGGCGTCTATTGGCTGACGCAGGATTTCAATGCCACTGCGCGCAATCTTTACGACCGGATCGGAACGGTAACGCCCTTCATCAAATATACGAGGCCTGCATGAAACGGTTTTTTCTTCCTCTGGCCATAGTGCTGGCGGGGTGTACGACGCAGGAAACGACACGGCTTGAGACGCCGACGATCAAACTGCCGCCGATGAAGACCTTTTCGTCACGGGCAACGCCGCAACGCCCGGTCTATTCCAACGCGCAGCTTGCGCGCGACTATCTCGACCTGACCTTCACACTGGAAAACGGCGACGACGTACCGGTCTTCACCCGGTTCGAAGGGCCGATCACCGTACGTGTCATCGGCTCGGCCCCAGCGACACTTGACCGCGATCTGGACCGGTTGCTGAAGCGCCTGCAACGCGAAGCGCGCCTCGATATCTCGCGCGTGCCTGCCGACAGTGCCGCGACAATCACGATCGAGCCGATGCCGCGCAAGCAAATCCAGAGCGTCGCGCCAGCGGCGGCCTGTTTCGTGCGCCCCAACGTCTCAAGCTGGGCCGAGTATCGCAAGCGCCGCAACGACCCGGTGACGTTCTGGAACCGGCTCAGCGAGCGTAAGTCGATGGCGGTCTTCCTGCCCAACGATGTCAGTCCACAGGAAATGCGCGACTGTCTGCACGAAGAAATCGCGCAGGGCCTGGGCCCGGTCAACGACATGTTCCGGCTCGCCACGTCGATCTTCAACGATGACAACTTCCACGCCGTCCTCACGGGCTATGACATGCTGATGCTGCGCGTTACCTATGATCGCGCGCTGGAGGCGGGCATGACCCGCCAGCAGGTCGCGCAGCGCCTGCCGGGCATTCTGGCCCGCGTGAACCCGCGCGGCGGCCAGGACGGCATCGCGCCCCCGGCGATCCAGATGGGCGCCTGGAACCGCGCCATTTCACAAGCGATCAGCCCGCGCACCTCATCGACGCGCAAACTGTCGTCGGCCAGACGTGCTGTGGATCTCGCCAAAGCTGCCGGTCCGTTGGACCCGAGGCTCGCCTTTTCCTATTACGTGCTGGGGCGCCAAAGCCTCGGCTCGGACCCGGGCGAGGCGCTCAAAGCCTTCCTGATGGCCGGGCAAATCTATCAGAACCGGCCCGACAGCGCCCTGCAGGAGGCGCATGTGGCACTGCAAGTCGCCGCGTTCCAGCTCTCCGCCGGACGGGCCGAGATCGCCCAGCAACTTATCGATCAGAACCTCGACACGGTCCGCAAGGCCGAGCATGCCTCGCTCCTGTCGCTAATGCTTCTGGTCAAGGCGGAGGCGCTGGAGTTGCAGAAAAAGCCCAATGACGCGACGCGCATCCAGCGCGAAGCGCTGGCCTGGGGCCGCTATGGGTTCGGAACGGGGCGCGAGGTGCAGGACCGCGTGGATGAGATCCTCGCCATCTCGCCACGATCCCGCGAAACCGCGGACGCCCCGATATGATCGTGCTGGCCTCGGGTCTCTTCGGCGTCTTTCAGGGCTATCGCACCGCAAAAAAGCGCAACGGCAACAGGCTCGACATGGCGCAATACGCCGCCGGGTATGGCATCGCCTTCACATTGCTCGGCATCCTCTTGACGCTCCTGATCGAGCGTCTCGTCAGCTGATGTTCCTGCCGTTTTACGACGCGCTCAGACGGTCGGGTGTGCCAGCAAGTCCGCGCGAGTACCTCGATTTTCTGGCTGCGGTTGGCGCCGACCTCGTGACCTACGACATTGACGGGTTTTACTATCTGGCGCGCACCGCTCTGGTAAAGAACGAGGCCCATCTCGACCGGTTCGACCGCGCCTTTGCCCAAGCCTTCGACGGCGTCGAAGCGATCCCGGCCGAGGCCGTATTCGAGATGATGGAAATCCCCGAAGACTGGCTGCGCAAAATGGCCGAAAAGTTCCTGACGGACGAGGAAAAGGCCGAGATTGAAAAGCTCGGTTCTTTCGACAAATTGATGGAGACCTTGCGCGAGCGGCTGCGCGAGCAGGAAAAGCGCCATCAGGGTGGCTCGAAATGGATCGGGACGGCGGGCACCTCACCCTTCGGGGCCTATGGCTATAACCCCGAAGGCATGCGCATCGGGCAGGACAGATCGCGCCACCAGCGCGCGGTCAAAGTGTGGGACCGGCGCGAGTTCAAAGACCTCGACGACACCCGCGAGATCGGGACCCGCGCGATCAAGCTGGCGCTCAAACGGCTGAGGCAGTGGGCGCGCGAAGGCGCGGCGGATGAGCTGGACCTCGACGGCACCATCCGCTCGACCGCCGAACACGGCTATCTCGACGTCAAAACCCGGCCCGAGCGGCGCAATGCCGTGCGCGTGCTGCTCTTTTTCGACGTCGGCGGCTCGATGGACCCTTACGTCGAAATGGTCGAGGATCTCTTCTCGGCCGCCCGCAGCGAGTTCAAGCATCTCGAATACTTCTACTTCCACAACTGCCTCTACGAAGGCGTATGGCGCGAAAACCGCCGCCGCTGGAACGCGCGTATGCCGACATGGGACGTGATCAACCGCTATGGGCCCACATGGAAATGCATCTTCGTCGGCGACGCCGCCATGTCACCTTACGAGGTGGCGGTGCCGGGCGGCGCGAATGAACACTGGAACGAGGAAGCGGGCGAGGTCTGGCTGCGCCGCGCGCTGGCACAATGGCCCGATCTCCTCTGGATCAACCCGATGGCTGAGGCACATTGGCAATACACCCAATCCACCCACATGATCCGCGAGATCATCGGCCCCGAGCGCATGGTGCCGCTGACCCTCGAAGGGCTGACGCGGGGCATGAAGATCCTCGGCTGAACACACGGGCTTTCTTCTTGGGCAAAATACTCCGGGGGTGAATTGGCCGCAGGCCAAGAGGGGGCAGCGCCCCCTGTCCCCGGGCGACGCGGCACGCGGCGCAACCTATTGGACAGGGCGCAGTCGCACCCCATATTCACCTCATGTTGAAGTTCACCCCCATCCTGCTGGCGATCCTCTATGCGCTGGCGATGTACAAGTTCTCGGCCTGGCGGACCAAGTCCGAGCTGGACGCCAAATCGTCCGAACTGGTCGATCCGGGTCTCAAGCGCCTGACCGATCAGATGGCTGCGGCCCTCGATCTGCCGCGCATCAAGGTTCATCTTTACGAGATCGAGCCGGTGAACGGGTTGGCCGCCCCCGATGGGCGCATCTTCCTGACCCGTGGGTTCTATCAGAAATACCGCGACGGCGATGTCACGGGCGAGGAACTGGCCAGCGTGATCGCGCATGAGCTGGGCCATGTCGCCCTGGGGCATTCGCGCCGGCGGATGATCGACTTTTCTGGCCAGAACGCGATCCGCGCGGCGTTGGCGATGGTGTTGGGCCGTATCCTGCCGGGCATAGGCGTAATGATCGCCAACTTCCTGACCACGCTGATCGCCGCCAAACTGTCGCGCAAGGATGAGTATGAGGCCGACGCCTATGCCTCGGCCCTGTTGGTCAAGTCGGGCATCGGGACGGACCCGCAAAAATCGCTTTTCCGGAAGCTGGAAAAGCTGACGGGCATGCGCGGCATGGGCATGCCGGTCTGGCTGATGAGCCACCCCAAGACCGAAGAACGCATCGCGGCCATCGAAAAGCTGGAAGCGCGCTGGGACGCTGTCGCCAAAACCTGACGGGTTTCAGGCGAACATCGCCTTGCCCAATCGAGGCACACGCGCGCGCTTGAGCAGGCCGCGCGGGTTCGACGTGTCGATGCCATGCGCCGCCGCGCGACCCAGCACATCCCGAACAACCTTGCGGGTCGAAGCTTCATCGGCGTGAAACGCTTCCAGCAAGACCCCGTCGGGATCGCGCCGCAGGATGCCGTGGGCCGAGAGCGTGTTGGTCGGAAAATCCCGCAGATTCAATGTTATGAGCGCCTTTGCGCCACCCTCGATGGCTGCGGCCAGCACATGCACATCATCCGGGTCGGGCAGGGACAGCCCCGCATGAGCCGCCGGATCGCTGTCGACCAGCGCCTCGGGAAACCGGACCTTCAATAACGCAATCTCGCCCTCCGCGATCATGCCGTCCCGGTCCGAATGGCGGAGCGCGGCGCGGCGCCATTCCTCAAGGATGCGGGCCGACCAGAGCGGCGTGAAAGCCCCGGTCTCGGCCACGCCCAGCACCAGTTCGCGCAGCACAGTCGGGAAGAGCACGCAGGCATCGATGACGGTCTTCATGACAGCCGGAAGGTCAGTGTCTTGAGATAGCCGCTTTCGTCCAGCGCGGGCAGGCGCGGATGGTCAGGGCCGGCATAACCGATGCGCAACAGTTGCATGCCCCGCCCCGTGCGCCCGATCCCCCGGACCGAGGCGGCCTGAAATGCGGCAAGGTCCGCGGCCTGACTGCACGAACAGAGCGTCAGAAACCCATCGCGTGCCACCAGCGGTGCGGCGAGACGGGCGACCTTCTCATAAGCGCGCAGCCCTGCGTCCCGCGCCGCTTTCGAGGGGGCAAAGGCGGGGGGATCGCAGATGACCGTGCCAAAGCTCTGACCCTCCGCGCCAAGGGCCGCCAACACATCGAACGCATCGCCCTTGCGGGTGGCGAAACGGTCACCGAACCCGCTGGCAGTCCCCCCGGCTTCAGCGAGGTCGAGAGCGGCTTCCGACCCATCGACCGATAGCGCCGACGATGCCCCCTGCGCCAGCGCGGCCAGTGCAAACCCGCCCACATGGGCAAACACATCCAGCACATCGCGCCCACGCGACAGCGCTGCGACAAAGGCGTGGTTGGGCCGCTGGTCATAAAAGAGGCCGGTTTTCTGGCCCCCCACAAGGTCCGCCATATAGGTCGCGCCGTTCATCGGAACCGGCACCGGGCCGTTCAGCGCGCCGCGCACCACCTCGGTCACATCGTTCAGTCCTTCAAGACCACGCGACCGCCCACTGGCGTTCTTCACGACGAATTGCGCCCCGGTTGCGTTGCACAGCACGTCGATAAAGGCGGGCAAAAGCGTGTCGATCCAGGCCGCATTGGGCTGAATGACCAGCGCGTCCCCGAACCGGTCGACCACAGTGCCGGGCATGCCGTCGGCCTCGGCATGGATCAGGCGGTAATGCGGGGTGTCATAGATCGCCTCGCGCAACGCCAGCGCCCTCAGCACCTTGGCGCGGAGCCAGTCGGTATCAATGGTCGCAGTAGGGTCGCGGTCCAGCACCCGCGCGATCAGTTTCGAGTTGGGATTGATCGTTGCCGTCGCCAGCGGTTGCCGTTCGGCGTCTTCCAGCGTGACAATGCTGCCGGGCGGCAGGGCGCGGGTGCGCCGGTCAGTCACAAGCTGATTGGCATAGACCCAGGGAAATCCGCGTTTGAGCGGGCGGGGGTCGATCTTGGGGCGCAGACGGATGACGGGTCGGGTGGTCATGCGACCCCCTTATCCCGTCTGTCAGACTTGCGGAAGTAGGGCTTAGCGGCGCCCCAACTTGAAGAACCCTGCAAGGTATTCAGCGCGCAACTTGCGGGCCTCGGTCTCGAGGGCAGTGTGATCGAAGGGTTTCAGTTCTTTCTTGGCCATGATGAGCACTCCTTTGGAATGAGAAGTGGGAGGACATCCAACCGTTCAGTAGGCCCCAAAACCGCAAATCCGCCATGCGGCGCAGGCATAGCTGTGCCGCGTTAGGGCTTGAAATCCCAGCCAGAAGCGCGTTCCAAAAGCATCATGAGTCGCATCACGGAAGCTTACGAGGCACGGGTGGCGTCCGGCGCGCTGGAGGGCGACCCGGCGCAGCAGGCCGTCTTGCCCGAGTTCGACCGGATTGCGGCGGCGCTTGAGGCCAGGCCGAACAAGCGCAAAAAGGGTCTCTTCGGCAAGAAGAAGGCCGTCGATCACATTCCCGGCCTCTACCTCTGGGGCGGGGTCGGGCGCGGCAAGTCGATGCTGATGGACCTCTTTCACGAGGTGGTCGGCGGGCGGCGGGTGCATTTCCACGCCTTTATGCAAGAGGTGCACGCGAAGCTCCACAAAGCCCGCAAAACCGGTGTGGACGACGCTCTTTTGCCTGTGGGCAAGGAAATCGGCGAAGACCTGAACCTCCTTTGCCTGGATGAGATGCAGATCACAGACATCACCGATGCAATGATCGTAGGGCGGCTGTTCGACATGCTGATGGCGGGCGGTGTCACCGTTGTGACGACGTCGAACCGGGTGCCCGACGACCTCTACAAAGACGGGCTGAACCGCAGTCTCTTCCTGCCGTTCATCGAACTGATCAAAACACAGCTCGTCGTCCACGAACTGACCTCGCCCAAGGACTACCGACAAGACCGGCTCAAGGGCGAGCAGGTCTATTTCGAACCCGCAGACGCCGCGTCGCGCGCGGCTGTCGGTGCGATCTGGGATGATCTCTCTGGCGGCAAGTCGCAGGAACTGATCCTCAAGGTGCAGACCCGCGAGGTGCATATCGCGGCGTTCTCCAACGGCGTCGCGCGGGCGCGGTTCTATGATCTCTGCGGCCAACCGCTGGGCCCTGCTGATTATCTTGCGCTGGCCGAGGCGGTGCGGGTGCTGATCCTGGAAGACATCCCGCTGATGTCGTCAGAGAACTACAACCAGGCGCGGCGCTTTGTGACACTGGTCGACGCGCTCTATGAAGGCCACGTGCGGCTGATTGCGACGGCGGCGGACATCCCAGAACGGCTCTATCTCGAAGGGGCGGGAAGTTTCGAGTTTGAACGCACCGCCAGCCGGCTGCGCGAGATGCAGGCCGCGACCTGGGGGCAGGATCACCCGGATGCGGGGACTTCGTCTGCGGTCAGTTGACGCAGGATTACCAGCGCAGTTGCCACCAGCACCAACACGCCGACGGACAAGGGCAGAACCGTTCCGTTGAACGCCAGCCCGATCGGGATGGTCAAAAGCCCGGCCCCGATGGTTGCTATGGCCGTCACGATCGATGCCGCCATACCGGCCATATGCCCGAGCGGTTCCAGAGCCAGCGCGTTCATGTTGCCGATCCCGAACCCCGCCAGATAGAACAGCGAGGTCAGCCAGAGAAACGTCAGCGGGAACGCCAGGCTGCCGGGGATCGCACCGGCGACCTGCAAAAGAACGAAAACAAGCGTAAAGCTGCCCTGAGCCAGCAGGGCGCGCGACACCACTTCTCGCATGCCAAGGCGGACAACGATCCGCGCGTTGATCAGATTGGCACTCGACGCCAGCAGCGCCATCAGCCCGAACCAGAGGGCGAAGGTGTCTTCCTTGTCGAACACCTCGCCGAAGATCTGCTGGCTCGAGGCGAGCGTTGAAAAGAGCGTTCCGAAGATCAGGGTCTGAACAATGGTTGCCAGCAGAACGCGCCGATTGCCGAGGACTTCGCGCACCCCTTCGGCCAGTTTGCGAAGGCGGAACGGACGGACGTTTTCAGGTGCGAGGGTTTCGGGCAGGCGAATAAGGAGCCAGGCCATCGAGATGACCGAAAACACGGCAAAAGAGGCAAATATCCCCCGCCAGCCAAAGACTTGCGCGATAGCCCAGCCGATACTTGGGGCAAAGATCGGCGTCAGCGTAAACACAAAAATCACATAGCTGATGACCTGCGCCATGCGCCGCCCTGAGAAGAGATCGCGCGCAATCGCCATCGCGGTGATGCGGGGGCCTGCCGCGCCCAGACCCTGGATAAAGCGGGCGATCAAGAGCGTTTCGAGGTTGGGCGAGAAGGCGGCGACAAGCGCGGCGATGCAATAGACCAACGCGCCCGCCACAGCGACCGGGCGGCGCCCGAAGGCGTCGCTCAGAGCGCCGGTGAAAAACGTACCAAGGCCAAGTCCCAGTACGAACGAGCCCACGACCAGCTGCGCCCGGTTGGGCGCGTCGGGGCTGAGCGCCTCGCCGATCTGCGGCAGCGCGGGCAGCATCGCATCGAGCGAAAAGGCGACGGTGGCCGACAGCATGGCCAACAGCGACACCAGCTCGAGCTGGGAGATGGGAAGCTTGCGCTCGGTCATGAACACGTCTCGGGTTTCGGCGGCAGGGATGTGCCGCGGTCGGGTCTCGCTAGCGTGGAGGGTTGGCCTCAGCCAAATCTGGCTACGGGACTGACGCTATCACGCCTTGTCGGCGGCGTCTTGCGTTAACTCGTGCAGAACCTTCGACCAAAGCTCGGGCGGCTGCGCGCCGGGCACCACATGGGTGTTGGCGATCACAAAGGTCGGCACGCCGGTCACACCGCGTTCCCGAGCATGGGCGTCGCGGGCGCGGATGTCGTCGCGGTCACCGTCACCTTGCAGCAGGCGTTCGGTCATGGCGCGGTCCATGCCGACACCCTCGGCAATGTCGAGCAGCACGGCGGGGTCGCCAATATCCTGGCCATTCTCGAAATACGCCTTGAAAAGCCTTGTCACGGTGGCCGTCTGCCGCCCTTCCAGCCCGCTCCAGTGGATCAGGCGGTGCGCATCCAGCGTGTTGGGGGTGCGTTCGATCTTGTCGAAGTTCACCGCAAGGCCCGCGGCTTTCGCCGTCTCTTCGATCCGGCCATACACCTCGCGCGCGCCTTTCGGTCCGTCGAACTTGGCTTCGAGATAGGCGCGCCTGTCCATGCCGTCCGCCGGCATATCGGGGTTCAACTGAAACGGATGCCATTCGATGTTGAATGGATGATCGGGGTGCTGCTCGAGCGCCCGATCGAGATGGGTTTTCCCGATATAGCACCAGGGACAAATGGGGTCGGAAAGGATATCGAGCTTGACCATGACCTGTCTTCGTTCGCAGGCCGGGTCCTGTCACGCAAGCGAAAACTCAGGCCGACAAGCGCTCAAGCTCCAGAAACTGCGGCAAGCGAAAGGTCACAACTTCGGCAGCTTCAGCCAGCGTAAGGTCATGCGAGACGGCGATATGCGCCATTAGCGCGGGCATGTCCCCGCTTTTTGACAGGATTGCGTTGCGGCAGGTTTCCGGAAACTTCAATGTGATCTCATCCACAAGATCGTGCCATTCAGTGACTATCGACATGAGCGCGGGGTCCTTTTTGACGCTTGTCCCGAGCCTATGCCCTCCAATCCTAAGCTTCAGTTAACGGCAAACGTTACGCTGGGCGGGCATGCCGCTCGGCCAGACGCGCCGTGGCCAGCCAGCTCAGCGCCGACATTACGGCGGCCATCGCAAGGCAGCCCGTCACGCCCGCCAGTTGAAAGCACAGTCCCGACATGAGCGTCCCCAAAAGCCGCCCGACCGCGTTGGCCATGTAATAGAACCCGACATCCAGCGTTACCCGCTCGGACGTGGAAAACGCCAGGATCAGGTAAGAATGAAGCGCCGAGTTCAGCGCAAAGACGACGGCTAAGGCCAAAAGGCCAATCACCACAACCGGCACAAGGCCGGGCAGGGCGACCGCGGCGGCAATCGCCAATCCGGCGGGGATGAAGGTCAGCAGACCAACCCAGAACCGCGCCGAGGCCACGGTTTGCCCGACATCGCCGGTGTGCCGCGCCAGGATTTTCGGGGCCGAGGCCTGAACGGCGCCGTAAAAGATGATCCAGGCTGCCATGAAACTGCCGATCAGGAAAAACGCGGTGCGGTTCCCCTCGACCGTGCCGTCCGACCATGCGGCATAGAAAAATACCGGTATACCCACGACAAACCAGGTATCCCGCGCGCCAAACAGGAACACGCGCGCCAGCGACAGCGCGCGAATGTCCGGGTCGCTCGGCCAGACAGCGGCCATCTTCGTCCCCTTCTTTCCGCCCGGCAGGCCCGGTGGCATGAACAAGAGTGTGCCCAGCAAAATAACGGCCAGCACAGCGGCCATGAAAAGCACCGCCGCCTGAAACCCGGCGATCCCGAGGAGGCTGGCGCCAATGAAAAAGCCCAGACCCTTCACGGCGTTTTTCGACCCGGTCAGCGCCGCGACCCAGCGAAAAAGGCTGCCATCGCCGCTGGGGGCCAGCAGTTTTACGGCGCTTTTCGACGACATCTTGGAGAGATCCTTGGCCACACCGGACGCGCCCTGCACCGCCATCACATAAATCACCGACGCGGTCAGCCCCCAGGCCGGGTCAAGGGCTGCCAATGCCAGAAGTGCTGCGATCTGGATCGCCAAACCGGCGTAAAGCGTCGAGGTCAGGCCAAAGCGTTTGGCGAGCCACCCCGCCGACAGGTTGGTGACGATGCCCATCACTTCGTAGAGCAGGAACAGATAGGCCAGTTGCACCGGCGAGAAGCCCAGCGTGTGAAAGTGCAAAAGCACCAGCATCCGCAACGCGCCATCGGTCAGCATGAACGCCCAATAGGCGGCAGTGACAGTCAGGTAAGCCTTGAACCCGCTCACGTCCGTCATCGCATCGCGCCTTTTACGGTAAACAATGCCTTAACGTTGAAACCCGGTAAAACCACTGTCCTCCCACCCCTAACATTTGGTTCGAAAGGGAAAGGCTTCGTTGAGTTTTCGGCGGTGATCCGCATGTCCCCGGCGGCCCCCTCAGCTCATACCGCCGACGACCAAAGCCGCGATATCGGCCATGCGGCAGGTATAGCCCCATTCATTGTCGTACCAGGCATAGACCTTCACTTGCGTGCCATTCACGACCATGGTCGACGGTCCGTCCACGATGCCCGATCGTGGATCGTCGAGGTAATCCGCCGAGACCAGCGGGCGTTCTTCGTACCCCAGAATGCCTTTGAGCGGGCCCTCAGCCCAGGATTTGAAAAACCCGTTCACCTCTTCCACCGTCGTCGCGCGCTCCATCTCGAACACGCAGTCGGTGAGCGAGGCGTTGAGCAGGGGCACCCGAACGGCGAGACCGTTCAAACGGCCCGTGAGCTCGGGGTAGATCAGGGTTATCGCGGTGGCCGACCCGGTCGAGGTCGGGATCAGCGAGTTCAGGGCCGAGCGTGCGCGGCGCGGGTCCTTGTGTGCCTTGTCGACGATGGTCTGGGTGTTTGTCACATCATGAATTGTCGTGATCGATCCGTGCTTTATCCCAACCTCCTCATGCAACACTTTCACCACGGGGGCCAGACAATTGGTGGTGCAGGAGGCGGCGGTGATCAGATCGTGCCGGTCAGGATCGTAAAGATCATGATTGACGCCATAAACAAGGTTCAGCGCGCCCGTTTCCTTGACCGGAGCGGAGACGACGACCTTCTTGACCCCGGCACCATAGTAAGGGGCCACCTTGGCCTCGGTCTTGAACACGCCGGTGCAGTCGAGAACAAGGTCGATGCCCGCTTCGGCCAGCGGCAAATCCTCGATCCGGGTTTCCTGATGGAAGGCGATGCGGTGTCCGTCGATGGTCAGGGCGTTGTCACCCGTCGTGATGTCGCGCGGCCAGCGGCCATGGACCGTGTCGAACTCCAAGAGCAGCGCGTGCTGATCCAGATCGGCGCCCGGCTCGTTGATCAGCACGATCTGGTCGCCCATGCCTTCGTCCACAAGCCGCCGCAGCAGCAGTTTGCCGATCCGTCCCAGACCGTTCAACGCAATCCGCGCCATGGTGATGCCCCCGTCAGAAAAGCGTGTTGTGTGTAGGCTGCGCGCGGCCAGGCGCAAGTGAAGGTTTCATGACGCCGTCATCGTGTCGTCCGCGCCGATTTCATCGACCCGCGCCTGCAGCGAAATCCGGTCGAGGCTGTCAAAGGGCAGGGCGGCGAAGGCCACCACGCGGCGGCGCATCTGGGCATAGGCGTCGGCAAAGGCATACGCCTTTTCGGCATCGGTTCCCTCGACCTTGACCGGGTCTTTCAACCCCCAATGGGCCGAGATCGGCTGACCGGACCAGGCCGGGCATTCTTCGGAGGCGGCAGCATCGCAGACGGTGAAAACGAAGTCGAGTTTTGGGGCGTCCGGGCTTTGAAACTCCGAGATGTGCTTGGCGCGCAAGCTGTCGATGGCATGACCGTTCCGCTTCAACACGTCGAGCGCGAAGGGGTTCAACTCCGACTGTGGCCGTGTCCCGGCTGAGTGGACCTCGAAGCGATCGCCCCCGAGATCACGCAGCAAAGCTTCTGCAAAGATCGAGCGGGCAGAGTTTCCGGTGCAGATGAACAGGGCGGAATAGGTCTTGTCAGGCATGGGGCGGTCCTCCTCGGCAAAGATGGCGGATGTCTTGGTGGCGCAGAGATCCGGGCGCCCCCGGCAGCAATCGGCGACAAGAAAGTCGACGAGCGATCCCATCGCACCCAGGTTCGCGCTGTAAAACAGCGCGGTGCCCTCGCGCCGCGCCTCGACAAGGCCCGCATCGCTCAGGGCGCCAAGATAGACCGAGAGCGTGTTGGGCTTGATCGCAAGCGCCTGCAGCATCTCACCGGGGCGCACAGCCTGCGGCGCGCGGCGTACGAGCAGGCGGAACACCTGCAACCGTCCGGGATGAGCAAGGGCGGAGAGACGTCGTGTCTGCGAATCTAATTCCATAATTCATGAATAACGGAATTAATTAAGCGCGGCAAAACAAATCTTTCCAACCCCTTCGCCTTCTTCTTGGCAGAAATACTCCGGGGTCTGGGGCAGAGCCCCAGCGGATCGACGCGCCGAAGGCGCGGCGAAACAGCCTCTATATGGCCCGGTCGATGGCCCCGGCCCCCCCCCCGACGTCCGGGCCCCCCCC
>JBCCWG010000009.1:0-40461 GCA_039193985.1 Pseudomonadota bacterium
CCCCGGCCAATCCTGAACCGCCTCCTGCACGGCAGCCGCGACGGGGCGCGCGGCGGGCAGGACGATGCGGGCCTCGGGTCGTTCGGCAACAACCCGGCTAAGGGTTTCGCCGAAAACCGGGGCCAGACGCGCCACCTCGCTCCGCCGTGACCCCGGCAGGGTGAGGATCAGGGGCGCATCGCCTACACCGGTCTCAGCGCGAAAGGCCGTAACCTCGGCTGCATCGGCCATGGGTTCAGACACCACCGGATGGCCCACGAAATCGCAGGTCATACCGGCGGCCTCCATGTAAGGCGGTTCAAACGGCAAGAGCGCCAGAACATGGTCGATATGCGCAGCCATCTTGGCGGCACGGCCCGGACGCCAGGCCCAGACCGACGGAGCAACATAGTGAATAGTGCGCAGGGCCGTCTTCTGTCGGACCAGTTTGGCCAGCCGCAGCGAGAAATCCGGGCTGTCGATGGTGATCAGCGCGTCAGGCTGGTGCGCAAGGCAATCAGCAGCCGTTTCCTGCAACCGCCGCCGCAAAGCCGGATACTTGGGCAGTACCTCCGCGATCCCCATGACCGAGAGCTCTTCCATCGGAAAGAGGCTTTCCATCCCCTGTGCCTGCATCAGCGGCCCAGCCACGCCGTCGAAGGTGATATCGGGTCGAAGAGTTTTCAAACCCGCCATCAGGGCCGCCCCCAGCCTGTCGCCCGACGGTTCGCCTGCCAGAAGATAGAGCCTCATGGCACCCTCGTGACAAGCGTATTTGGCAAAAGATGAAGGATCATGGGGCGTCGATCAAAACGAAGAGGCCGTGGCTGTCGGCGCTGGCGACCACCTGATCGCGCCCGAGCACCAGAACACCGTCTGCCTCGATCACGATCCCGTCGAGACCGGCCGCAGCCGCAGCGCTCACCGTGTCGGGTCCAATGGTGGGCAGATCGACCCGGCGGTCCTGTTCCGCCTTGGGCGCCTTGAAGAGCACCCCGCCCCGGCCATCGGGCCGAGCGGCGAGGCTGGCGAGCATCCAGTCGGTCCCGAAGAGCCCTTCGAGCGCCAACGCCTGGCCCTTGTGCACCACGAGGGCCTGCCCGGTATCGACTGTACCCATCGCGGCGTGGATCGCCCTGGCGCGCGCGATGTCCGGTTGCGCAGCCGCAGGCACGCCACCGACCAGGAGACCGGCCCGGGGCAACAACGCGGGAGCGAGCGCGCTCGCACCAACCACGTGAAAGCCCGCATCTTCGAAGATCTGCAGAATGGTGCGCAGCACCGCATCGTCGCCCTGCCCTATGGCGGCGGCGATCCGCGGCACCAGTGGCAAAGTCGCGGCATCAATGGCGCTTTGGTCGATGGGCGGACGGCGCACGGCGCCTGCAAAGCAGACCTCTGTCACACCGCGCGCTGTCAGTTCGGCGATGAAACTGCCCAGATGCTCGATCCGGAATACAATGTCAGGCTGCACCGCGTCGGGGGAAAAGCCGTCGAGCGCCGCAATCAGGGGTCGGTCTTCGACCGCAGCGACCAATTCGCCCGGCAACCCGCCCTGACCTGCGATCAGCGCCAGCATCGCCTAACGCTCGGGGGTCAGAAAGTTGCGATCCGACGCGCCAAGGATGAAATCCGCGATCTCGCGCACGTAATCACTGTCGTTTTCCTGCCCCAAGCGCCGGGCGCGGTCCTGGAACGTGCCTTCGCCCTGCGCCAGCATCTGAAACGCGGCACGAAGCGCCGTGATGTCGCTGCGGTTGACGCCCTTGCGCTTGAGACCGACCAGATTGAGTCCGTCCAGCTCGCCGCGCGGTGCCTGCACCAGCCCATAGGGGATCACGTCATTGGTCACCATGGTGACCGCGCCGATGATCGCGCCCTTGCCGATGCGCACCCATTGGTGAATGCCCGAAAGCCCGCCGATGATCACGTCATCCTCGATCACGCAATGGCCGGCGATGGCGCCCTGATTGGCCACGATCACCCTGTCGCCGACCCGCGCATCGTGCGCCACATGGGCCCCTGTCATGAAGAGGCAATCATCGCCGACCGCGGTGACGCCGCCCCCACCCTCGGTACCGGTGTTCATCGTCACGCCTTCGCGGATGCGGTTGCGCTTGCCGACCGTCAGGCGCGTGGCTTCGCCCTTGAATTTTAGGTCCTGCGGAATCGCCCCGATCACCGCGCCAGGGAAGATGATCGTGTCTTCGCCGATCACGGTCTGGCCCTCGACCACCACGTGGCTTCTGAGATGCACGCCAGCGCCGAGCGTCACCTCTGGCCCCACGATGCAGAACGGTCCGATCGTGCAGCCCGGCCCGATCACCGCGCCGTCTTCGATAACCGAGGAAAGATGCACGCTGGCGCTGGGATCGATCACTTGGGCAGATCCATCATCGCGGTGAACTCGCATTCCGAGGCCACCTCACCCTCAACCGTGGCAACACCGCGGAACTTCCAGACCTTTCCGCCGCCGCGCAGTTTGGTGACCTCCATGCGCAACTGATCGCCCGGCACCACCATCCGCCGAAACTTCACACCGTCCATGGCCATGAAGTATATGCCGATGTTCTTGTCTGCCAGATCAAGGCCCACGCCCGCGATCACAGCCGAGGTCTGGGCCATCGCCTCAACCTGGTAAACCCCGGGGAAGACAGGTTTGCCCGGGAAGTGCCCGGTGAACTGTGGCTCATTCATGGTGACGTTCTTAATGCCGACGCCGCGTTCAGTCCCGTCGATCTCAACAACCTTGTCGACCAACAGGAACGGGTACCGGTGCGGCAGAATTCTCTGGATCAGCTCGATATCCGCGCTTTTCAGCGTCTCGCTCATTGCGCACCCTCTTTTCTTTTCAGGCCTAGCAAGCGGTGAAGGTTTGAGCAAGGGAGCGACGTTGCGATGCGTCAGTCGTGAATGGTGCTGCATGACAGAAGTATTCTGTGATTGCACAAAGTCGTGCCAAGCTTTCCGTGGGTAAAACAGATGCGCCAAAGCAGCTAATGCCCGTGGGAGGAAACCACATGAATTTAAGACCTGACCCGACGTTCTATCCGTCACCCAAGATTGCGATGGAAGCACCGGCAGAGACCGTGGCCTTCACGCTGATGCTGAGCCCCGACGGTTCGCAACCTGACGGGCTTGCGGTGGTCGATGTCGATCCAAGCTCGAAAACCTACGGCGAGATCGTTCATCAACTGATCATGCCGAACAAAGGCGATGAGTTTCACCATTTCGGTTGGAACGCCTGTTCCTCGGCCCTGTCGCCCCTCACCGGCCATGCCTTTCTCGAACGCCGCTATCTGATCATCCCCGGCATCCGTTCGTCCCGCATCTATGTGATCGACGTGAAAGAGCCGCTTGAGGCCAAAATCCACAAGATTATCGAACCCGAGGAAGTGTTCGCCAAGACCGGTTATTCGCGTCCGCATACCATTCACTGCGGCCCCGAAGGCATCTATGTTTCGACCCTTGGCGGCGGTGGCGAGGATGGCACCGACGGCCCTCCTGGCATTTTCATCATGGATTGCGAAACCTTCGACATCCTTGGCCGCTACGAGATGGATCGGGGCGAGCAGGACAAACACTATGATTTCTGGTGGAACCTGCCCCGCGACTACATGGTGAGTTCCGAATGGGGCCTGCCGCCGCAATTTGAGAACGGCATCGTGGCCGAGGACCTTCTATCCAACAAATACGGCCACAAGATCCATTTCTGGAACCTGCAGGAACGCAAGAACGTCCAGACCATCGACCTCGGCGCAAATCACCAGATGGCGCTTGAGATCCGGCCCGCGCACGACCCGTCCAAGGACTATGGCTTTTGCGGCGTCGTGGTCGACACCACTAACCTGCAGGGTGCCATCTTCACCTGGTGGCAGAAGGATGATGGCACGTTCGAAGCCAAGAAGACGATCACCATCGATCCCCGCCCCGAGAAGGCCGAGAACCTGCCGCCGCTTCTGCAGGGGTTCGAGGCCGTGCCGCCGCTGGTGACTGATATCGACCTCAGCCTCGACGATAAGTATCTCTACGTCGCCTGCTGGGGACAGGGCGAGATGCATCAGTATAATGTCTCCGACCCGATGAACCCAAAGCTGACCGGCAAGGTCGAATTGGGTGGCATCGCGCGCGGCGCCAAACACCCCAACGGCAAGCCCTTCGTCTACGGGCCGCAGATGGTTGAGATCAGCCGGGATGGCAAACGCGTCTACTGGACCAATTCGCTCTATTCGACTTGGGACGATCAGTTCTATCCCGACGATGAAGGCGGGCAGATGGTCATGGCGAATGTCGGGGAAAACGGCGGTATCGAGCTCGACAAGGATTTCTATATCGACTTCCCGAAAGGCTATCGGAGCCACCAGATCCGTCTCGAAGGGGGCGACTGCTCAACTGACAGCTTCTGCTATCCCTCCGTCTGACGCGTGGGCGAGATGGAAACGGCAACGGCCCTTTGGTGGGCCGTTGTCCTCTCGGGTGTGTATCACGGCGTAAACCCCGGCATGGGCTGGCCCCTGGCGGTGTCAGCGGCCCTGATGGATCGCGCGCCCCGCAGCCTTTTGAAGGCACTGGCCGCCCTTGCCTTCGGCCATGCCGTGGCCATGCTGGCGCTGCTCCTGCCCTTTGCGGCCCTGTTCTTTCTTGTGGACTGGCAACGCGAGATCCAGATCGGCGCGGCCTGCCTTGTCATCGCCCTCGGCCTCTACCTGCTGATCAACCGGCGCCATCCACGGTTCCTGGCGCGCGTCCCGCCCTCGCGCCTCGCCCTTTGGTCCTTTCTGGCGGCCATGGCGCATGGCGCGGGGCTGATGCTGGTGCCGATCTACCTCGGGATCTGCCGCACGATTGAGACAAATGCGGGTCACGCCGCAGCCGACACTCTCATGGGCGGTAATGCCGGCATCGCCATCCTTGTGGCACTTGCACATACGTTGGCCATGACAGCCTCAGGCGGGGCCATCGCGATTGGTGTGTATCGCTGGCTCGGCCTGCGTTTGCTCTCATCGAGCTGGTTCAACCTTGATATTGTTTGGGCGCTCAGCCTCGTTGTCGTCGGAGTGGCCTCCTTACTGTTCCTGCACTGAGCCATGCGCCATTCTTCGACCACAGTTGCAGGGTTCAGTGGCGTGCCATGAGAATCAAGGAACAAACCAGCAGCCGTATCGTGGTCACACGCGGCAGTGTTTTTGATCGTGCCTTTTTCTCGATCTTCATTTTCGCCGGGCTAGGCATCCTCATGTTCGCCCACAGGATCGAGCAGCCGGTCTGGCCCTGGCTTGCGCTTGCGGTGCTTTTCATCGGTGCGGGTGGGTACTTCTGGATGCTGAGCGGCGACATGACCCTCACCATGGATCGGCGCTCGGGCGTCGCGCAGATTGACTGGACGCAGCTGCGTGGCCGGAAACGTCAGACGGCACCGCTTGAAGACATTGTCGAAGTGCGCGCGCACAAGGGCGATGACGCAAGTCGGCTCGAGCTCTGCCTGAAAGACGGCGCCACCCTGCCCCTGACCCCGTATCAATACACCGGTGGCGATCACCCAAAGGTCACAACAGCCATCAACACCTGGCTTAGTGAGGGCGCTTCGCAATGAACACCAGCGGTATCTCCACCAACACCGCTAATGACTGCTGCCGGGTGGGCCAATGATCCACACGATCTTTGACAAGCGCCGCTTTCGCCATCCGTCCGAGTTGTGGACCATCCTGCTCCTGCTTCTTGGCGGTCCGCTCAATCCTGTCGCATGGTGGCTGAACACACCCGAAATGGGACGGAGTTTCTTCCTGTCCGATGTTGTGGTGTTCCACCTGATTCCCTGCACTGTCATGACGCTCACAACCGTTTGGATCCTGAATGTCCTCGGACGTTTCGATCTAGGCTTCATCGTGCTGGCGGTCGTTGCCGGGCTCGCCATCGCCGTCCTTACCGCTCCGCTCGTCCTGGCAATCACCATGTGGCTTGGGGATGGTCACGGTGGGATCACCTCAATCCTTACCAATTTCGTCCTCACCACCATCGTCGGCTGGTTATTCCTTGTGATCCCATATTTCGCAATTTCCAAAGGCGTGCCCTGCGCGCTCATGGTGATCGCCCTCTGCATCATCTTTACCTCGCCAGACGCCGATGCCGTTGACCCGCACCAAGAGGCCTGAACGGATCGGACGACATCTCTGCCGCCCGACAGGGACCGTTTACTCGGGATACACAGCACCCACGGCCATCTCGAGCGCAAACCCCATCCCAAGGCCTTCATTCCCGTCCTGCATCATCGCGCGCAGGTCCTCGGCCGATCCGGCCTTGTCCAGCGCGTCCATCCACTGCGCAAGATAGGCGCGCGTCTGAGCGAACCCGGTCGCGTCGTTGGGCGAGCTTTCCTGCCGATGACCCGGAATGACCGTCGACGCGCCAATCCCCTCAAGCGTGTCGAGGCTTTCAAGCCACATCGCAACACGCTCGGGCGTCGTGTTCTCGGCCGTCCAGGCAAAGGTGTCGGCATAGACGAAATCGGTTGCAATCAATGTGTCGAGCGCGGGCACATGCAGGGCCGAGATGAGGTCAGTATCGCCATGCATCGGGTCGAGCACTTCGATCCTGTCGCCTTCGAGCAGGATGTGATCCGCCTCCAGCACCTGCGGAACCACGACCCGGTCGGCAAAGACCCCGGCGGGCGCATTGGCTGACATACCCTGCAACATCGGCTCCAGGGCTCCTGCAAGAATCGGCTGGATGGCGGCGTGTGTGACGGGGCGCGCGTTGGGAAACCGCTCCATGATCACAGCAAGCCCGAGGTTATGGTCGGGGTGCATATGCGTGATAAAGATCGTCTCAAGGTCCCGTCCGGTCGCGGCGATCACCTCGACCAACCGACTGGCATTGGGCACGTTCATCTGCGCGTCGATCAGAACGGCCTTTTCCTCGCCGAGGATGACGGTGCTGTCGACCAAGCCGCCTTGCGGGTCGGCGGTGAATACCTCGGCTGCGCGATGGCCAGCGGCCTGGGCCGCACCAGCACCAAGTGCGGCCGACCCGGCGGCCAAACCGGTGATTTCAAGAAACGTCCTGCGATTGAGAAGTTGCATGGGTCTCACTCCGAGATTAGGTTACAATCAGTAACCAAAGACGTAACTGAGACCCCTGGCCCCGTGAAGGAGGCACTTTTTGGTAACCCGCAAAAAAACCTACGACGACCTCTACAACCCGAACATTTGCCCGGTGCGGCATGTTCTGGATGGCGTCGGGGACAAATGGACGATCCTGATCGTGACGGCGTTGATCGGCGGGCCCCAACGCTTCTCCGACCTTAACCGGGCCGTGCCGGACATCTCAAAACGCATGCTGACCCAGACGCTGCGCAAGCTGGAGCGTGACGGTTATGTCAACCGGACAGTCACCCCCACAGTGCCTGCGCGCGTCGACTATGAGCTGACGGAACTGGGCACTAGCCTCTGCGCAGCGTTGCAGCCGTTGGCCGGCTGGGCGCTAGACCATCGCGAAGCGGTGGCCCGGGCGCGCGCGCTTTACGACAGTCGCGACGACGAGGCTACTCGTCCTCCGACGACGTCTCGTTGATGCGGGCAATCGCTTCATCGGTGATGTCGATCCGGTCCGCCGACAGGAAGACATCGCGGCGGTCGATCACGACCAGTGCCCCCTTCTCGCGGACGATATCGGACAGGATAACGGCGATCTCATTGAAGAACGCGGCCCGCGCATCCTCACCTCGCCGATTGAGCTGTCGCCCCTTCTCATCCTGTTCGGCGCGCAGCTTCTGAACGCGTTCGTCGAACGCATCGGCAAGCGCGCGAAATTCCTCGGGCTTCAATTCTGTACGCTGCTCGGTCAGCTCCCGCTCTTCAGCGATAAGCCGATTTTCGATCTCGGTATTTTCTGACGCCAGCACCTGCGCCTCGCGCTCCAGTTCGGCACGTGTTTCGGCGCCCAGCCGCGTTTCGGAAAACAAACGATCCTGGTCGATTGTCAGAACCGGCGACACCGCTTGCTGTGCAGAGGCGACCGTTGCCGCCAGACACAGAACCAGTGCGAGCAACCAGCCCCTAGAACTGGGTCGAGATGGTGATGTCGAACGTGTTCTCATCATCGAGCGGGTTTGACTCCAAGGGCTGGGCAAAGTTCAGGCGCAGCGGCCCGATCGGTGTGTCCCAGAAGATCGAGACACCGATCGACGTTCTCAGCTCAAAATCGTCATCCACCACAGCGGCGCCCGCCGTGTTGTCCAGGTCCCAAAGTGAACCGGCGTCGAAGAAGACGCCACCGCTGATCCCATACTCTTCAGGCAGGCCAAGCGGAAAGTCGGCTTCCAGTCGCAGCGACGCGTAGCTGTTGCCGCCGAGGACATCCGAGTCGACCGCGCCAGTATCGCGTGGCCCGACCCCACGCGAGGAAAAGCCGCGCAACTGCCGCGACGACAAGAAGAACCGGTCGGTGACCCGCGTTGTCCCGCCGCCAAGCGCCTGGATATGGCCGCCTTCGAGGATTGCGCGCAGCGTCACCTCTTCGTTCAGGATGTCGCGCTGTAATACCGCCCGCGCTTCCGTCTTGAGGAACTCGGTGTCGCCGCCAAGACCGGCCAGTTCCTGCCTGAACGTGAGCCGCACGCCGCGATTGGGATTCAGCCCGCCGCGAATGCGGTCAAGCGTGTAGGCATAGCCGATTGAGCTTTTGATCTCCTTGCCTTCTTCGGCCTGAATGATCGGCGATGCATCGGCCGACACCTCGAGTATTTCTTCGCTCGCGATCTCGTAGAACAAATTCAGACGCGAAAACTCGCCCACTGCAAAGCCTAGGCTTGGACGGAAGTTGATGATCTCGGTTTCATAGGTCGCATCGTCGAAGTCCGTGGTCAGCAACCCAAGGTTCAATCCGAATGTCAGGTCGCGGCCAAGAAAGGCCGGCTCGCGAAACGACAGGTTGATCCGCCGGTCCTCGCCGCCGGTTTGAACGTCAACCGACACGGACTGGCCACGCCCAAGAAAGTTGCGCTCGGAAAACCCGATTGCCACGGCAAAGCCCGTGTCGTCACTGAAGCTGCCGCCGAAGGACAGATTGCCGGTCGGAGCCTCTTCGACCTCGACATCGACGATGACCTGATCGCTGGCCGTCCCTTGTCGCGTTTGGACATCGACTGTCTCAAAGAACCCAAGCGCGCGCGTACGCTCGGCCCCGTTGCGGATTTCGCGCGGGTTGAACGGGTCGCCTTCGACCGTTTCGAACTGGCGGCGAACAACCCGGTCAAGCGTGGTCTGGTTGCCCTCGATATCGATCCGCTGCACAAAGACGCGCGGCCCCCTCACAATGGCAAACTCGACATCCAGCGTCAGATCGCGATCATTGCGGCTGACACGCGGGTCAACGCGGGCAAAGTCAAACCCCTGGCGGGTCGCCAGCCGTTCCAACCGATTGATCTGTTCATCGATCAGGTTTGGCGACCAGGTCTGGCCACTGCGAATACGCAAGGCGCGGCGATACTCTTCCAGGTTCATGGCTGGAAATTCGGAGGACACCGAGACAGCACCGACATTGAAACTCTGACCTTCGCGGACGTTGAAGGTGACAAAGGTCGCGTCCCGCTCGCGCGAAAGGCGCGTCGTGACATCCAGAACCTGAAAATCGATGTAGCCCCGCGACCGATAGAAATCCGTCAAAAGCTGCCGATCGAACGCGATCCGTTCCGGGATGAAGGTGTCGCGGGCAATGATCTGGCGGAAAAAACTGGCCTGTTTGGTGTCCACGACACGGCGCAAGCGGCGGTCCGAGAACACGCGATTGCCGACAAAGCTGACGCGTTCGTTCTCCACCACCCGGGATTCGCTGATCTCGAACACCACATCGACGCGATTGTCGGACCGCTGGATGATGCGCGGCGTGACATTCGCCGACAGACGCGCCCGGTTGGCATAGGATTGTGCGATCGCATTGGCGTCGGCCTGCGCCTGCTGCGCGGAATACACCCGGCGCGGGCTGAGCGTGACAAGCGGCAGCAGTTCCTCATCATCGAGCCGTCGATTGCCTTCGATGCTGATCCGGTTGACCGTCGGACGCTCGACCACAGTGACGGCCAGACCGCTGCCGGCAACGCGAATATCTGCCGTTTCAAACAGACCTGACCCCATAATGCGCTGGACGGCATCGTTGATCTCGTCTCCGCTGACCGTCTGACCCGGTTGCAATTCCATAAGGCTGATTACGGTGGAATCGGGTATCCGCTGGTTGCCATCAACCGCGATTGAGTTCACGCGGGTCTGGGCATGTGCGGCAGCAAGGGAGGCGATCAAGACAATCGTTGTCAGGACCGCCCGCCACCCCAAATAAACTGTTCGTGTCATGCGCCTGCCCCACCGGTAACCTTTTAAAACGGGTTACTGGGATTCTGCAGGGGTGTCAAAACGCGAAAGGCCCGCAGTTTTGCGGGCGTGTTTCAGGAAATCGGTTTGTCCGTTCAGGTCAGAGCGAACTCAGATAGGCGGCAAGGTAAAGTGCGACGCCAAGGGCCAGTCCGACCAGAACACGGTCGAGATTGAGGTGCACCAGCAACTCCAGACCACGAATTCCCCTCTTCAGTACAGGCATCGCTCACAAGCCCTTTCTACCTTTCGATAGAAAATACTGGTGAATTGTGTCGCAAGTTGGGCAGCTCATCGCTCCCCCGGTGGCGATCCGCCTCTCACACGCAACACACCGTCCGCGATCTCAAGGGCAGATAAGGTCGTTTCCTACGGAAAACAGCATCAGTGCGAGCATCAGCGTCAAACCGCCCACCATGAGGTACTTCAACGTGCGGTCGCTTGGCGGGCGCCCTGTGACGGCCTCGAACGCATAGAAGACCAGGTGGCCGCCATCCAGAACCGGGATCGGGAACAGGTTGATCAGCCCGACCGCTGTCGACAGCAGGGCGATGAAATAGATGAAGCTGAACCACCCTTGGCTTGCCGCCTGCCCGCTGGTCTCGGCAATGCCGATGGGGCCCGAGAGGTTGCAGGTCGAAATCTTGCCGGCGATCATGTGATAGAGGCCCGAGAGCGACGAGGTGATGATGAATCGGATCTGATCCACACCATAAGCCGCCGCCTCGCCAAAGGACGGCGTGACCGACGCTGGCTCGAACGCCAGACCGCCGGACAATCCGATCAGCCAGCGGGTCTCGAACCCGCCATCGGCCAGGGGCAGATCGCGTCGCGCGGGTGTCATGGTAAACGGCATCGTCTCGCCATCGCGCCACACATCGAGGGTCAGTTCGGCGCCGTCTGATGCGCCCACGATCTCGCGCAGTTGCTCGAAGTCGAAAATCTCGGTCCCGTCGACCGCGGTGATCACGTCGCCTTCCAGCAACCCGGCTTCGTCCGCCGCCCAGTTCGGCGTGATCGCGGCAACATAGATCGGATAGAGCCATGGGCCCGGCACATCGAGGACCTGCCCATCGCGGTCGACGGTATAGGTCAGTTCCGGCGACGGTGTGAGGTCGCGTGCAAAGGTCGCAAACTCCTCGGTCGCCGGAACCGGCTGGCCCTCGACCTCGAGAATGACGTCGCCTGCCTGCAACCCCTGCACAGGCGTTCCGGGCAAGGCCCGCAGGTCCTGTACCGTGATCGGATCGGCGGCCACGCCGCGATACATGATCAGCGCACCAAAGATCAGGAAAGACAGAATGAAGTTGAACACCGGCCCCGCAGCAACGGTGAGGGTACGTGCCCAAAGCGGCGCACCATGCATCGTCGTTCGTCGCTCATCCTCGGACAGTCCCTGCAGGACCTCGCCGTCCTTGTCCGACGCCGCGCCGGCATCGCCCAGAAACTTGACGAACCCGCCGAACGGCAAAGCCGCGATCTGCCATTTCGTGCCGTGTTTGTCGACGCGGCTGGCCAGAACCGGCCCGAAGCCGATGGAAAAGACTTCGGCCTTGATGCCGGTCCAGCGACCGACGATGTAATGGCCGTATTCGTGGATGGCGACAATGATGGAAAGCGCGGCCACAAAGGCTGCGATGGTCCAGATGATGTTGCCAAAGGTCGGTATCAGCCCTGCCAGATCCACGCCTGCCTCATCTCCCGTCGATTACGTTTTCAGCCCTTACTCGGGCCAATTGGTCTGCCTCACGCACGGAATCAAGTGTAATCGTGTCATTCACAAGGCTATCCGCAGACATAATTTCGATCACCTCGGCGACAATATCCGCCATCGCGGTAAATCCGATACGCCCCTCGATAAATCCGTCAAGCGCTGTTTCCTTGGCGGCATTGAAGATCGCGCCGGTCAGTCCGCCGGCCGCCATCACCTCGTAGGCGAGGCCAAGTGCCGGATAGCGGGCGGGATCGGGGGCGCGGAAGGTGAATTGACCGATCTGCGCCAGATCGAGCCGGTCAACCGGCAACGGCTTGCGCTTTGGGTAATGCAGAGCATAGCCGATGGCATGGCGCATATCCGGCGGCCCGACATGGGCGATCATGCCACCGTCGCTGTGACCGACCAGCGCATGGATCAGGCTTTCGGGGTGGATCACTGCCTCGATGCGATCGGGAGATACGCCGAAATACTCTTTTGTTTCAATCAACTCCAGCGCCTTGTTGAACATGCTCGCGCTGTCGATGGTGATCCTTTGCCCCATGTCCCAGTTCGGGTGCGACGACGCCTCGGCACAAGTGGCAGTCGCCAGCTTCTCGAGCGGCCAGTCGCGAAAGGCCCCGCCCGAGGCGGTGATGATCACACGTTCGACACTGGCGATATCCTCACCCTTCAGGGCCTGAAACACCGCCGAATGCTCACTGTCCACCGGCAAAACTTCGGCGCCATGCGCGCGGGCCGTCGCCATCAGAAGCGGCCCGGCGCAGACGAGGCTTTCCTTGTTCGCCAAGGCCAGCGTCTTGCCCTGTTCCAGCGCCTTTAGACCCGGTGGCAAGCCCGCAGCGCCCACAATTGCCGACATGACCCAATCTGCGTCGCGCTCAGCCGCCTCAATCAGGGCGCTGTCGCCTGCCGCCACCTCGACGCCGCTGCCCGAGAGCGCGTCACGCAGGTCCTCCAGGCAGTCTTCGAACGCGGTAACCGCCAGTTCTGCGCCAAATCTGCGCGCAGCCTCGGCCAGCGCCGCGACGTTCCGTCCTCCGGTCAGGGCGACAACCTCGAACGCCTCGCGCTCGCGTTCAATCAGATCAAGCGTGTTTTGCCCGATGGACCCTGTCGCCCCGAAGATCGTGACCTTCCGCGTCACAGGGGCACCGGCGGAAAGTCGATGATCTGACTGACAACCAGCAAGAAGAGCGACGCGCCCAGCATCGAATCGAACCGGTCGAACATACCGCCATGCCCCGGCAGAATTGCCGAGCTGTCCTTGACGCCAACGGTCCGCTTCAGCGCACTTTCCGCAACATCGCCCATCTGGCCTGCGATGGCGACCGCGATCGAGATCCCGATGATCTCGATTCCTGGATACCCAAGCATGACATATACAACCCCGATCAGCGCGGCCCCGAGCCATCCGGCAAGCGTGCCCGACCAGGTCTTTTTCGGGCTGACCTTGGGCCAGAACTTCGGACCACCGATCACCCGACCGGCAAAGTACCCCAGCACATCCGACACGATCACGACCAAAGCCAGCCAGAGCATCCAGATGAAGCCATAGTCTTCGCGCAAGGCAAAAAGCCCGATCCCGGCGATCAGTATGGCAGTGGCGAACACCGCAAAGCGCACGCGGAACTTCTCAAGCTGCGATATCCCGATGAGCCCGGGCAGGAAGACCAGCGGCAGAACAAGGCCTGTCGGCAACAGCGCCAGTGCCACCATGATGACCGAAACCAGTGCACCAAGCGGAACCGCCAAACGGACCGCCCCCACCATGCGCGTGACTTCCCAGACCATCAGGCCGACGACCGCCGAGACCAGCAGCTTGAACGGCACACCGCCGAGCCACATCAGCCAAAGGCCGAGCGCTGCCGCCAGACCGCCCGACAGCATCCGCTGGGACAGATCGCTCCATTTGCTGGATGATGTCGCGTCACTTGCCATGTTGGCCGCGCGCTCCCCCCTTATGTCCTCGTTTGTGCGAAACTAACCCAGCCTGCGCAGGGGGAACAGCAGTCTTGCAAGGCAAGGCAGAGAAATCGTTGCCAAAACGCCAGAGCGCGATGCCTCAGCCGGGAACTGCACCAAAGCGACGGTCCCGCGCCGAGTACCCGGTCAGGACACGCGCAAACTCGTCCCGTGTGAAATCGGGCCAGAGCGTGTCGATGAACTCGTATTCGGCATAGGCCGACTGCCAGAGCAGAAAGTTCGAGATCCGTGCCTCACCACTTGTCCGGATCACGAGATCCGGGTCGGGCAGAACATAGGTGTCGAGGAACCGCGCCAGCGTCTCGGCGTCGACCGTCTCGGGGTCAATGCGGCCCGCGGCCACTTCACGCGAGAGGCGTTTGGTGGCGCGCGCCACCTCATCGCGACCGCCATAATTCAGGGCGACGGTCAGATGTACGTGGTCATTTTCGCAGGTCAGAAGCTCAAGCTCGTCCATCAGCGCAACAAGCGTTTCGTCCAGCCGGATACGGTCGCCGATGAAGCGGACACGCACACCGCTGCTGACCAGCCGTTTGGTCTCCGAGGTCAGATAGCGCTTGAAAAGCTTCATCAAACCGGAAACCTCCGTCTGGGTACGCTTCCAGTTCTCGGTCGAAAATGCAAAGACCGTCAGGTATTTGACCCCAAGCTCGGGGCAAGCTTCGACAATTTCGCGCACCCGGCGCGCCCCGGCATGGTGCCCGAACAGCCGTTGTTTTCCACGGGCCTGGGCCCATCGACCGTTCCCGTCCATGATAATCGCGACATGTTCCGGCGCCGCTTGCAATTCCTGACCAACCAACACGTGCACTCCTGTTACAGCGCCCCACTCGCCACGTTTACTTAGACCTGCATTATTTCTTCTTGCTTACTTTCCAATGACTGATCAACCTTTTCGATCGATGCATCGGTCAGTTCCTGCACGGCGCCTTCCCAGAACTTCTGGTCATCCTCGCTCATGCCGTCGGATTTGGCTTTCTTGATCTGGTCCATCCCGTCCCGCCGCACGTTTCGGATCGCGACCCGGGCGTTCTCGGCATAGCTGCCTGCGACTTTCGACAGCTCGCGGCGGCGTTCCTCGTTCAGTTCGGGGATCGGCAGCATGATAATCGTGCCGTTGAGTTGTGGGTTGATGCCCAAGCCGCTTTCGCGGATCGCCTTCTCGGCCGGACCCACCAGCGACTTGTCCCATATGTTGACCGTGACCATGCGCGGCTCGGGCACGTTCACTGTGCCGATCTGATTGATCGGGGTCAGCGCGCCGTATGCGTCGACCATGATCGGTTCCAGCATCGACGCCGAGGCACGACCGGTCCGCAAAGACGCAAAATCGGCGCGCAGGCTGGCCAAAGCGCCATCCATCCGCCGCTCAAGATCATCCATGTCGAGTTCAAATTCGTCCGCCATAGCCCGCTCACCCGTTCGTCCGTCCGGAGTTCCTCCGGTTTTCAGTCATATATCTTGAGTTTGTGGCGAATGTATAGAGCCGGTGTGGCGGGCCTGTGCAGGTGTGCAGCAGAGGGCCATCCTGCCCAAATCAACGCTGACTTGAGGGCAAGATGAGGGAAAAGATGGGCTTTTGCAGTGGCCGGTCTGCGGACGGCGAAAACCTCAAGATGAGCCGTGCCTTCGCGACGAACGGCTGATCTCATAGGCGGGTGAGGCGTGTTTGGGATCAGCCGCCGGTCGACGGGTACGGGAAGTGGCTTCTAGTACGGACGCTTTATGGACAACGTTTCTTCCAGTCGCTTCCACGTCACGTCTTCGAAGCGCTCCGGCCATTCCATTCCCAAGCGTTCCGCTCTCTGCCGTGCGCGAGGCAGATACGCTTCGGCATATGCCAGCTGGGCAGAAATCAAAGCATCTCGATCCGGAACGGCAGGCGGCATCGAGACCAGCAATTTCTTTTGTTCGCTTGTAATCAATCGGTTAAGGTGCAGGATGCCACCACGATTGGGCGCATCCGTTTCCGCGATCAGCAGGTCGACGAGCTTGTTCCGAAGTAGGAATACGCCCAAGACACCGTTAATGTACTCCTCCCGCCCCACCGCAAGGTGGAGCAATCCGAGTACCCTTATGAATTCCTCGACCTCGTAGCGGAACCTTCTGAGGTCCGGACTGGCTTTCGGCGCAGCAGCAGCAAGGCCGTCATAAAGGTTATCGTGATCGAAGAGAGGTTTGAGTGCATTCTTCGTCTGCTGCCCCATCTGGTCGGGTTTCAGAATAACAACATCGGTACGTGTCCAGTCGTCGGTTATGGCGTTGATCAATGTCGGAACGGTGGTTCTGTCCCACCAAAGCACGATCTCGCCTGTCCGCTCGACAGCCTCGCGCCAGCATTTGGCGGCTTTGTCGGACGCGCCATCTTCCGACACCATGACAAAGTCGATGTCGCTGTACTTGTCCGCCATGCCATTTCCGTAGCTTCCGCTGAGATACAAAGCGCATATGCCCGGCATGCCCGAGAGGTGGTCCGTGATCGTTTCTATCACTTCGCTGTGCGTCATATGCACTTACCTCTTTTTAGCTAGTGGCTCAGTGGTTCGCGCTGTGCGTCCTTTCACCCTTCCACAATTGTATACGTCCCCTTGCCCTCGAGGATGCCCCGAAACCCTCCCGGCTCATCGAGCGAGAACACGATGATCGGCAGTTTGTTGTCGCGGGCGAGTGCGATGGCCGAAGCGTCCATCACACCGAGGCGTTTTTGCAGCACCTCGTCATACGTCACCCGCTCATAGCGTTTGGCATCGGCATGTTTGACCGGGTCCTTGTCGTAAACCCCGTCGACCTTAGTCCCCTTGAAGATCGCCTCGCAGGACATCTCGGACGCGCGCAGCGTCGCCGCGGTATCGGTCGTGAAATAGGGGTTCCCTGTACCGGCGGCGAAGATGCAGACCCGTTGTTTTTCAAGGTGACGCACCGCGCGGCGCCGGATGTAAGGCTCGCATACCTGATCCATCGGAATAGCGCTAATGACCCTTGTATAAACCCCGATCCCCTCAAGTGCCGACTGCATGGCCAACGCGTTCATCACCGTGGCCAGCATACCCATGTAATCCGCCGTCGTCCGCTCCATCCCCTGCGCGCTGCCCTGAAGCCCGCGAAAGATGTTGCCGCCGCCGATCACCATGCAGATCTCGACGCCCATATCGTGCACCGACTGCACTTCTCGGGCGATCCGTTCAACGGTTGGCGGGTGCAGCCCGTACCCCTGATCCCCCATCAACGCCTCACCCGAAATTTTCAACAATACGCGGCGATAGGCGGTCTTGGGGACGTCGGTCATGGGTGGGATCCTCGGGCGTTTTGCATGCGGCGCGAAAATGTCGGAAAACCCCGGCAATGGCAACGAGGAAGCCAATGCCCGTCGATACGACATCGCTCGACCCTGAACGCCCGGTCCTGATCGCGGGCCCGACCGCCTCGGGCAAGTCCGCAATGGCGATAGAGATCGCAGCCGCTCAGGGCCGGCGGATCGTCAATGCGGACGCCTTGCAGGTCTTCGCCGACTGGCGCGTCCTGACCGCCCGACCGTCGGCGGAAGACGAAGCGGCCTTGCCCCACGCGCTTTACGGGCACGTACCGGGAGCCGAACCCTATTCGGTGGGCCGGTGGCTGCGCGAGGTGACCTCATTGCTCGAAGCGGGACCGGTGGTGATCGTAGGTGGCACCGGGCTTTACTTCACCGCCCTGACCGAAGGGCTGGCCGAGATACCCGCCACCCCGGATGCCATAAGGTCAGAAGCCATGGCCCGGATCGCCTCGGAAGGGGCGTCCGCCCTCCTGACCGAGCTTGATGCCAAAACCGCCAGCCGGATTGATCGCCAGAACCCGATGCGCATTCAACGCGCGTGGGAGGTGTTGACCAGCACGGGCCGCGGCCTGGCCGAGTGGCAGGATGATACCGGACCACCGCTTGTCCCGCTAAACCGCGCCCAACCGATCCTGATCCACGCGCCGAAGGACTGGCTGACACCGCGGATTGAGGCGCGCTTTGATCTGATGCTTGCCGGTGGCGCCCTCGACGAGGCCCGAAAGAACGCGCCCCACTGGTCGCGCGAGCGTCCCTCGGCCAAAGCAATCGGCGCCAGCGAACTGATCGCGCATGTGCAGGGGGAAATAACGCTCGAGGCCGCACGCCACGCGGCCATCATCGCCACCCGGCAGTATGCCAAACGACAACGCAGTTGGTTCCGCGCCAGAATGCAAGGCTGGCAAGTGTTGGAGTTTGGACTGCCATAAGCGCAAACCTTGGTCGGCGCACCGCTTCACCCCAGATTGAGGTCACTGGGATGATAAACATGCCGGCCGGTCTCGGAAGGTTGCTGGACCTTCAGCGCCCAGACCCGGCGCACGTCTTCAAGGCTGGCGCCCGGATTGTTATCGAGGAAATCGCGCGTGTATTGGTTGAACTGATTGTGGTCCCGAATGGTGCGGCGGGCTCCGGGAGCATAATCCGCAGCCTGAATGGCGCGGTAGGCGTCGCAGGCCTGCGCCAGTGTCTTGCCCGTGTTGTTCCGCATCCAGTCCATGAAGGCCGTGTTGAACTTGAACCCCTCACCAAGCTCGGCCTTGAAGAACCGCCGTACATTCTGACTGTTGCGATAGCTGTCGGTGATCACCGTTTGACTTGATAGCGGTGCGGCGTGCCAGTCGAAGCGCGATGTCGGCTTTTGCGTGACATCGCCTGGGAAATGGGTTTCGCCAGTATCTAGAACATGTGCGATACGGTCGAGAATCAGGAATTTGCCGCCAGTGGTTTTTACCCCGAGCACGCGCGCCTGGGCCACAAGCTCGTCCTTGCGCCAGTACCAGCGCCGCAGTTCTGCTCCGGTTGAGATACTGACGATTTCCGGTCGGCTGCCCGTTTCTTTCTGCATCGCGATGCGCGTCCCTTACGCTTTTCTTAACGCCACAAAGGATAGCGCCCGCCTCCGAAAGCCAAGCCCAATGCGTTGCCCCGCCCCCGCCCATTTCGTAAGACAAGCCTGGAGGATGGGACAGACATGGCTGAAACAACAATCATTGAGCGATGCGAGGCGAACGGCCTGCGGATGACCGAACAGCGGCGCACCATTGCGCGCGTGCTGGAAGATGCCAAGGACCATCCGGATGTCGAAGAGCTTTACGCCAGGGCAAGTGCGGTCGACCCCAACCTTTCGCTCGCCACCATGTACCGGACCGTCAAACTGTTCGAAGAAGCGGGCATCCTGGAAAAGCTCGATTTCCGTGACGGTCGCGCGCGCTATGAAGATGCCGAGCGGGACCATCACGATCACCTGATCGACCTGAACTCGGGCGAAGTCATCGAGTTCGTCGATGCGGAAATTGAAGAGCTTCAGGAAAGGATCGCAGCCAAGCTGGGCTATGAACTCAAGGGGCACCGGTTGGAGCTCTATGGGGTCCGACGCAAGTGAAGCGACTGCCTTTTGTTCTGACCGGGCTGATGGTGCTCGTGACGGCAGCGTATCTCTTGCTCATCGGGCGCGAGCCCATGTGCACCTGCGGCTACATCAAGTTCTGGCATGGCGAGACACCAAGCTCGGAGAATTCACAGCACATCGCCGACTGGTATGTTTTCAGCCATATCATCCACGGGTTCTTGTTTTATGGGTTGCTTTGGCTGGTGGCCGGGCGGCTGAGCCTTGGCTGGCGGCTGTCGATTGCAACCTTGATCGAATGCGCGTGGGAAGTTGTCGAGAACGGCGACGCTGTGATCGAACGCTATCGAAGCGTGACAATCTCGCTCGACTACTATGGCGACAGCGTGGTGAATTCGGTTTCTGACATCGTTGCCATGTGGGTCGGCTTTGCCCTCGCCCGTGTGCTGCCGGTCTGGGCGACAGTGCTGATCGCCTTGGCTTTCGAGGTGATGACCGCGTTCATCATCCGCGACGGCCTTGCGCTGAACGTGCTGATGCTGGCGTACCCACTGGAGGCTGTTATGGAGTGGCAAAATCGCTAGACGACACGGGGGATCGACGCGACTAAAGCTCCTCTCAAGCTCAGGCGGCGCGCAGCGCCAACTCGTTGCGGATCGCGATCTCTCGCAGCAGTTGGATCAGATCGCTGGCCGACAATGCTTCCACATCAAACGACGACCTGTCCGCGATACCGGCATATTGAATAGCGGCCGCCGCATCATTTCCGGCAAACCCCATCGACCAGTTTGGGAACGTTCTTGTGTCGATCCAATCGGTCTGAAGCACCGTGATATCGTTGTGTCTGTCATCAAGCTGGATGCGGTCAAACACGTCTTCCACCGCCGACCCGGGCCCTTCGAGGATCTGTGCGAAAGCGCCATCGTTGAACATCAGCGCCCCGGTCACACCGCATTTGGAGTTGTTCGTCTGAGCCGTTTCCAGGATGCGATCAATTTCCTGCAACGTCTCGTCACCTCCCGCAATCGTGTTTCGACTGAAATAGGCAACACGCAACAGGCGCTCATCAGGGATCGTCGTCATGCTTCATGCTCCTTGAGGTTTTGTGTTTCACTCCAGTTCGCCACAAAACTCGACACTTTATCCGCGGGGATAGGTTCACTGAGAAGAAACCCCTGCATGGCGCCCACGCCCTGGGCCCGAAGTCTTGCCAACTGTTCTTCGGTTTCGATCCCTTCGGCGATGACATTGACGCCAAGATCGATACCCAGCCCCGCCACAGCGCCAGCGATCTTGTGCGAAGCGTCGTCGGCCAGCGCGTCGCGGACGAACGACTGGTCAATCTTGATTTTGTTGAACGCGTATTTGCTCAGGCAATTGATCGAGGCATACTCCGTCCCGAAGTTATCGAGCGACAGGCTTACTCCGATTTTCTGCAAGGCGCGCATGCGTGCTTCGACATCAAAATCTTCATTTGCCAGAACGCTTTCCGTCAACTCCAGTTCGAGCCGCTCGGGCGGCAGCCCCCAGCGCGAAAGACAGTCCTGAATACTCTCGAGAAACCCATCATCCATGAACTGAAGCGGCGAAATGTTTACAGCAACGGTCAAGGGTTGGGGCCATTCGCTGGCCTCGCGACAGGCAACATTCAACACGTAGCTGCCGATATCCACCATAAGCCCCGTCTCTTCCGCGACAGGAATGAATTCTGACGGCGGAACGATACCGTCCGACTGCTTCCAGCGCACCAAAGCCTCAAATCCGGTAATTGAGCTTGTTCCAAACGAGTATTGAGGTTGGAAGTAGACCACGAACTCTTCCAGAAGCAGGGCCTTGCGCAACGCGTGCTCAAGATCGCGGCGCTTTTCGAGCGCCGCCGTCATCTCAGGAGTATACCAGGTCGCGCGTCCCCGCCCAAGGCGCTTGCTTTCGTACAAGGCCACGTCGGCGCGACGCAGCGCCTCATCAAGGTTGACGCCATCGCTGCGTGCCAGGCCGATGCTTGCCCCAACCAAAACCTGCATGCCGTTCACCAGAAACGGACGGCTCAGCTTGTCGATCACCCGCTCAGCGATTGCTTTCACTTCCGTTTCATCGACCTCGCCGTTGATCAAGGCAACAAACTCATCACCGCCAAGGCGTGCGACGTAATCGGCACTGCGCAAAACACTGCGCAGGCGCCGGGCAACGCTTCGCAACAGCGCATCCCCCGCGTCGTGACCCAGTGTGTCATTTACCCGTTTGAAGCGATCGAGATCGAGAAAGAGGGCGTACCCACGCTCTTCCCCTCGCATGGCTTCGTACTGGCCGGGCAGACTTTGGCGATCCCCGACACCTGTCAGGGCATCCGTTCCCGATGGCGGCAGCGCTTCGGTCGTTTGATCTTCCAAAAGGGTGCCGGCCCATCCACCATCCGGGATTGGGACCCATACCAGTTTGTGCCGCCCGCCCAAGCGGCACGCACTGACGGATGTGGGCATGTCCAGCCTGAGCTCGAATTCTGAAATGTCCGTCGGGTCAGGGTGGTTGCCCGAAGGGTTCGCGGCGGCAAGGAAGGTCGGGTTGACAGCCTGGATCATGCCCCAGGCATCAATCACCAGGTAGCCGATGCCTGCCGCCCCAGGCGCGGTTTTCAACACCGCCGAATCCGGCCCCAGATTCTTGGGTAAAGCCGTGTCTTGCGTCATCTCAGCCATCGCTCCAAACCACGACGGGCTTGGTGCCAAAGAAGGCTTAAGCGGACGTCAACAAAAAAAAGGATAATCGCTAAGGCTTTAGATGTGATTGCCGCTGGTCGTTAAGGGGAACGCGCGATCACGTCCCAATCAGACCTTTTTGAGCGCCAGCACGGCGTTTAGCCCGCCAAAGGCGAACGCGTTCGACAAGACGTGATCCACCGAAGCCTCGCGCGCCTCGTTTGGGACAACGTCCAGCGCGCATTCCGGGTCAGGCTCTTCATAGCCGATGGTGGGTGCAATGACACCGTCTTTCAGCGCCATCAGACAAGCCAGTAGTTCAACAGCGCCCGTGCCTCCGATCAGGTGCCCGTGCATCGACTTGGTTGATGAGATCATGACCTTGTCGGCGTGACGGCCAAAGACGCTCGCCACCGCGGCACATTCGGTTTTGTCGTTCGCCGCGGTCCCGGTGCCATGGGCGTTGATGTAGCCCACCTGATCCGCGTTGATCTTCGCGTCCTCAAGCGCCCCGGAGATCGCCCGCGCGGCCCCCTGCTGCGATGGCATCACGATGTCCGAGGCGTCGGAGGTCATGGAAAACCCTATCACTTCGGCAAGGATCTCGGCCCCACGCGCCCGTGCGTGCTCGAAATCCTCAAAGACGAAAACACCTGCGCCTTCGCCCTGCACCATGCCGTTGCGATTGGCGCTGAACGGGCGGCAGGCGTCTTTCGACATCACGCGGAGCCCTTCCCATGCCTTTACACCGCCAAAGCAGAGCATCGATTCCGAGCCGCCCGTCACGATCACCCGCGCCATGCCAGACCGGATCAGGTTGAACGCCTGCCCCATCGCGTGGTTTGAGGAAGCGCAGGCGGTGGCCACCGTGAAAGATGGGCCTTTCAGGTTGTAGGTCATCGACACATGGCTTGCGGCGGCGTTGTTCATCAGCTTGGGGACAATGAACGGGTGCACCCGGTTCTTGCCCTCTTCATAAACCGCGCGGTAATTGTCATCGAGCGTGCCAAGCCCGCCGCCGCTGGTGCCGAGAACTACACCGGTTTCCGCGGCTAGTTTGCCGCCGAACTCGAGACCGGACTGGCGGATCGCTTCTTCGGCCGCGATCAGCGTGAATTGCGTGAACCGGTCGTAGAGCGCCTGTTGCTGGCGATTGAAGCGCGCGTCTGCGTCGTATCCGGTGACCTGCGCGCCGATCCGAACGGCCAGCCGGTCGACGTCTCGTATGTCAAGTTCTCCGATCCCACAGCGCCCTTCGCGCATGGCCTCATTGGTCTCGTCGACCGAATGGCCCAGCGGATTGATCGTGCCGGCCCCGGTGATGACGACGCGATGCATTCAGCCCTTTTGCTCGGCGATCAACGCCCTGACGGCCGTGACAATGGACTGGACCGAAGAGATATCGAATTCGGATTTCTCGGGTTCGTTGGCGTTGAACGGCACCTGAATATCGAAGCTTTCCTCGATCGAGAAGATCGCCTCGACCAACCCCATGGAATCGATGCCGAGGTCTTCCAGCGATTGCGACATGGTGATGTCCGACGGCTCAAGCACCGCCTGTTCCGCGATAATCTCGATGATCCTGTTTTCGACCTGGCCGCTCATCATCCCGCCCCTTCAGGGTCTCTCGCGGCATATCTAGTCATCCCCGGCGTCCTTTGAAACCGCTTTCTTCAAGGCGCGCACATCCTCCATAACCCGCGGCAGGCGCCGCCAGTTTTGACTGGCCTGGATGTACTGTTCCATCTTCATCGCGGGATAGCCCAGAACCACACGGCCTTCAGGCACCTTGGCCAGGATCTTGGTGGCCCCACCGGCCACGACATCATCGCCAACGGTCAGGTTGTCGCCGACACCGACCTGCCCGCCAAGGACGACGCGATGCCCGATCTTCGTCGACCCGGCGATACCGACTTGCCCGCAAAGCAGCACATGCTCGCCGATCTCGCAGTTATGCGCGATATGGACGAGGTTATCGAGCTTGGTGCCGTTGCCCACAGTGGTCGCCCGAATGGTGCCCCGGTCGATGCAGGAATTGGCCCCCAGTTCGACATCGTCGCCAATGGCCACGCCGCCCAGCGAATGAATGCGGGTCCAGGCGGAGTTGACCGCTTGCGTGTCGGCCCCGAGCGAGGCGCGCGCTTCCTCAACGCGGCTCTTCTCGGGGGTCACGAAGCTGAAGCCGTCAGCGCCGACGACGGCACCGGGTTGTGCGAAGAGACGGTCGCCAATGGTCACCCGCGCTCCAATGCGACAGCCGGCGTGGATGACGGCGTCCTGCCCGATCACTGTGTCTTCGCCGATGCAGGCGTGGGACGCGATCCGCGCGCCTGACCCGATGCGCACCCGTGCGCCGATCACCACCAACGGCCCGATGGCCGCCTCGGCACCGATTTCGGCGGTTGGGTCGATGATGGCCGAGGGGTGGATGCCGGGTGCGATCTCAGGGCCCTTGTCCATCAGACGGGTCAGACCCGACATGGCATAGCGCGCGCGCGGCACGACGATGGCGGCCTGCAGACCCAGAGCCTTCCAATCCGCCCCGGCCCAGACAATCGCGGCGCGCGCCGCGCTCTCGGCCAAGCCGTCGGCGTATTTCTGGTCCATCGCCAGCGCCAGATCGCCTGGCCCCGCAGCGGCAGGCTCGGACGCGCCCGTGATCACCAGCCCGCCATCGCCAAAAACCTCGGCACCGAGCGCTTCGGCAATGTCGTGAACTGTGAATTCCATCGGCGCGTCCCTCTCGGGGACGAGATCTATCCCTGAACCGATGGAAGCGAAACCCCGGCCTGTTCCAAAGCGGCCCAGATCCGCGCATCCCGCCCGTAGACATCGACACGAAACTGAAGCTTGCCCTTCGCCTGCGTGAATGCCGTGCGATAGACCAGATGCACCGGCACTTGTTGCTCCAGATCGACCTGGGTTTCACGCCCTGTACTCAGAACGCGCTGGAACATCCCTTGGGGATCGTCTTCCTGCCGCGCCAGCAGAGCATAGGCGAAATCGAACGGGTCATTGAGCCGGACACAGCCATGGCTAAAAGCCCGCTCATGACGCCCGAACAGGGTCTTGGCGGGGGTGTCATGCAGATAGATGTTGTACCGGTTCGGGAACATGAACTTGACCAGCCCAAGCGCATTCGACCGGCTTGGCGGTTGTTTCATGTCGAACGGAAAGTTCCGCGCGTTGAATTGGTTGAAATCAACGATCCGCTCGCGCGAGATCACCTGCCCGCGCCGGTTGACCAGCTTCAGATGCGACACGGCATAGGGGTTACGCTGCAGCAACGGAAGGTATTCCTTGGTCGCGATCGAACGTGGCACATTCCAGGTCGGGTTGATGACCATATGCTCCATGACATCCGAAAACTCGGGCGTCTGACGGTCACGGTCGCGGTGGCCCACGACCGACTTGGTCTGGAACGTGACCTTGCCGTGATCGATGACCTTGGCCTGGAAATCGGTGATGTTCACCCAGATATGCCGCTGCCCGCGCGGCATGTTGGTCCAGCGCTCGCGCTCCATCGCCACGATCACCTGTCCGAGGCGCTTTGCGGCCGAGGCGTTGATCTCGCGGATTGTCTGCGCCGCGGCGATCCCGTCGACAACCAGCCCATGATCCCGCTGGAACGCGGCAACGGCCTGACGCAGCTTGGTGTCGTACGTCGCGGTGGACGTGCGGTCGAGATATCCCATCCGCATCAGACGGTTCCGCATCTGCACCACGGCGGCCCCGCCATCGCCCGGCTCAAGCGCACGCGCGGCAATCGCCTCGCCCCAGCCGCCCCGGGTCATCAGAGCCTCGAGACGCATTTTTTCGCGCATCAGGCGCGCATATTCCGGGGTCTGAGGTGGCAGGCTGCGCAGAAAAGACATCGGTGACGACGCGGCAAAATCGGTCATCAGGTCGGCTCGGTCGCGATACGGCACCTCGCGCACGATCGCGCTGTCAACCTTTTTGGGTTCCAGCACACCGGTCTGAATGTCGCGGGCATAGGACAGGAAAAGTTTCGTCATTGCGACTTCGATCCGCCCGAGGTCACGCGCGGAGGTGACACGGCGCAAATCCCAGTCGAGCTGCGCAAGATCGTAACGCGCCCGTGGCAACCCATGCGCCTCGACGTCCTGAAGTGTGCGTAGGAATGCCTCGCGACGCTCTTTCGAGACGCCGTTTTCGTCCGTCCAGATCGGTTGATATCCGTTCGCGCGGTAAAACGCGGCCAGATCGCGGTCGTCGGCGGCCGCCTCGGCAACCGATTGCATAAAGGCAGTCACCTGAGCGTGTGCGGATTGGGTCACCGCGGCAAAAGCGATGAGGAATGCATAAAGAAGACCAAACGGAATACGGCGGGAGAGTGTGGCAGGCATCAAAAAAATCCGTACTGTGAAAGACCCCAAGCTGACTAGATAGTCCCCGAGAGGCCGGCGCCTGTCCACGCAAAAACACCCGTCTCGGTCAATCTGTAACACTGGCGCAACGCTCTAAGTTTATTCTTTGACGGTAAGCCACTGTTGCACAAATTGGCAAAAATTCGCCGATCAGGCCCGATCTTTATCATTTTACGGGATCTGGTGTTCCCTGAATTAACTATTTGAGCCATATAGATACCGCACCTCAGGGGGAGTGGTGAGTTCACTACCGGATCAACCGGAAGGGACGATAAAATGGGACTTGTGGCAGAATGACGGCTGAAAAATCGACGAGCCTGACGCGCAGAGGCGTGCTGAAAGCCTTTGCGGCGACGACGATCACAGCAGCACCAACCTTTGCAAACGCGTTTGGCCTTCTCCGGGGCGCGGGTGATATCCGCAGCCTCAAGATGCATTCCGGGCGCACGGGTGAGCGGATCAACACGATCTATTGGATCGAAGGCAAATACGTCCCCGAGGCGATGGCCGAGATCAATCGCTTCATGCGCGACTGGCGCAATGACAATGTGATCCAGTTCGATCAGCGGACAATCGACATCCTCGCGGCGTCGCACCGGTTGTTGCAGACCGATGCGTCTTATATGTTGCTTTCGGGCTATCGCTCACCGCAGACCAACGCGATGCTGCGCTCGAAGTCGCGCGGCGTAGCGCGGAACTCGTTGCATATGAAGGGTCAGGCCACCGATATCCGGCTCGAGGGCCGCTCGGTCGCACAAATTGCCCGTGCAGCAATGTCGTGCTCGGCCGGTGGCGTCGGTCGGTATTCCCGCTCGAACTTCGTGCATGTGGATTGCGGCGACGTCCGCGCCTGGGGCCGGTAAGGCACCAACCACCAGCTGCTTGGCAAAAAGGCCCCGCAACGGGGGCCTTTTTTGTTTTCACGAAAGCGAAACGAACCGAAAGCTATCCGATCGCACCCGAAACCCAGGCCAGGGCAAAGGCCAGAGGCGCGATAATGCAAAACGCCTTTGCGCAGCGGATCACCTGCGACAGGCCGCTTTTGGGATCGGCTGCCGACGCCAACATGAGAAACGGCCCCATCACGGCGACGCCATTGCGCTCGCGCGCCAAAGCCTGCGCGGCCAGCTTGGCCCTGTAGGCCCGCACCGCCTCGGTGTCGTGCGGGTCGTAGATCTCGTATGTATCCTTCATTCAAAGCTCCCGGTCATGGTCAAAGTCGGATTGCTCCAACAGGTTTCAAAAGCCATCGCAAACATCTGAAAATCAGCATGTTTTCGCAATTCGCGACGGTGACCTGCCAGAGGTAGCCGGGCAGTTTGCAGGACCAGCCGAAAGGCACCGAGGGCGACACTCTGGCGCACCCTCGGCCCTGTGATGAACTTAATTCAAAGGCGGGTTTGAGCCCACAACCGAGATCAAAGTAACACCCTTCGCTGTAGCTTGCGGTTGGTCGCGGTGATACCCTACCGATTGAGTTGGACACTGATCACTTACGAAACTGTTTCTTGCGATGAACCTATTTGATGAAATGCTTCCAGGACGACAGGTTACTCAGGTCTGTTTCGTCCACGACTACTTGCAGGTCGTATTCGGCGATATGTGCCTGACAATAAACAGCAGATACGAGTTTATCGGAGCTGAGGGCAAAGACTTCATCGATGAAATAGTTGAAAAGACCCTAACTTCTGACGATGCTTTCACACTAGTGTTTTCGCAGGGCCGAAAGCTGAAAGTGGGCATTGCAAATGAAGACTACCACAGTCCAGAAGCAATGGTTCTTTCGTCCGAAGAAATTCCCATGATTGTCTGGAACTAACGTCTGCTTCGCCCCGCTCAGCCGCCCTTAAAACGCCCCTGGCCGCGCCTCGCGCGCCATGTGGTCCAGAACCGCGTTGACGAATTTCGGCTCGCGGCCCTCGGGAAAAAACGCTTTGGCGATGTCGACGAACTCGGTAATCACCACCTTGGCCGGCGCGGCGCCTTCGACCAGTTCGGCGCCCGCAGCCCGGAAGAGCGCGCGCAAGGTGGGATCGATGCGGTTGATCGGCCAGTTCTCGGCCAGCGCGCGGTCGGTCATCTGGTCGATTTTGGCCTGCCAGTTTACCGCATCGTCGATGAGCTTGCGAAAAAGGTCGATGTTGCCCTCGGCCAGCGTGTCGCCGTCGAACTCGGCCCCGAAGCGGTGGTCTTCGAACTGCTGCTGGACGCGGTCGGCACTGTCGCCCGACGCCTCCATCTGGAACAGCGCCTGCACGGCGTAAAGGCGGGCCGCGCTTTTCTCCTGGCGCGACGCGCTCATGCCCAGCGCCGTTTCAGCGCGATCAGGTGCAGCGCTGCCGCCGCCGCGCCGCCGCCCTTGTTCTGACCATTGGGCTCGGCGCGCACCGCCGCCTGACCGTGGTTTTCGACCGTCAGGATACCGTTGCCGATACACGCGCCTTCAAGGCCAAGGAGTTGCAGCGCACGCGAACTGTCATTGCACACCGTCTCGTAATGCGTTGTTTCACCGCGAATAACGCAGCCCAACGCGACAAAGCCATCGTAAGCGCCTGCGCGATACGCCAGACCGATGGCGGTCGGCACTTCCAGCGCGCCCGGCACTTCGACCATCTCTACCGTCGCCCCAGCCGCTTCGATCTCGGCGGTCGCACCGGCGATCAGGTTGTCGGCAATGTCCTTGTAATAGGGGGCCACGACGATCAGCATCTTTGCCCCCGGCAGAGCGGGCGTCTCAAGCGTGTGGTGCGACGCGCCAGCCATCAGCCCAACTCGGAGATCTTGCGGGTTGCGACAATCTCAAGGCCATAGGCGTCGAGGCCGACGACCTTGGGTTTGGGAGAGTTCGTCAACAGGATCATCTCGCCAATCCCAAGCGACGACAGGATCTGTGCGCCAAGACCGTATTGCCGCAGCGTCTGGGGCGAGACGCTGTCACCGCTGGCCAGCTTCATCGTCGTATCGCGGAGGAGCACGAGCGCCCCCCGCCCTTCCTCGGCGATCACTTTCATCGCGTCGCCGAACTCATTCCGCCGGCCCTGCGGCCCCAGCCCGACCACATCGAGGATCGGGTCCAGCGCATGCATCCGCACCAGAACCGGCTCGGGCGTGGTGATGTCGCCCTTGATAAGCGCGATATGCTCGTCGCCATGTGCAGTGTCGGAATAGACCCGCATCTGCCACTCACCCCCGAACTCCGAGGTCACCGTCTCCTCGCGAGTGACGGCCACAAGGTTGTCGTGGCGGCGGCGATAGGCGATCAGATCACTGATCGTGCCGATCTTGATGCCGTGGCGCTGCGCGAATGCGACGAGATCCGGCAGGCGGCTCATCGAGCCGTCTTCGTTCATGATCTCGCAAATCACGCCTGCGGGGTTCAGCCCGGCAAGGCGTGAGATATCCACCGCCGCCTCGGTATGGCCCGCGCGGACCAGCACGCCGCCGTCGCGGGCGCGCAGCGGAAAGATGTGGCCCGGCGTCGCGATATCCGCCGCTGTCTTGCTGCTGTCGATGGCCACTGCTACGGTCCGTGCGCGGTCATGGGCTGAAATCCCGGTCGACACCCCCTCGCGCGCCTCGATAGACACCGTAAATGCCGTCTCGTGCCGCGACGAGTTGTGCGAGGCCATCAGCGGCAGACCAAGCGCGTCGATCCGCTCGCCCGGAAGCGTCAGGCAGATCAGCCCACGCCCATGGGTGGCCATGAAGTTGATCGCCTCGGGCGTGGCCATCTGCGCCGGGATCACCAGATCGCCCTCGTTCTCGCGGTCTTCGTGATCGACAAGGATGAACATGCGCCCGTTGCGCGCATCCTCGATGATCTCATCGACTGACGAGATCGCATCGCGCCAGTTTTCTTCAACCGGGCCGGGCTTTTCGAATGACATCTGGCTTGGATCCACAGCAGCTTCGTCGTGCACCGGCGGACTTAGCTCAAGCGCGCAGGCTTGGCCAGAGGGAACGCTGCGTCGGGCGGCGATCAGGGGGCGGCAAAATAGCGCTCGGCCGAAAGGTACCCCGCCAGCCGCGCCGCTTCGCACCAGTCGCGCTCAAGCCAGGTCTCGCCAATGACGACGACACCGTCGGCTGGCAGCGTGCCTTTCAGCGCCTGAACGCGCGCGCGGATGTCGGGCCATGTGGCCGTGATGCCGGGGGCGAGGTCAGCCTTTGCCAATTCGGAATTGCGTGCCAGGACAAGCGCAGGCGCAGCGGGTGGGTGGACCAGCGCCAGACACTCAGCGTCACGAAGCGCCTGCAGATGCGCCGCCCGGTTGGCAGGCATGCGGGCGTCGGCCATCAGGCGCAGCGCATTGTCCGAAAAAAGGAGCGCAATCACATCGCGCCCGGTCGCCGCACGGATACCGGCATAAGCCTTGTAGTCCAGCCCGAGTTCGCGGGCCCGCTTGACCCGTCGGCGCACGACTTCGATGGGCATCTTCGGGAGCAGTTCGGCCCGCGCCCGCGTCCAGGCATAGCGCCGCCAGCCGCGCCCCTTGTCCATGGTGGGTCCGCCGTTGTGACCGATGCCGCTCATGCCGCCATCTCGGCCAGACGCGCCACATAGCGGGCCAGCGTATCGATCTCGAGGTTGATGGCATCGCCCACCGCGGTCCGACCCCAGGTGGTGACTGCCTTAGTGTGCGGGATGAAGTTGATGCCGAAACGGTTTCCGTCGACCTCATTCACCGTCAGCGATGTGCCATTCAGCGCCACCGAGCCCTTGGGCGCGATGAACCGAGCCAGATCCGCAGGCGCTTCGAACACCACCCGCGTGCTGTCGCCCTCGTCCTGCATCTCGACCACCGTGGCGACCCCGTCGACATGGCCCGAGACGATGTGACCGCCCAACTCGTCGCCCACCTTCAACGAACGTTCGAGATTGACGGCGCGCCCCACTGCCCAGGTGCCGAGGTTCGATTTCGACAGCGTTTCGGCCGAGACCTGAACCTCGAACCAGTTCTGCGGATCGCGGCCAAGATCGACCACTGTCAGGCAGACCCCGTCACATGCGATGGACGCGCCGAGGTCGATTCCCGAGACGTCATAACCGGTGCCGATCCGAACCTTGAGATCGCCCGCCTGTTCCAGTGCCAGTATCGTGCCTTGATCCGTGATGATCCCGGTGAACATATGCGATCCCTCATGCCTTGCGCCTTTCCTGCCTAGACCGGGTCATGCAAGGCTTGCAAGTGCAACGGATGACAGCCGCCACGGTTCCGGCTATCAGAGGCCATGACTGCACCCTCTGACCGCTGTTTTTTGTTCCTGCAGGGCCCGCACGGGCCTTTTTTCAGCGGGCTGTCGCGACAGTTGCAGCGCGCAGGCGCCCGTACCTGCCGTCTGGGGTTCAACAGCGCCGACAGGTTGTTCTGGAAAGGTCCGGGCTATCAGCCCTTCCGCGACGCACCAGATTGCATTTCTGCCAAGCTGGACGAATTGATCACCACCCAGGGCATTACCGATATCGTGTGCTATGGCGCGGACCGGCCCGTCCACCGTATCGCGCTCGAACGAGGCGCAGAGCGGGGCCTGACACCGCATGTCTTCGAGGAAGGGTATCTGCGCCCCTATTGGGTCACCTATGAGCGGGGTGGTGCGAATGCCGCATCGCCTGCGACCAGATTCACGCTCGACGAAATGGCCGAGGCGCTGGCTGCGGGCGCACCACCGCTTTACGAGGCACCGGACCGTTGGGGCGACATGCGGGCGCATATGTTCTGGGGCGCGGTCTATCACGCGCGGCTTCTGGCCGGAAACCGGGGATATCCAGGCTTCAAACCGCATCGCGCGCCGCATTACTGGGCCGAATTTCAGTTGCACCTGAACAAGTTACTGGCGACACCCGGTCGCAGCGTGGTGCGCGGCGCTGCAACCTTGCGTGTCCGGCATGGCGGTTTCCCCTATCACCTCGTCCTGCTGCAACTCGCGCATGATGCAAATTTCCTCAATCACGGACCTTTCCCGGATCAGGCGCGATTTCTCGAGACCGTATTCCAGGGTTTTGTCGAAGGCGCGCCGAAGCATCATCACCTTGTCCTCAAGGCGCATCCCCTCGAAGACGGGCGCGAGCCACTGCGCCCGCTGATCCGGCGCTTGCGCGACGCCTACGGGCTGAGGGGCCGCGTGCATTTCCTGTCGGGTGGCAAGCTCGCGCGGCTCCTCGACACCGCGCGGTCGGCCGTCACGGTGAATTCGACAGCGGCAGAGCAGGCGCTTTGGCGAGCCCTGCCTTTGCGCGCCTTCGGGGACGCAGTGTACAACCGCCCCGAGTTCGTCTCGATCCAGCCGGTGGCCGCGTTTTTCGCCAATCCGCATCCACCGGACCGCGAGGCTTATCTGGTCTATCGGTCGTTTCTTCTGGCCACATCGCAGGTGCCCGGCGGGTTTTACGGTGCCCTGTCGCGGCGCAAGCTTTTGCGCCAGATGCCCGACCTGATGCTGGCCGGGCAGGACCCTTACGCACGTTTGCTGGAAAAGCGACCTGCGACCGGCAGGCAACACATTCGGCTCGTTCATTAACAGATTGTTCAGTCTCTGGAAAAGTTGAACTTTTCCCTCTAACGTTTCCGCAATAAACCGTCGGCAGGCATATTTCCGAGGTACGAGACAGTGAAAACCAAGACTTCCAGAGAATCGCGCTGGGTCGCGATTTGTGTTGCGGCAAGCATACTTGCCGGATGTGGGCTCCCTCGGACGGGGCCGACAAAAAACGAGATTTTTGACGGCTCGGTACAGGAGCTGGGCAATGCCTATATCGTGACCGTCGATGACAACGTCACCAAAGCGACCGAGTTCACACCGGCGCTGGGCTTTGCTAGCGGGCTGATCAATGCTGGCGTCCTTGGCTCGGACACGATCCGGCCCGGGGATACGCTCGGCCTTCAGATTTACGAAAACGTCGATGACGGTCTGATCTCGGCCGACGGCGCACCCGCCATACTGGAGGAAATCCAGGTGGATGGCGCAGGCTTTATCTTTGTGCCCTATGCGGGCCGTATCAAAGCCAGCGGCAACACGCCCGAAGCCATCCGTCGCCTGATTACCGAACGGCTTGAAGCCCAGACACCAGACCCGCAAGTCGTCGTTCAGCGGCTGGCCGGTGATGGCGCTACAGTGTCGCTGATCGGTGGTGTCGGCGCGCAAGGCGTCTACCCCATCGAACGCCCGACCCGCACGCTGACGTCGATGCTGGCGCAGGCCGGTGGCATTACCCTGCCGCCGGAAATCACGCAGATCACGCTGCTCCGTGGAGGTCACTCCGGTACGGTCTGGCTGGAAGACCTCTATGACAATCCGCGCCTCGACGTGGCGCTGCGCGGTGGCGACCGCATTCTTGTCGAACAGGACGAACGCTTCTTCACTTCGCTTGGTGCCACTGGCGCCCAGGTGAAAGTACCGTTCGACACCCGGACCGTCTCCGGCATTGAAGCGCTTGCGACCGTCGGTGGCCTCAACCCTGCCCTCGGCGACCCGACCGGTATCTTCATCTTCCGGGACGAACCTGCCGACGTGGCCAACGAGGTGCTTGGCCGGTCAGACCTGACCGGAACCAAACGGTTTGTCTATGTCCTCGACCTGACTTCGCCCAACGGCGTGTTCGTGGCCCGCGACTTCGACATTCGCGACAAAGACACGGTGTTTGTGACCGAGGCGCCATACAGCCAGTTCACCCGCATCTTGTCGGCGATCGTCACACCGGTCGGCTCTGCCGCATCAATCACATCGGCGGTCGAAGGCTAGTCCTTGGACAAAACACATCCGACGCAAAGGCTTTGCGTTTACTCAGGCGGCTTTCTCACCGAGGGCCGCCTGAAACGTATTCTGGGCCTGGCCGGCTGGTCGGTCTCGGTCGGCGTGCCCGCCGAAGGCGACTGGGTCGGGCTTTGGGGCCGGACACCCACTGCGTGGCGGGGCGAGGCTGTGGCCGAATGGGCCGACGCCCCCGTCCTGACCGTGGAAGACGCGTTCCTGCGCTCGGTGCACCCCAACCGGCTGCGAAGCTCTGCGCCCATCGGGTTGAACCTCGACCGCACGGGCGTGCATTTCGATGGCACCACCCCGTCGGAGCTTGAGACCCTGCTGTCCACGCACCCGTTGGACGACACCGCCCTCCTCAACCGCGCGCGGGATGCAATCGACAGCCTGAAGCACTGGCACCTCGGCAAATACGCAGCGACGGACACGGAACTCGAACCGCCCAACCCCGGCTATGTCGTCGTTATCGACCAGACCGAAGGCGACGCCGCCTTGTGCGGTGCCGGGCGCGATGCGTTCATCGAAATGCTCACCTTTGCCCGCGAAGAGCATCCGGGCTGCCAGGTGCTGATCAAGACCCATCCCGAGACGACTGGGGGCGCACGCGGCGGACACTTCACAGCGCAGGACGCAACCGATGACGTGACGCTCTACGACGCGCCGGTCAGCCCGTGGCGTCTCTTCGAGGGGGCGGTCGCCGTCTACACCCACTCCTCGACGCTGGGGTTCGAGGCGATCTTTGCCGGTCACAAACCGCGCGTCTTTGGCCAGCCGTTTTATGCCGGGTGGGGCCTGACGCTGGATCAGGACGCCCCCGCGCGGCGTGAACGCACGCTGACCCGCGCTCAGCTTTTCGCCGCCGCGATGATCCTCTACCCGGTCTGGTACGATCCTGTCCGCGACCGGCTCTGCGAGGTCGAAGACGTGATCGCCGCGCTTGCCGCCGAAGCCCGCTCCTGGCGCGAGGACCGGCAGGGGTACGTGGTGCTCGGCATGAAGCCATGGAAGCGCCCGCATCTTAAGCGCGCCTTCGGGCGGGAGAAACCGCTGCGGTTTGGCAGATCTGGCGAGGGGCGGCAGACCGTGGTCTGGGGCATGGGAGATGCACCCGACGGCGCGCTCAGGATGGAGGATGGCTTCTTGCGCTCGCGCGGGCTGGGGGCGGCCCTGATCCCGCCGATGTCGCTGGTGCTGGACACGCCGTCGCTCTATTTCGATCCCAAAGTCGAAGGGCGTTTGGACCGGCTGATCGGTCAGTCTAACGCGCTTCCGGATGGAGAAATCCGACGTGCCGAGCGCTTGATGGCCCGGATTTGCCGTATTGGCTTGACCAAATACAACATTCAGGGCGATTTGCCCGAGATTTCAGAAGAACAGCGGAAGGTCCTCGTCGTCGGCCAGGTGGAGGATGATGCATCGATGCGTCTGGGTGCCCATGAGGTGCGCACCAACCTGGAACTTTTGCGCCATGTCCGGGCCGAAAACCCGGACGCCTGCCTCCTCTGGAAACCGCATCCCGATGTCGAAGCAGGTCTCCGCGCCGGCGCCATCGACGAAAGCGCGGTGCGGGAGGTGACCGACCACACACTCGCCCATGTCGGTGCGGCCGAGGCGATTGCGGCGGCGGATGAGGTTTGGACGATCACCTCAACACTCGGGTTCGAAGCGCTTCTGCGCGGCAAGCCGGTGACCTGCCTCGGCATGCCGTTTTATGCCGGGCGCGGCCTCACCCTAGACATGGCGCCACGGCCCGCGCATCGCGAAGGCCACGACGTGACGTTGGCAGCCCTGACCCATGCCTGCCTGATCAGCTACTCCCGCTATTTCGACCCGCGCAACGGGCAACCGCTCTCGCCCGAAACCGCCGTCTCTCTGCTTGAAACGGGGATCGAGATGCCGCCCGTAAACAAGTTCATGGCGTTGCTGAGAAGCTTGCTGCCGTAAGCCAAAACGGACCCTGACGTGAGGTCTCTGGAAGTTCTCCGACGCAAAGAGTGCCCAAAAAAACGCGTCGTCTTCCGACACGATCTCCGCATCGGAGATCGGCCCTAGCGCACCCAGCGGTGAAGCACATCCGCCCCGATGGCGCGGGTCTCAACCAGTTCGAACCGCTCTGCCTCGTCAAGCGCCGAGACCCCCAAGGCTCCGACAGCGGGTTGCCCTTCGGCCCCGAGGGTGAGACCCGCCGTCATGACCACCAGTTCGTCCACCAGCCCCGCACCGAGCAAGGAGGCGGCCAAGGCCCCCCCGCCCTCGCAAAAGACGCCGGTCAGGCCGATACCGCCAAGCTTCAACACGGCGTCGGCCACGTCCAGCTGGCGCCCCGACAGCGCACAGTCGACCAGTTGCACCCCCGCATCCTCCAACGCCACCCGCCGCTCGTCGGACAAATCCGGGCCATGGCAGACGATGACCGGTGTGTCCCGTGCCGTCCGGACAAGCGTGCCGGCTGTCGGCAGGTCCGCATTGCGAGAGAAGACAACGCGCATGGGCTGGCGCCTGGCGCCCATGTCCCGCACGGTCAGCGACGGGTCGTCGGCGCGCGCTGTCCCGGCCCCGACCAGCACGGCGTCGTGCCGCATCCGCATGGCATGCACCGTCCGCCGCGCCTCGGCGCCCGTGATCCAGCGGCTTTCGCCGGTGGCTGTGGCGATCCGGCCATCCAGCGTCGTGGCCAGCTTGAGCGTCACTGTGGGCCGCCCTTGGGTCACGACCGAGAGAAATCCCCGGTGCTGCTCCGTGGCCTCTTTCGCACCAAGCCCGACATCGACCTGAATGCCAGCCGCCTGTAGTCGCGCGATCCCCTGTCCACCCACCAGTGGGTTCGGGTCGCCGATGGCGATGACCACCCGCGCGATACCGGCCTCGACCAGCGCATCTGCACATGGCGGGGTCCGTCCGTGATGCGAGCAGGGTTCAAGCGTGACATAGGCCGTCGCCCCATGTGCCGCCGGACCGGCCTGGTCCAACGCCACGCGTTCGGCATGGCGCACCGTTTCCGGGTCGGAGGTGCCCCGCCCCACGACACGACCGTGCCGCACCAGAACACAACCGACCGAAGGCCAGGGTGCGACCTGACCCAACCCACGCTGGCCCAGCGCAAGCGCGTGGGCCATGTGCCGTTCGTCTTCTGCTGAGAAGTGGGGGCTCACTCGTCCTTTGGAGTGGGTCGAAGCTCACTCACGAATTTGTCGAAATCATCCGCCGCCTGGAAGTTTTTATAGACACTGGCAAAGCGTACATACGCAACCGTGTCGATCCGGGCGAGGCTTTCCATCACGATCTCACCGATGGTGGTCGAAGGGATGTCGGTCTCGCCCATGCTTTCCAGCCGCCGCACGATGCCGCTGATCATCTGGTCGATGCGCTCAGGCTCGACGGGACGTTTTTGCATTGCGATGCGGATCGAGCGTTCCAGCTTGTCGCGGTCGAAATCTTCGCGCTTGCCGTTCGACTTGATGACGACCAGATCGCGCAGCTGCACGCGTTCGTAGGTGGTAAAACGTCCGCCACAGGCCGGACAGAACCGCCGTCGCCGGATCGCCACATGGTCCTCGGCTGGCCGCGAGTCTTTCACTTGAGTATCGATATTTCCGCAAAACGGGCAGCGCATCCGCCTCTTCTCCCTGCCTGTTGGGGCCCAATGGGCCGATCCCACAGGCTTTATAGGGGACCCGCTTGATTTTGGGTAGAGCAGAAACGCACCCGCAAGATGAAGGTGTTGTTATTCGAGCTCAATTGGCAGGTCGTTGCAGAACTCGCGCGCCAATGACGCCGAGACACCACGTTGCCGGCTCAAGAGAATAAGTCCGGGTTTCTTGGCCCCTTCTGGGCTGAGGCTGAAACTGATGCCCTGCCCGGACCGACGCGGTGGCGATGAAGTGCGATAGATCACCGTGTCGCGCGGCAGCCGCAGCTCGCGCAAAACATACTCGCCCGCAGCGCACCAGAAATCACGCGCGCCCGAGAGGCCGCGATAAGGAATGTGGAACCCGTCGCTGCGCGGCTCGACGACAAGGCCGTTTGGGGCAAGCCACGCTGGCGCCATGGTTGGGGCCGAGATGAGAGACAGGATCAAAAGCAACTTTCGCATGGTTCAATACCCCAAGGTGCCGCGCAGGATGGGAAGGATGGTTGCCGCCGCAACACCGACGACCGCGCCAATGGCAAGGCGTGGCATGCGCCCGCCGAGTTTTGGGGCGAACATGCTGAGCAACCCACAAATGACGGCGTAGAAGGTGAGTGAAATCGGGTCCATACCACCAGCTTACCAGAGTACGTTTGGCAGGTCAGCGGTCAAGTTGGCGCCTACTCAGCGACAAGCTCACAATAGCGTGTGCCCGTCGCGTTCAGCTCCCGTTCCGCAATCACCTTAAACCCGCGCGTGGTGAAGACCGAGACCGGTTCAGCCTCTTCTTGATCCCCGAACACCGGCACGCCGGTGCCAAAGCGCACAGGCTCAATCGTCAGGTTGATCCGGTCGATGGCACCTGCTGCGAGAAACCAGTCATGCACCCGCATGCCACCGAGGATGAGGCCCTTGGTCAGCGGTCTCACCGCGTGGACATGCGCACCAAGACTGGCAGACGTCTCTCCCGCAGGGTCGAGCCAAAACTGGGTGGGCCGCACCCAGCCGCTCTGCGTGGTTGAGAAGATGATACGGTGCCGGTCGGGCTTGTCCGCCGCCTCATGCGTGTGCCGCCCCATGATGCACCAGTCTGCGGCGGCGATATCGGCGAAGAACAGGTCCTGCTCTTCGGCGCTCGCCCAATCGGCGGTGGAGGTGTCGATGCCGGGCGAGATCAGGGCGTCGGATGAGGTTGCGACGGTGAGGGTGAAGTGCGGGCGGGTCATGGTCTGCTCATACGGCGTTGCACCCGCCCCGGCAATCGTGGTGAACTCGGCTCCGAGGGAGGATTTCACATGAAAGAAGGTTGGCGATGGTACGGGCCGAAGGACCCGGTGCCGCTGGCGCATGTCCGGCAGGCGGGCGCCACGGATGTGGTGAGCGCGCTCCACGACATCTATGACGGGCGCGTCTGGCCGGTCGACAGCATTCGCGCGCATCAGGACATGATCACCAAGGCGGGCCTGACCTGGAGCGTGGTCGAGAGCATCCCGGTCCCCCACACCGTCAATCTCGGCAATGCCGAAGGGCGGGCGGCGACCGAACGGTTCATCGATACGATGCGCAACGTCGCCGAATGCGGGATCGAGGTGATCTGCTACAACTTCATGCCCATCGTCGACTGGACCCGCACCGATCTGCGCTATCCGGCCCCCAATGGCGGGCTGGCGTTGCGCTTCGACGCGGTGGCTTTCGCAGCCTATGACCTCTTCGTGCTTGAGCGTGCGGGTGCGGCAAACGACTGGCCCGCCGACATGCTCACCAAGGCTGAGGCCGCCATTAAATCCATGTCCTCGGAAGAGATCGAAACGCTGGAAGAGACCGCGATAGCCGGGCTGCCCGGGGCCGAAGGACATCATACACGCGAAGGCATCCGCGCACTCATCGCCGAGTTCGACGGCATGACGGAAGACGACATGCGCGCCAACCTGGTCGCGTTCCAACAGGCCGTCACACCTGTCGCCGAGGAACTTGGGGTTCGGATCGCGATCCATCCCGATGACCCGCCAAGGCCTCTCTTCGGTATCCCCCGCGTGGTTAGCACGGCATCGGACTATGACGCGATGTTCGCCGCCACCCCCAGCCTCGCCAATGGTGTGACGCTTTGTACTGGATCGCTCGGCGCGCGGGCCGACAACGAGCTGGCCGCGATGATCCGCACGCTGGGCCCACGCATCCATTTCGCCCATTTGCGCAACGTGAAGCGTCAGGAAGACGGATCCTTCTTCGAAGACGACCACCTCGAAGGTTCCAGCGACATGGTCGAAATCGTCGACCTCCTGCTCGCCGAACAGCGCCGCCGAAAAGCCGAGGGCCGCGCGGATCACACCATCCCGATGCGCCCCGATCACGGACATCTCCTGCTCGATGACCTCGAGAAGGTGACCTTTCCGGGCTACTCCGCCATCGGGCGCCTCAAGGGGCTCGCCGAGTTGCGCGGCGTGATGCGCGCGCTGGAGCGGGTCCATGGGTGAGTTCACCGGCAAAACGGTCGTCGTCACCGGGTCGAGCGGCATCGGCCTTGGCGCCGCGCTGCATTTTGCGCGCGAAGGGGCCAAGGTGCATGTCTGCGG
>JBCCWG010000010.1:0-37462 GCA_039193985.1 Pseudomonadota bacterium
CACCACCAGCGATCCGGATTTCGAAGCGCGGTTCAGGGCGCTTCTTGCGATGAAACGCGAAGACTCCCCGGAAGTAAACGATGCCGTTGCCGAGATCATTTCGCAGGTGCGCGAGCATGGCGATGCCGCGCTGATCGCATATACCGAGCGGTTCGACCGAATCCAGTTGGCGCCTGAGACGCTGGCAATCTCGGAGGACGAGATCGACGAGGCTGTTCACCGTGTGACGAGTAGCGAAGTCGAGGCCTTGCGGCTCGCTGCCGACCGCATCCGGGCCTATCACGAACGGCAATTGCCGCGGGACGAGAAATGGACCGATTCTACCGGCGCGATGCTCGGCTGGCGCTGGACGCCGGTCTCGGCCGCCGGGCTTTATGTTCCCGGCGGGCTGGCGACTTATCCGTCGTCCGTTCTGATGAACGAGATCCCGGCCACCGTCTCGGGCGTGCCGCGCTTGGTGATGGTCGTTCCGACGCCGGACGGGGCCGTAAACCCCGCCGTTCTGGCCGCCGCCCGTATCTCGGGCGTTGACACGGTTTATCGGATCGGGGGCGCGCAGGCCGTTGCTGCACTGGCATACGGCACCGACACGATCCGGCCCGTCGACAAGATCACCGGGCCCGGCAACGCCTATGTCGCGGCCGCCAAACGGCAGGTCTTCGGTAAGGTCGGCATCGACATGATCGCTGGGCCGTCGGAAATCCTCGTGATTGCGGATGCTGACAACGATCCCGACTGGATCGCGCTCGACCTGCTCAGCCAGGCTGAGCATGACGCCAGCGCGCAGTCCATCCTGATCACGACCGATGCGCAGTTCGGGCAGGCGGTGGCGCAGGCAGTCGAGGCCCGGCTTCAGACATTGCGGCGCCACGAGATTGCCGGGGCCAGCTGGCGCGACAATGGCGCGATTATCGTGGTCGAAAACCTGGGCGAAGCGGCGGCTTTGACAGACGATATCGCGCCCGAACACCTGGAGCTTTGTGTCGCCAATCCCGGCGCGCTGGCCGACAACATAACCCATGCCGGGGCGATCTTTCTGGGCGCCTGGACGCCCGAGGCGATTGGCGACTATGTCGGCGGGCCGAACCACGTACTGCCGACGGCGCGCTCTGCGCGGTTCTCGTCCGGTCTTTCGGTGCTGGATTTCCTCAAGCGGACCACGATTGCCCAGATGACGCCGGGGTCTCTTGCCAAGATCGGCCCTGCTGCCGAGACGCTGGCCAAAAGCGAAAGCCTCGAAGCGCATGGGCTGAGTGTACGGGCTCGTCTCGATCGTTTGAACGAGTGAGCCTAGCGGCGCGTGACAAGCACGTTGTTGGCGCCGATCACGCGGACAACGCGCGTCTCGGCCAGGTCCAGCGCCGAGAGCGCGCGCGCCACGCTCAACTCGCGCGATTGCACTGTGGATACCGGCTCGCGCTCAAGCGGCGGCACGGCGCGCAGCGTGTAAACCATCTCACCATTCACCGGCCCGTCCGTTTCGGGCACCAGCGCGGCAGCGTACCAGCCTTGTGTTGGCGGCAGGCCGGTGGCGCGCACGATCGCGCCGGTGGGCGTGGGTTCGATGGTGAGCGACGTGACTTGCGCCACGCGAGGGCGGGGGTCAGTCTCAACCGCGGCTGGGGCTGCGGCCTCTTCGCTCTCGGACCCGCCGAACCAGTTGAACGGATTGAGGCGACTTTCGGCCACGCGGGCGCAGCCTGCCAGACCCGTTGCCAGTGCCAGCGCCAAGATCAAACCGCGTGCCGTCATGAAGTGCCCCTTCCCTTGCGCCTTTCGTGCTAGCCGAAAGTGCCGGGTATGAAAAGCTACGTCTGGACCTTGGGCCTTTGGCGTCCTAACTGAGCGGTATGGCCACAGCAGCATTCGAAGACATCGCCGACACCTTTGACTTCCTAGAGGACTGGGAGGACCGCTATCGCCATGTCATCGAGTTGGGTAAGGCGATGGACCCGCTGCCGGAAAGCCAGCGCATCCCCGCGACCAAGGTCGATGGCTGCGCAAGCCAGGTCTGGCTTGTGCCAGAGATTTCGGGGCAGGGGAGCGATGCTGTTTTCACCTTTCACGGTGACAGCGACGCGATGATCGTGCGCGGCCTGATCGCGGTGCTGATCGCGCTTTACGATGGGTTGCAGGTCGACGATGTGCTGGCGGTCGATGCCCCAGCGGAACTTGCGCGGCTCGGATTGAACGACCACCTGTCGGCGCAACGCTCCAACGGTCTGCGCGCGATGATCCAGCGCATTCGCGACATCGCCGCTGCCGCCGCGGCCGAATAGCGTCGTCCCAGTACTGCACGCTGTTTGCGTGATGGCAGCATCCGCGCTGCGACGTATGCCCAGATCACAAGGCTCAGAACCGCGATCAGCCCTGAAGGTTCCAGAGCCAATCCGGGCGCTGGTGGCAAGGGGTCGCGCGCTGGGTGAACGGGCAGGTTCAGGATCAGGTCTGCGAAACTGGCCGCCGCAGGCAGAACCTCGTCCTGGGTTGAGAGGTTTTCGAGAAACGCGAACGGGGGCGGATCATCAGCACGTGACATGGATGGTTAGGCCCAACGCGAGGTCCCAGAGGACGACAGATTGAAAAGTCCTGCGGCACGGGCGTTAAGAAAGCGTTTACCCTAGCGGATGGCCAGCGATTTCATTGCATTGGCAAGGTCGCCGTAGCCGGTGAACCGGCGCTCGAAGGCAAGGCCGAGCCGGTTTGCACAATCCTTGGCTATGGCCGTCAGGGCCGGGTCGTCGGTCTGGGCCTGATAGACCAGTTTCTCGTAATGCCCGAAATAAGTGTCCCGCAACTCAGGGTGGCGGTCGAGGCCGAGAGGCTCCCAGACGAACGCGTCGAACTGCCGGGCGAGAAAATCGGTCAGGTAGAACGCCGTGAACTCGTCCTCCGCTCGGGCAACGAAACCTTCCGTGCCTTCGAAGAAGGCATAGCAATGCGGACCGGGCAGCATTTCGACCCCCAGTTCGTCGGCCGCCTTGGCCAGCAGGCCGCCGGTTCCGCAATCGGCATAGGCCAGAAAGACGCGTTCATACTCTTCAGCGCCGGCAATCGCGTCACGGACGGCAGGCACGATCCGGTCAGGGTGGTTGTGCAGAATGGCGGGCAGGCAGTGCAAATCGACGTGATCCATCTGACGTGTCAGGGCGAGGATCTCGCGCGCCAGCGCACCGCAGGCCAGAACAAGGATACGACCGGCGCCGCGCGGGGCAAGCCCGTCGTGGGTCAGCGTTGTGTCAGTTGGCGGGTGCAAGGCGGACAGCGGTGCCATATGCCACGATCTCGGCCGCACCGCCCATGATTTGCGATGTCTCAAAGCGGACAGCAACGATAGCATCCGCGCCCAGGCCACGGGCATCCGCGACCATCCGGTCGATGGCCTGTTCGCGCGCCCCGGCCATGAGCGAGGAATAGCCCTTCATCTCACCACCGACGAGGTTCTTCAGTCCGGCCACAATGTCAGTGCCGACATGCTTCGACCGCACCGTCGAGCCCCGGGCCATCCCGAGTGTTTCGACCGTGCGCTGACCGGCGATCTCGGAGGTGGTGACGAATTGCATCTCAGTTTTCCATGTTGTCGTAGTGATCCTCTTCCGCGTTGCCGACACGTTCGGCGATGACGCGATAGGCGACATAACCCACCAGTACGGCGGGAATGAGACCGAGCCAGCCGAACGGCAGATTGATCGCTGCGGCAATGACACCAGCGATCCAAACGGTGGCACCGGCGGCCGCCAGCACGACCACAATGATCAGCACGAATTTGTCTAACGGCATCTAAAGCTCCTCTTTCCCTAGAGATAGGAATGGAACGGGCCGCTTGTAAGCCCGGTCAGCCGACTGCCATCTGGTTGTGCTTGCGCGCCATGAACTCCTTCGCCGTCTCAACCGCGACAGCGGCGTCGCGGCAATAGGCATCGGCACCGATGGCTTTTCCAAATTCCTCGTTCAAAGGTGCACCGCCGACAAGGATGACATAGTCGTCGCGAATGCCCATCTCGACCATCGCGTCGATCACGACCTTCATGTAAGGCATGGTCGTCGTCAGCAGGGCCGACATACCGAGAATGTCGGGCTGAAACTCGTTGATCGCGTCAACATAGTTCTCGACCGGGTTGTTGATGCCGATGTTCAGCACTTCAAAGCCCGCGCCTTCCATCATCATCGTCACCAGGTTCTGGCCGATGTCATGGATGTCACCTTTCACCGTGCCGATCACCATCTTGCCGATGGTCGGCGCGCCGGTTTCGGCCAGAAGCGGCTTGAGGATAGCCATGCCGCCCTTCATGGCGTTCGCCGCCAGCAGAACCTCGGGCACGAACAGGATGCCGTCGCGGAAGTCTTCGCCGACGATCTTCATGCCGCCCACAAGCGCTTCCGTCAGAACCTTGTAAGGGGCCCAGCCACGTTCAAGAAGGATGTTGGTGCCTTCCTCGATCTCTTCCTTGAGACCGTCGTAGAGGTCGTCGAACATCTGTTGGACAAGCTCCTCGTCGTCGAGTTCGCTGAGGATGATCTCGTCTTCTTCGTCTGACATGGCTTCCGTCTCCCTCGCAAGCGCCACTACCCGGAAAACACTATGGGTTTCCCCGGTGTACGAGGAAACCCATACATTTCAAACGTCGATTTGCGACTTAAAGTCTTACACGCGCGACTTGCGGCGGCGCGCCCACAGTCAAACCCGCCCAGGTTGCGGCGGTCATGTTACTGTCGATCGAAATGCCCCAATGTCGGAAGGCGCGCATTTTTCATTGCGCATGTTCTACTTTTGTTCCAGACTTTGAACATGAAACCCCGCAAGCCCCCCGCCGGTCGGGCCGCCTTGGATAATCCCAGCGGTCGGTTTGAGCCTTACGCCGTGGAGGCAGTGCAGGACGGATGGGCGGTGGAAGAGGATCTGCCGCCGCTCCGCACTGAAGTGACCGAGGAAGTGCCGCGCCGGATCATCACCCGCAACACCTCGCCCGATATCTCGTTCGACCGCTCGATAAACCCGTATCGCGGGTGCGAGCATGGCTGCATTTATTGTTTTGCGCGCCCCAGCCACGAATGGCTCGGGTTCTCGCCCGGCCTGGATTTTGAGACGCGGCTGGTGGCCAAACCCACGGCACCCGCGCTTTTGGAGCGTGAGCTGCGCGCGAAGTCCTATGTGCCTGAGGTGATCGCGATAGGCACCAACACCGACCCTTATCAACCGGTTGAAAAAGGGCGGGGGATTATGCGGCAGGTGCTGGAGGTTCTCTCGGACTACCGCCATCCTGTTGGAATAGTGACCAAGGGGACGTTGATCGAGCGCGACATTGATCTGCTTGGTGAAATGGGGCGCGCGGGTCTGGTGCGCGTCGGGGTCAGCGTGACGACGCTGGATCCGGATGTCTCGCGCAAGATGGAGCCACGCGTGCCGGCACCGAAACGCCGGTTGCGGACTATCGAACGGTTGACGCAGGCGGGCTGCCCGGTGCGGATCATGGTCTCGCCTGTGGTACCCGCTCTGACGGATCACGAGATGGAGGCGATCCTGCAGGCCGGGGCCGATGCGGGGGCGGTCGCGGCAAGCTGGATCATGCTGCGCCTGCCGCATGGCGTGTCTCAGCTTTTTCGCGATTGGGTGGCCGAGCATTACCCCGACCGGGCGGCGCGGATCATGGGCCGGGTGCGCGAGCTTCACGGCGGCAAGGACTATGACCCCGAATGGGGCAAGCGGCTGACCGGCGAAGGGCTCTTTGCCGAGATGGTGGCGCAGCGCTTTGCCTTGGCGACGCGTCGATTGGGTCTGGCGCACGAGTTGCCTTCGTTGCGCACCGATCTTTTTGCACCGCCGAAACGCGTCGGTGATCAGCTGTCGTTGTTTTGACGGGTGGTTTCGCCGCGCTGCGCGCGTCGACCCGCTGGGGGGCTCGCCCCCCAGACCCCCGAGAGTGTCTGCGCCAAGAAGAAAGCAGGGGGCATGCCAAAATGCTGCCGAAATCTCTGACTAGGTCACCGGGATGAGTCTTTCTCTGGTCATCGGATGTCTTTGGGTTCTTGCGTCCGCAATTGTCGCGCTGTTGCCAATGCGCCGGCAATATGTGCCGGGCGTGGTCCTGCTGGTTGCGGCGCCCTGTCTTTTGGCGTGGATCGCGTGGGATCACGCGGCGTGGGTTTTCGTCGTCGGGCTTTTCGCGTTCCTGTCGATGTTCAGGAACCCGCTGATCTATTTCTGGCGCCACGCGCGCGGTGACCGGTCAGAGATCCCGTCGTCATGACACTGTCGCTCTGGTTCGCCCTTGGGTGGCTGGTGCTGGCCAATGTGACGGGCATGTTTCCCTCGAAACACAAACACTGGCCGCAGGCATACGCCCTGATTGCGATCGGTCTGCCGCTCCTGGCATGGGTGTTTTGGGAAAACGGCGCGCTTCACGGTCTGCTTGTCCTTGTTGCGGCCTCATCCGTGCTGCGCTGGCCGGTGCGGTATCTGTTGCGCTGGGTGCGGCGGATCACCCTTGGCGCGCGTTCGACTGGCTGAGCCGCCGGGATTTGCGTATTTCTGAAAAGATGAAGTCCGCCAATTCAATTTGTGCACTCCGGTCGTGAATGCTAGCCGGATGGCATGAGCGGAACGATTGACATCGATGTGCGGGGGCGACTGATCGCAAGCTACGATCTGTCGGGCGTCACCTGGCTGCGTGTCGGCGGACCTGCCGACTGGCTTTTCATGCCGAGGGATGTTGATGACCTGACGGACTTCCTGACCGCCTTGCCCCGTAACGTTCCGGTCTTCCCAATGGGGGTCGGATCGAACCTGATCGTGCGCGACGGCGGGGTGCGCGGCGTGGTCATCCGGCTCAGCCGGGCCTTTGCCGAGGTGTCGGTCGCCGGTGACCTTGTCACGGCGGGGGCGGCGGCGCTCGATGCCAGTGTGGCCAGGGCGGCGGCGGAGGCGGGGCTTGATTTGACGTTCCTTCGGACGATTCCGGGCGCCATCGGCGGAGCGGTGCGGATGAATGCAGGGTGCTACGGGTCTTATGTCGCCGATCATCTGGTCTCGGCCGAGGCGGTGTTGCGCGACGGGTCGCGGGCCACGTTCACGGCTGAGGATCTGCGCTTTGCCTATCGCTCGAGCACCGTACCGGAGGGCGCGGTGATCGTTTCGGCGGTGTTCCGCGCAGAGCAGAGCGACCCGCAAGCGCTTGCCGAACGCATGGAGACGCAGCTTGCGAAGCGCGACGAGACGCAGCCGACCAAAGACCTGACGGCAGGCTCGACCTTTCGCAATCCGGCGGGTTATTCCTCGACCGGCAAGGCCGATGACAGCCACGAACTGAAGGCGTGGTCGGTGATCGATGCCGCCGGTTTGCGCGGCGTAACGCGGGGCGGCGCGCAGATGTCGCCCAAGCATCCGAACTTTCTGGTCAATACCGGCAGCGCCACCGCAGCCGATCTGGAAGGGTTGGGCGAGGAGGTGCGGGAAAGGGTGTTCGCCCATTCGGGAATCAGGTTAGAGTGGGAGATCATGAGGGTCGGCGAACCGTCCCCTTGAGGCAGTCAACGAAACGCACGGGGGCAAACCCCGGCACACACACAGGTCAAGACGGGAATGTCGAGCAGGGCAGCCCCGACAGTGACGGTACTGATGGGCGGACCTTCGGCCGAACGCGAAGTGTCCCTGTCCACCGGGCGCGAATGCGCCGCCGCGCTGCGGGACGCAGGATATGATGTGAGCGAGTTGGATGCGGGCGCGGACATGGCCGAACGCCTTGCCGCCGCGCGCCCCGATGTCGTCTTCAACGCCTTGCATGGCCGCTGGGGTGAGGATGGCTGCGCGCAGGGTATCCTGGAGTGGCTGCGCATGCCCTATACGCATTCCGGGGTGCTGGCTTCGGCGCTGGCGATGGACAAGACCCGCTCGAAGGCGGTGTTTCAGGAGGCGGGCATTCCCGTGGTCCCCTCGGTCATGCGCCCCAAGGCCGAGATCATGGCCGCCCATGTGATGGACCCGCCTTATGTCGTAAAGCCGAACAACGAAGGCTCTTCGGTCGGCATTTACATCGTGCAGGAGGCTGCGAACGGCCCGCCGATGATCGCTGAGGACATGCCTGAGGCTCTGATGGTCGAGGCGTATGTGCCCGGGCGCGAGTTGACCGTCACAGTCATGGGCGACCGCGCGCTCTGCGTGACCGAGATCGTGACCGACGGCTGGTACGACTATCATGCCAAATACGCCGAGGGTGGCTCGTACCACGTGTTACCGGCCGATATTCCCGAGGACGTGACTGAGGCCTGCCTCGCGCATTCAGTCAAAGCGCACGAGGTGCTGGGCTGCCGGGGTGTCAGCCGGACCGACTTTCGCTGGGATGAGGTGAAGGGTGTCGCGGGGTTGATCGTGCTCGAGACCAACACCCAGCCTGGCATGACACCGACCTCGCTGGTGCCCGAACAGGCAGGGCATGTCGGCCTCAGCTTCCCCGAGCTTTGCGACTGGATCGTAAAGGACGCCTCATGCGACAGGTGAGGGAATATAAGAAACGCCTGCTGCCGCAGGAAAAGCCGCGCAAGACGCGGGCAAAACGTGCCATCCGCCGCGATCCGGCCCCGTCGCGGCTCACGTATAAACTGAACCGGCTGATGATGCGCTCCGGGGTGCGGGTGTTTCTGCGCTTTGGCTTGCCGGTGTTGATCCTGGCCTCGGGCGCGGCCTTTTGGGCTTCGGACCCGGTACGGGTAGAAGCCGCCAGGGACCGTGTTGCCGAGCTTCGTCGCCAGGTGCAGGAGCGTCCCGAGTTCATGGTGCAGATGATGGCGGTCGAAGACGCCTCGTCCGCCGTCAGCGCGGATGTGCGCGAAGTTTTGTCGCTGGATTTCCCGATCTCGTCCTTCGATCTCGACCTCGATCAGTTGCGTGACCGGGTCGAGGAACTGGACGCCGTTGCCTCTGCGTCGGTGCAGGTGCGAAGCGGGGGCGTGCTGAGCGTGTCGGTGACCGAACGCGTGCCCGTCGCGGTCTGGCGCAAATCCGACGGGTTGCAACTGGTCGACCCTGGCGGGCACCGAGTGGTCGGCCTCGCCAGCCGCGTCGAGCGCCCCGAACTGCCGTTGATCGTGGGCGCTGGCGCGGATCAGGCTGTGGCCGAGGCGCTGGACCTCTTCGAGGTCGCCGCGCCACTGGAAGACCGGCTGCGCGGCTTTCTGCGCGTTGGCGAACGCCGCTGGGACGTGGTTCTGACCCGCGACCAGCGCATTCTGCTGCCCGAGGAGGGCGCGTTGCAGGCGCTGCAAAAGGTGCTGGCGCTGGACGGCGCGCAAGACCTCTTGGCGCGCGATGTCTCGGTGATCGACTACCGCAACCCACATCGTCCGGTGCTGCGCCGCGGGCATAGCGGGGTCGAAGGGCTGTTCGAGACGGATTTTGATTTTGACGAGGGTGAGTAGGCGATGAGCGAACTTTATGAGGCACAACGGGCGATGCGCGCCATGCGGCGGGCCGCGATCCAACGCGGTGTCGTGGCCATTCTCGATGTGGGCAGTTCCAAGATCGCCTGTCTCGTGCTGCGCTTTGACGGGCGCGAGCGGGCGCCGGAAGGCGAGGGGATAGGCGCGATGGCCGGTCAGACCCAGTTCCGCGTCATCGGGGCCGCCACCACCCGGTCTCGCGGCATTCAACTGGGCGAGACCTGCGCGGTACAGGAAACCGAACGGGCGATCCGGACCGCGGTTCAGGCGGCACAGAAGATGGCCAATGTACGGGTCGATCACGTGATCGCCTGTCTCTCCGGTGGACAGCCCCGATCCTATGGGCTTGCGGGCATCGTCAACGTGCAGACGGATGTGGTGACCGAAACGGATGTCGCGCGGGTGTTGGCGGCTTGCGATGTGCCGGACTATGGTGCCGACCGCGATGTGCTGCATGCCCAGCCGGTGAACTTCGCACTCGACCACCGCTCGGGGCTGATCGATCCGCGCGACCAGATCGGCCAGCGACTGGCCTGCGACATGCACATGCTCACGGTGGACCGCGCCGTGATCGAAAACCTGATCTATTGTCTCAAGCGCTGCGACCTCGAACTCGCCGGCGTCGCGAACTCGGCCTATGCTTCGGGCATGGCAGCTTTGGTCGAGGACGAGCAGGAACTGGGCGCGGCTTGCATCGACATGGGCGGCGGGACCACGGGTCTCTCGATCTTCATGAAGAAGCACATGATCTATGCCGATGCCGTGCGGCTGGGCGGGGAGCATGTCACGCAGGACATCTCGAAGGGCCTGCAGGTGTCGACCGGTGTGGCCGAGCGCGTGAAGACGTTCCACGGCGGTGTGGTGGCCACCGGCATGGACGACCGCGACATGATCGAGGTCGGTGGCGAAACGGGGGATTGGGAGCATGACCGCCGGACGGTGAGCCGGGCCGAACTGATCGGCATCATCCGCCCCCGGATCGAGGAGATCCTGGAAGAGGTGCGCCAGCGTCTGGATGCCGCCGGGTTCGAACATCTCCCCAGCCAGCAGATCGTGCTGACGGGCGGCGCAAGCCAGATTCCCGGTCTGGATATCCTCGCGCCGAAGATCCTCGGGCAACAGGTGCGGGTCGGGCGACCGCTTCGCGTCCACGGGCTGCCGCAAGCGGCGACCGGATCGGCCTTTGCCAGCGCGGTGGGCCTGTCGCTTTTTGCCGCGCATCCGCAGGACGAAGGGTGGGATTTCGAAGCCCCGTCCGAACAGGGCGCGCCGCGGTCGCAGAGGCGCGCGGTCAAATGGTTCAAGGACAATTGGTGATGTCGCGACCGATGACACCGTCTCCGACGCCGAGTTTGCGTCAAACTCCGCCGACGCCCTGCAATTTTGCGCGACGGCATCAACCGAATCTGTTAACTTATCCACAAGGCTCGAAAAAGGGCCGCGAGGCGGCGAGCAGGCTCCTCTTGATGTTAGAAACCACCTTGGCGTGCGGCATTTTGTGCGCGCGAGACCGCTAAATCTGTGAAGATACGGGGCTAACCCCACGTCATACCACAGGATATTGTCGGTTGCTCTACATTAAGCGGAAGGCCGACAAAAAATCGCCATATTTCGTGGTTTCAGGGTCGAATCGGGGTGACCTGAGGGCATGAGTTGGTTAATGTCGTATCACCCCAATGACGGCCATGAGAGCCGGGACAGTTTGAGCGCCTCTGCCCGGTGGCGTGCACAAATAACGAGATACAGGCGGAAGAACCCATGACGTTGAACCTGATGATGCCCACCCACGAAGAGCTGAAGCCACGCATTACTGTGTTCGGCGTCGGAGGGGCAGGCGGCAACGCCGTAAACAACATGATCGAAAAGAAGCTTGAAGGCGTCGAGTTCGTGGTTGCGAACACCGATGCGCAAGCTCTCCAACAATCCAACGCCTCGACCAAGATTCAGATGGGCGTGAAGGTCACCGAAGGGTTGGGGGCCGGTGCGCGCCCGACGGTCGGTGCCGCTGCTGCCGAGGAGACGATTGAAGAGATCGTCGATCACCTCGCAGGCGCCCACATGTGCTTCATCACCGCCGGGATGGGTGGTGGCACGGGTACAGGCGCTGCTCCGATCATCGCGCAGGCCGCACGCGAACTTGGTGTGCTGACTGTCGGTGTCGTGACCAAGCCGTTCCAATTCGAAGGCGCAAAAAGGATGCGCCAGGCGGAAGACGGCGTGGACGCGCTGCAAAAGATGGTTGACACGCTGATCATCATTCCCAACCAGAACCTGTTCCGGCTGGCCAATGAGAAAACGACGTTCACCGAAGCGTTCTCGATGGCCGATGATGTGCTGCACCAGGGCGTGAAAGGTGTTACCGACCTGATGGTGCGTCCGGGCCTCATCAACCTCGACTTTGCCGATGTGCGCGCCGTGATGGACGAGATGGGCAAAGCGATGATGGGCACGGGCGAAGCCGAGGGCGACGACCGCGCCGTTCAGGCGGCCGAAAAGGCGATTGCCAACCCGCTTCTGGACGAGATCAGCCTGAAGGGTGCGAATGGCGTTCTGATCAACATCACAGGCGGCGACGATCTCACGTTGTTCGAACTCGACGAAGCCGCCAACCGCATCCGTGAAGAGGTCGACCCGGACGCCAACATCATCGTCGGTTCCACCATGGAAGCTGACATGGTCGGTCGGATGCGCGTCAGCGTAGTGGCCACCGGCATCGACGCCAATGTCGCCGCCGCGACACCGCCCGCGCGCAGCACGCCTGTCGAAGCGGTCGCGCATGCCCCTGCGCCCCTGCCAGAGGCCGAGCAGCCCGCACCCCATGCCATGGCCGCGCAGCCTGCCCCACAGGAGCCGAGCCTGTTGGAACGCATGGAGCCACAGGCGCAACCCGCAATGGAAGACGGTCTGCCGCCTCCCGCCTACCAGCCTGCGCCAGAGCCAATGCAAGCCGGACGGCCTGCTCCAGGGACACCAACGCCCGAGGCGATCGCGCGGCTTGAGCGGCTGACGGGACGTGCACCCGGCGCGATGGCCGGGCACACGCCGCAGCCTGCCACATATGAGCCGCGCCCTGTCGCGCAGGAGCCAGCGCCCGAGCATGATCGCCCGCGTTTCGGTATCAATACGCTGATCAATCGGATGGCGGGTTCCGCCGGGGATCCGGTGCGTCAGCAGCCACCACTCAGCCGCGACGCAGGCCAGCGAGAGCTGAATGAAGATCAGGAGCGGATCGAGATTCCCGCATTCCTGCGCCGCCAGGCCAACTAAGCGACACACACAGTTCACTCCCTACGGGCCGGCGTAAGCTGGCCCTTTCTTTTTATTTCCAAACGCGCGACAGACCTGTCTGAGGCCGCCATTGTCCCCAGAACTCCGCCAATTTTAGCGGATCGCCATAAATTTGCCCTCTGAGACGCCCTACTTTGAACAACCTGCCTAACGACAACTGAAGGCGGTGCAGTTCGTACCGTATTGAGTCTTGAACGAAGGGGAATTCGATGTTCAGGAGTGGTTTTGTCGGATCACGCGTGACGCGATTTAAGAAGGATGAAGAGGGCTCCCTCATCATCTTTTCATTGTTCATCTTTATGACGATGATCGTCTTTGGCGGTATAGCCGTTGATCTCATGTTGTATGAGAACCGGAGAACGCACGTTCAGAACTCGACAGACCGTGCGGTGCTTGCAGCAGCAAACATTAAGCAGACGGTTCCTGCCAAGGAAGTGGTGAAGGATTACCTCCGTAAGGTTGGCATCCAGGTCAGTGACGACGATATCGTTGTCGAGCAGGTCGGTACTTTGCCGGTTGTCACGGGTCGTCAGGTGGCCGTAAGGGTCGATGCGGACTCTCCCACAATGCTGATGAACATGGTCGGAATCGACTCGCTCCCCTACGGATCGGTTTCGCAGGCTGAACAATCGGTCAACGATGTTGAAGTTTCCCTAATCCTCGACGTGTCCGGCTCGATGGGCTGGAACGGTAAGCTGGGCAATATGCAAACGGCGGCGAAGGACTTCGTCGACGGCGTCCTCGAAGGCGCAGAAGACAACCGGGTGTCGGTCTCGCTGGTTCCGTATTCCACCCAGGTGTCCGCCGGTCCCGAACTGATTGACCAACTGGTCACGGTCCACGACCACGAGTTCTCGCACTGCGTGAACTTCCAGGAAGAAGATTTCCAGACCACCGGCATTCACCGGTATCGCCCGAAATTGGACGAAGACGGCAACCTGGTCGAAGATGCGGACGGTAATCCGGTCATGGAGCCGATCCCACTGTCGCAGACCGCCAGTTTCGACCCGTTTAAAGGGTGGAACAGCAACCGCAATCACGCGTACCCGGTCTGCCGCGATGCGAACTATGTCGACATTCTGCCCTGGTCTAACAATGCAGATGATCTGAAGGATCAGATCGATCTTTTTTCGGCGAGCGGGAACACCTCGATCGACGTGGCCATGAAGTGGGGCACAGCACTGCTCGATCCGTCGATGAACCCTGCGCTGACAGCCCTCCAGTCGGATGGCTCGAACGGGATCTCGATCGACTCGGAGTTTGTCGTGCGCCCGCGTGCACATGATTATCCGGATGTGTTGAAGTTCATTGTTCTGATGACAGACGGCATCAACACGACGCAGTACATGCTTCGCGACGAAGACAAAGAGGGCATGAGCGACGTCTACTACGACGCCTCGTCGGGCGACTATACCCGTCGTATCGAATCTGGCGGCGAAGTTCGCTGGTGGGACATGACGGATCGGCAATACGAAGCGGAAAACGCCAATGATGTTCAACTGAGCAAGCTGGAGATGTGGAACGCAATGACGATGGCGTGGCGCGCCTATCGTGGCTGGTATCTGCCGACGGGCGCAGAGGACGGTACTTACGATGCAAGTGAATACTACCGGCAAATCGGGGCGATTGCGGGATACAACGGTCCGCGTGTGCCGATTTATGCCCAGTCCGGCAATGTGAATGCGGACACGAAAGACAAGCGGCTCGCTTCGATTTGCACGCAAGCGAAAAATGCTGGCATCGTGGTGTTCTCCATCGGTTTCGAAGTGACCGACGCCTCGGCCGATGTCATGGAAGCCTGTGCCTCTTCCCCGCAGCACTTTTACCGGGTGAACGGTCAGGACATTCAGTACGCCTTCGCGTCGATCAAAAACCAGATCAACCAGTTGAAGCTGACACAATGATTGGATTTGCCAAGAAATTCGGCGACAAGCTGCGATCCTTCGGGATCTCGGAAAAAGGGGTCGCTTCGGTCGAGTTCGTCGTGGTCTTCCCCTTCTTCATGGGCGTCTTCCTGTCGTCCTATGAAGTCGCGATCATGAATATCCGTGCCGTGATGATGGAGCGGGCGGTCGATTTGGCGGTGCGGGAAATCCGCCTCGCCGGTGGCGCCCAGATCGAGCACGACGATGTGCGCGCGCAAATTTGCCGCGATGCCATTCTGATCCCCGAATGCCTCGACGTCACCAAGATCGAATTGACGCGCGTCGATCGCGACACCTGGACAGTCAACCTTGAGGATGAGGCAGACTGCCAGGACCGGCTTGACGAAATCAAACCGCCGAAAAACTTTCAGAACGGAGCACAGAACGATTTTATGCTCATCCGGGTCTGTGCGACCGTTGATGCTGTCTTCCCTAATTTTGGGGTAGGGCGCTCAATTCCTAAAGACGAAAACGGTGGCTACATCATCATGTCCAGTTCGGCCTTCGTAAACGAGCCGAATTAACGTGGAAGGGATCCCCCAAATGTCGATCAAAAGCATGTTTCGAAAGGTCTTGCGCGATGAACGCGGCACATTCTCGGTCGAGGCTGTGCTGATGTTCCCCATGCTCGTCTGGGCCTTTATGGCGATGTATGTCTTCTTCGAGGGGCTTCGCGAAAGCAACATCAATCTCAAGGCATCCTATACAGTGGCCGACGTTCTCTCGCGGGAAACCGAGGAGATCAACATGGCGTATCTGAACAACATGAACAAGATATATAGCTGGCTGGCGCGCACCTCCGAAAACACGGAAATGCGGGTGTCGGTTGTCATCTGGAACGAAACGACGCAAACGCATGAGCTTTACTGGTCACGCGGGGTTGGCGGTAAGGAGGACTTGCGGGAAGAATGGGTGAAGACCAACGTCACGCCGCATGTTCCGATCATGGCGGATCGGGCCAGCGCGATCGTTGTGGAGACCTGGGTCGATTACACGCCTATTATGGAAATCCCGATCATGCCGATCGGTCTGCAGGAAACCGAGATCTACAACATCGTTGTGACGGCGCCCCGTTTCACCGATCAGCTCAAGTTCGAAGGCATGGGCGACGGAACAGGCTCGGCTCATGACGACGATGTCGCCGACGATGTGGATGCGATCTGATCGAGTTTCACGAAACGGATTCACGATTTGAAGGGCCGGCTTGTGTCGGCCTTTTTTATTTTTTTCAGTGACTTATTGCCGATTTGAACGCGACTCGGCGGTGATTCGCCCACTCCACACATTCATGTTTCAGGATGTTGCAATGATTGTGTTGAGGCACAGAGCCGGTCGGAATAGCTAACGTTCAGCCGGAGGCAGGCCGGCAGCCAAAAAGAGCGATAACGTGCAAACGACATTGAAATCTTCCGTGACATTCTCGGGCACGGGCCTTCATACGGGCCGGGCCGTGCGCGTCATTGTGAATCCGGCATCCGCCGAATACGGCATCTGGTTTCACCGAATTGACGTCACCGATCGTAACCCGTTGATCCCCGCGCGCTGGGATGCGGTTTCGAATACCGACCTGAACACATGCATCTCGAACGCCGACGGCGTGTCGGTCGCGACGATCGAACACTTGATGGCCGCTCTTGCAGGCTGCGGCGTGCACAACGCGTTGATCGAAATCGACGGTCCCGAAGTGCCGTTGCTTGACGGGTCGTCGGTGCAGTTCGTCGACGGTATATTGGCGCGTGGTATTCGGCGGCTGGATGCACCGGTGCGCGCGATCCGCGTTCTGAAGACCGTCAAAGTGCGCCATGACGGTGCCGAGGTGACATTGCGCCCGGCTCAGGAGTTGGAAATCGAGTTTGAGATTGACTTCGCCGACCGGGCCATCGGGCATCAGGAAAAGCGGCTCAACATGGCAAATGGCGCCTTTGTTCGCGAACTTTGCGACAGCCGTACCTTCTGCCGCGAAGCCGATATCGAGGCGATGCGCAAGCGTGGACTGATTGTCGGCGCATCGGTGACAAGCGCTGTCGTGGTCGATGGCGACACGGTGGTCACGCCCGGTGGCATGCGCCACGGCGACGAACCAGTGCGTCACAAGATGCTCGACGCCCTGGGCGACCTGTCGCTGGCCGGCGCACCTATCCTTGGCCGCTATGTCGGGCACAAAGCTGGACATGCGATGACCAACCGCGTGTTGCGCGCGCTTTTTGCCGATCCGTCGGCCTATGAAATGATCGAATGCGACGCTGCGACAGTTGCGCGTCTGCCGGGCTCGGGCGTCCGCCGGACCGACTATGCGCGTCTTGCGTCCTGATCACAGCACCGAAAGCCCTTTCTCAAAAGCCGTTTTGCTGGCAGACCTTATGTGTTACGACGCGGTTCGGTACCGGTGGTGAGGGTCGGAATGCGGAAGACATTGCCAAAGACAAGCACATGGCGCGCTGCCATGGTTGCGATGGCATTTGGCGTTTTAGCGGCCTGTGGTGGTGGTGACGAGGCCTTACCACTTGAGAGTTTCTCGGCCGAAGACCTCTATAAACGTGCCGAGTTCGAGCTTGAGGCGGGCGCACCTGACGATGCGGCTCGGCTCTTTGGCGAAGTTGAGCGTCTCTATCCATACTCGGAGTGGGCCAAACGCGCGGTGGTCATGCAGGCGTTTTCCTATCATCGGGACCGCGACTATGAATCGGCGCGCGGTGCGGCCGAACGGTACCTGTCGCAATTCCCGGCGGATGATGACGCCGCATGGGCGCAGTATCTTCTGGCGCTTTCCTACTACGATCAGATTGAGGATGTTGGCCGCGACCAGGGCCTGACCTTCGAGGCACTTCAGGCCTTGCGCGCTGTCATCGAGGAGTATCCCGACAGCGAATACGCACGCTCGGCGATCCTCAAGTTCGACCTGGCCTTTGATCACCTGGCGGCCAAGGAAATGGAAGTGGGGCGCTATTACCTGAAGCGCGGCCACTATGTGGCATCCATCAACCGGTTCCGTGTCGTGGTCGAGGATTTCCAGACCACAACGCAGACGCCAGAAGCCCTGCACCGGCTGGTCGAGGCCTATTTGTCGCTGGGCCTGAACGAAGAAGCGCAGACCGCCGGGGCGATCCTCGGCTTCAACTTCCAGTCGACGGATTGGTACCAGGACAGTTTCGCGCTGTTGACCGGGCGTGGTCTGCGCCCCGAGGCGACCGGCGACAACTGGCTGCGGCAGGTCTATCGCCAGACCGTTCGCGGCGAGTGGCTTTGATCCCCCATGCTGCGAAGTCTCGATATCCGGGACATGCTGATCATCGACAGGCTGACGCTTGAGTTTCAGCCCGGCTTGAACGTGCTGACGGGCGAGACCGGGGCGGGCAAGTCTATCCTTTTGGATTCGCTAGGCTTTGTGTTGGGGTGGCGCGGCCGCGCCGAACTTGTCCGTGACGGGGCCAGCCAAGGCGAGGTGACGGCAGAGTTCGATCTGCCCCGCGGCCATCCCGCGTTTGAGGTGCTTGCAGAGAGCGGCCTGCCGTCTGAGGACGGGCTGATCCTGCGGCGGGTCAATGCGCGAGACGGGCGCAAGACGGCTTGGGTGAATGATCGGCGCGTCTCCGGCGAGGTTTTGCGCCGCCTGTCCGACACGCTGGTCGAACTTCATGGTCAACATGACGACCGGGGCTTGTTGAATGCGCGTGGGCACCGCGTGTTGCTTGATGCGTTCGGTGACCATGGCGATCTACTGGCACGGTGTCGTGCCGCTTGGCGCGACTGGCAGGGCGCACGCTCGGAATTGGCCGAGGCGGAGGCGAGCGTGGCAGCGCTGCGCGAGGAAGAAGACTTCCTGCGCCATGCGGTAAGTGAGTTCGAAGCGCTGTCACCCGAACCGGGCGAAGACGCGGCCCTCGATGCGCGTCGTCGTTTGATGCAGGCGGGTGAACGGGTGCGCGAAGACGTCGCACGGGCGCATACCGCACTTGGTACGGAAGGTGCAGAAGGCATGATGCGCGACGCCGCGCGTTGGCTGGAGACGGCCTCGGACGAGGCGGGCGAAGCGCTGGTCGAGGCAATCACTGCGCTGGACCGTGCCCTGGTCGAACTGGGGGAGGCCGAGGATGGGGTCGCCCGCGCGCTCGACCAACTTGCGTTCGACCCTGCCGAGTTGGAACGGGCCGAGGAACGCTTGTTTGCCATTCGCGCCCTTGCCCGAAAGCACAGCGTGACGCCGGATGGTTTGGCCGACATGGCCGCGGTTTTTGCCGAACGCTTGGCCGATCTCGACGGCGGGGCGGAGAACCTGTCGGCTTTGCGCAAGGCCGTTGGCGATGCGTCGGAACGCTACGAAACCGCCGCCGATGCGTTGGGGAGCGCGCGTGCCGAAGCTGCCGAGCGCCTTGACGCTGCCATGGTCCGCGAACTGGCACCGCTCAAGCTGGAACGTGCCGAATTTGCCACCGACATCACCGAGGGCGCGGCGGGCCCGGAAGGGCGCGATCACGTGGCCTTCACGGTCGCCACCAATCCGGGTGCGCCCGCCGGGCCGTTGAACAAGATCGCATCGGGCGGCGAACTCAGCCGGTTCTTGTTGGCGTTGAAAGTGGCGCTGACGGCGGAAGGCGAGGGCGTGACGATGATCTTTGACGAGATCGACCGGGGTGTCGGTGGGGCCACGGCGGATGCCGTCGGGCGCCGATTGGAAGCGTTGGCATCGGATGCCCAAGTCATCGTTGTCACGCATAGCCCGCAGGTTGCCGCGCGCGGCGGCCACCACTGGCGGGTCGCGAAACGCGTGGTGAATGACGCGACGCTCAGCGAAGTGGCTGCCCTGTCTGATGCTGAACGGATCGATGAACTGGCCCGCATGCTGGCCGGTGATCGCGTCACCGACGAGGCACGGGCTGCCGCCCGCGCGCTTCTGGCTGCCTAAGCCCGCCGGCGCCGGCGCGTCCGCTTGGGCGGTTCGTCATCGCCCGTGCCATCGGTGGCCGAGGAGAACCCGCCCAGCTTCTCGGCAATCAGCTCAAGGCTCGGCACCGGGCTTGGCGTATACGCTTCAAGGGCCGCGCGCATCTTGGCCAGGTGGTCCGGCGTCGTCCCGCAACACCCGCCGATGATCCGCGCGCCTGAGGCACGGGCCAGAACGGCGTAATCCGCCATCAATTCGGGCGTTCCGTCATAGTGAATGTGCCCTTCGACATATTTTGGGATACCTGCGTTGCCTTTGGCGATCACCGGCAACTCGGGGCCCTGCGCAGTAAAGCCCAGCACGGTGCGCAACAGATCCGAAGCGCCGACCCCGCAATTGGCCCCGAAGGCCAGCGGTTTGTGATCGAGCTTGGCCACCAGATCGACCAACCCGGCGCTGGTCAGGCCCATCATCGTGCGCCCGGCCGTGTCAAAGCTCATTGTACCGCACCAGGGCATGCCGGCCAGTTCAGCCCCGCGCGCAGCGGCCTTGTATTCCTCAGGCGCACTGATCGTCTCGACCCAGAGCACATCCGCGCCACCCGCCTTCAACCCTTCGGCCTGTTCGTGAAACATCTCGACCGCGAGTTCGAAAGTGAGTGGGCCGAGCGGCTCCATGATATCGCCCGTCGGCCCGATTGAGCCTGCCACGACTACGGTCCGACCCGAGGCATCGGCCACCTCGCGCGCAATCTCGGCCCCGGCCTTGTTCAACTCGTGCACCCGATCCTGACCGTCATGTAGTTTGAGGCGCGAGGCGTTGCCGCCAAACGTGTTGGTCAGGAACAGATCGCTGCCCGCATCGACCGCGCCTTTGTAGAGCGTTCGGATTTTATCGGTTGCCTCGACATTCCAGAACTCGGGCGCGTCGCCCGATTGCAGACCCATGTTGAAAAGATTGGTGCCGGTGGCGCCATCTGCCAGTACCCAGTCATTGGCCTCAAGATACCGGGTCAATGCATCTGTCATGTCACACCTATGGGGAGAGGGATTTGGCCCGTTTGCCACGGGTCGTGCGCCCTGGCAAATCGAATTTCCTCATGTTTTTCTTGAAAGCGCTTCACCGGACGAAAAAAGGCCGGGCGCAAAGCCCGGCCAGTCCAACAGGGAGGTTGAATCCAGCGGCAAATGCCGCCGTGTTCACCATGTGAGTTAACCAGAGCCGGATAAATTGCAACCGACCTTGGGTCGTAAAGATTGCATTTCCGATATGCGATCAGTGCATAGGTATTGTGCAGTCTGTCACTTTTTCATGCGCTTTCTGTGCGCGATGATTTCTTCGGTGACAAAATCCCGGAACGCAGCGATGCGGCGCGACTGACGCAGTTCCTCGGGAAACGCTAGGAAGACAGGCACATCGTTTGATTCCACATCCGGCAGCACTCGTTGAATGTCCGGAAAATCTTCGATCACGTAATCCGGCAAGACCCCAATGCCAAGCCCGGCATTCACGGCCTGCAGGACGCCGAAATAGTTGTTCACAGTCAGCATCGACTTGATGTCGTGGGTCAGCAGTTCCTTGACCAGGTTCGCGCCCGCACTGACTTGCGTCGTGGTGACGTTCTGGCAAATCAGCCGATGGTTTGTGATGTCTTCGATCCGCGCGAGCTTTGGCGCCTTGTCGAGGTATTCCGGCACCGAATAGAGGCACATGCGCACTGTCATCAGCTTGCGGCGGATCAGGTCAGCCTGGCTTGGCTCTTTCATGCGGATCGCCACATCCGCCTCGCGCATCGGCAGGTCGAGGACGCGTTCTTCAAGCATCAGGTCGATCTTGAGTTCGGGATACTCCTCATAGAGCTTCGGCAGCCGCGGCGCGAGCCAGAGCGACCCGAACCCGGTGGTCGTCGTCACCCTGAGTTCGCCGAACACCTCTTCCTCACTGTCGCGAATGCGTGCCTCGGCCGTATCGAGGCGCCGGGTCATGGCCGAGGTGGCGTCGAACAGCAACTCACCCTGTTCGGTCAGAATCAGTCCGCGCGCATGGCGGTGAAAGAGCGTGGTGTTCAGGCTGTCTTCCAGCGCGCGAATCTGTCGGGAGACGGCGGACTGGCTGAGATGCAGCACATCACCGGCATGGGTAAGACTGCCCGCGTCGGCCACCGCGTGAAATATTCTGAGCTTGTCCCAGTCCATCGCGTCGTCATCCGTTCATGTTAGCGGTCACATCTTTATCGGTGTTAAACTCGGAACGAATCCGGTTGCCAAGACCAATGTGACGCGCTTTTGATTTGGTAGGTCAGCAAATGTGACCTATACTGTGAGTGTAAACGCAGGAGCCGTGATGACCACCCGCGACGTATCGCTGCACGATAAGTTCGATCTGAGCAAAGAGACAGTGCTTCTCAACGGCACACAGGCGCTTGTCCGCCTGATGCTGATGCAATCGGCACAGGACAAGGCGCGCGGATGGAACACGGCGGGTTATGTCAGCGGGTATCGCGGATCACCTTTGGGGGCCGTGGACCAGCAGATGGCGCGGGCCTCGAAAGACCTCGACGCGGCAGGCATCGTGTTCCAGCCGGGTTTGAATGAAGACCTCGCCGCGACCGCGATCTGGGGTACGCAGCAGGCCGAGTTGCGGGGCGAGGGCAAGCACGACGGCGTCTTCGCGCTCTGGTACGGCAAGGGCCCGGGTGTCGACCGGTCGGGTGACCCGATGAAACACGCCAACATGGCCGGAACCTCACCCAAGGGCGGCGTCCTGATGGCGATGGGGGATGACCACACCGGCGAAAGCTCGACCGTATGTCACCAGTCGGACTGGGCACTGGTCGATGCCTATATGCCGGTGTTGTCCCCTGCGGGTGTGCAGGAAATCCTCGACTATGGCCTCTACGGCTTTGCTTTGTCGCGCTTTTCCGGGCTTTGGGCGGGTCTGAAGTTGATGAAGGACACGGTCGAAGTGACGTCCGTCATTGACGGGCGGCCGGACCGAATGACGTTTGTCGAACCGGAATTCCAGATGCCCGAAGGCGGGTTGAACATCCGGCTTGGCGATCACTGGATCCCGCAGGAAGCGCGCATCATCGACCACAAGCGTTTCGCGGCCGAGGCGTATTCCCACGCCAACAAGATCGACAAGCGGATATGGGGCTCGCCGGGAGCCAAGATCGGCTTCGTTGCGGCGGGCAAGAACTGGCTCGATCTTGTCCACGCGCTCGGGCTTTTGGGCATCGATGCGGACGAGGCCGAGCGGTTAGGCATCACGACCTACAAGGTCGGGCAGACCTTTCCGTTGGACATGAAGGGCTTCAACGACTGGGCCGAAGATCTCGACCTGATCGTTGTGGTCGAAGAAAAGCGCAAACTGATCGAAGTGCAGATCAAGGAGGCGATCTTCGACGACCGGCGGGGCCGCCGCGTCTGTGGCTGGTACAAAGGTGGCGCCGGGACGATGCATTCCGAGGAGTTGTTCCCGACGCGCTTTGCGCTCGACCCGGCAATGATCGCCGAAAAGATCGGCGGCATCCTGATTGAGGAGGGGCGCGGCACCGACCGTATCCGCGCGGGCCTTGCCACCGTTCAGGCCGCTCGGGCCGTCGACAACGCGCCCGACATCGCGGCGCGCCTGCCGTATTACTGCTCAGGCTGCCCGCACAACACCTCCACCAAGGTACCCAAGGGCGAACGCGCCTATGCCGGGATCGGCTGCCATTTCATGGTGCAGTGGATGGATCGCGAGACCAGCGGCTTCACCCATATGGGCGGCGAGGGCGCGAACTGGATCGGTGAAGCGCCGTTTTCAACCCGCAACCACGTCTTTCAGAACCTCGGCGATGGCACCTATAACCATTCCGGCCTGATGGCGGTGCGCGCCGCTTTGGCGGCGGGCGTCAACATCACCTACAAGGTGCTCTACAACGACGCGGTCGCGATGACCGGCGGGCAGTCGAATGACGGCGACCTGCCGCCCGAGAAGATCGCGCGCGAGTTGCTGGCCGCCGGGATCAAGGACCTCGCCGTGGTCTATGACCCCAAGGAAGAACCTGAACGCAGCTTGTTCCCCAAGGAGGTCACCTGGCACGACCGATCTGAGATGCCGCTGGTACAAAAGCGCATGGCCGGGACGGAGGGCGTGACCGCGATCCTCTATATCCAGACCTGTGCCGCAGAAAAGCGGCGGCGGCGCAAGCGCGGGCAGTTCCCCGACCCAGACAAGCGCGTCTTCATCAACACCGACATTTGCGAGGGCTGCGGCGATTGCGGGGTGCAGTCGAACTGCGTCTCCATCGTGCCGGTCGAGACCGAACTGGGGCGCAAGCGCGCGATTGACCAGTCGTCGTGCAACAAGGATTTCTCCTGCGTCGACGGCTTCTGCCCGTCCTTCGTGACCATTGAAGGCGCGTCGATCCGCAAGGCCGCGACGGTCGATATCGACACCGGCGATCTGCCCGAACCGGTGCTGCCGGAGATTGCGCTGACCCATAACACCGTGATCACCGGCGTCGGCGGCACCGGCGTCGTTACCATCGGCGCGGTGCTGGCGATGGCCGCGCATCTCGACGGTAAGGGCGCGGGGATGATGGAGATGGCAGGCCTCGCCCAGAAGGGCGGTGCGGTGCACATCCACTGCCGGATCGGCAAGACGCCCGAGGATATCACCGCGATCCGGGTTGCAGTGGGTGAGGCGGACACACTGATCGGCGGTGACCTCGTGGTGTCGGCGGGGGCCAAGACGACCGAGTTGATGGCGACGGGCCGCACGCGCGGCGTGGTCAACACGCATGAGATCGTCACGGGCGAGTTCACCCGCAACACGGAATTCACCATTCCGGGCGACCGGCTGCTGCTGACGCTCGAACGCAAGATGCAGGACGGGTTGCAGAGTTTTGACGCTTCGGAACTGGCCGCCAAGGTGATGGGTGACGCGATCTATTCGAACATGATCCTCTTCGGCGCGGCCTGGCAGATGGGGCAGGTGCCGGTGGCGGGCGAAGCGATCCGGCGCGCCATCACGTTGAACGGCGCGAAGGTCGAGGAGAACCTTCGCGCGTTCGAGATCGGGCGTTGGGCGGTTCTGAGCGGAGATGAGGTGGCCAGGATCACGGCCTCCGAAGTGGTCGACCTGCCAAAGACGCTGGAGGAAAAAATCGCCTTCCGTGAGCGTCACTTGGTCGACTATCAGGGCGCGCGCCTGGCCAAGCGCTATCGCAAGATGGTCAACCGTTTCGAAGACCCGGCGATGCGGGAAGCTGTCGCCAAGGGCTATCACAAGCTGTTGGCCTATAAGGATGAATATGAGGTCGCGCGCTTGCTGCAAGAGACGCGCGCCAAGGCGCAGGATACGTTCGAAGGCGACCTCAAGCTGACGTATCACCTCGCACCACCTCTGCTGTCGAAAGAGGGGCCGAACGGTCGGCCCCAGAAATCCCCGTTCTCGGAAAAGCGCGAATGGCAGTTCCGGCTGCTGGCGCGGATGAAGCGGCTGCGTGGAACACCGCTCGACCCATTCGGCTACACGGCCGAACGGCGGATGGAGCGTCGCCTGATCCGGCACTACGAGAAGGACATGGCCGAGATTCTCAAGTCGCAGGACGCCGACCCCGACGCGGCAAAGGCACTTGCGGAACTGCCGCTGCAAATCAGAGGGTTCGGCCCGGTGAAAGAGGCGAACGCCGCCGCAGCCGCCAAACGCCGTGATGAGCTTCTGATCGCGCTGCGATCCGGTCGTGCTATGCCGGAGGCTGCCGAATAAGAACGCTATGTGACCGAAGAATCGCGGCGCGACGCGTATTGTCACAACACTGACAAGATCTCTCGCAATACAGCCCTATATTCCTTAAACGATCCGGTAAGGCGCGCCTTTGGGAAGGGCAGTTGGATGAACAAGCAGGTCGCTCGCGACATCTCATATTCGTTTTCCGCCCAGACCAAGGGCGGGCGGGCGCTGATCCGAACGCTTGAGAATGTCACGGGCCGATTGAAGCTGATCCGGCGTGCTGCCGGGTATCAGGACGCGGTCGCGCGGGGTGAGGATTTCTGGCAGGTCATGGTCGACCGCTATGGTCTCTCACTCGATATCGTCGGCGGTTCTTTGGAGAGCATTCCCGCGACCGGCCCGCTCGTCGTTGTCTCGAACCACCCTTATGGCATTCTTGACGGACTGATGATGGGGCATATCCTTTCGTCGCGGCGGGACGGGGATTTTCGCATTCTGGCCAATAATGTGTTCAAGCGGGCCGAAGACCTTGACCGTGTGATCCTGCCGATCAGCTTTGACGAGACGCGCGAGGCAATGGCCGAAAACCTGCGCACCCGGAAGGAGGCGCTGCGCTATCTCGGCGCAGGGGGCGCGATGGGCGTGTTCCCCGGCGGCACGGTCTCGACCAGTGCCAAGCCGTTTTCAGCACCACTCGACCCGAAATGGCGGTCGTTCACGGCCAAGATGATCTCGCGAAGCGAAGCGCGGGTTGTGCCGATCTTCTTCGAAGGGGCCAACTCGCGCCTGTTCCAGATTGCCAGCCACTTGCATACGACGTTGCGCATGGCGCTTTTGATCAAGGAATTCAAACGCCGGACGGATGAACCGGTGAAACTGGTGATCGGCCAGCCGATCCCGGCGGATGAGATCGCCCGATACAAAAGCGATCCGATCGCGATGATGGACTTTCTGCGCGCGCGGACCTATGCCCTGTCGCCAACACCCATTGACCCTGGCGGGTATGGGTTCGAGTTTGAGGCAAAGCACAAACGGGCAGACAGGGATGGCGGTCGGGATTTTTGACAGTGGCCTCGGTGGGCTGACGGTCTATCAGGCGGCGTCTGAGCGGTTGCCGGATGTACCGTTTGTCTATCTGGGTGACAATGCGCACACGCCTTACGGGGTGCGCGACGCCGATGACATCTTCGATTTGACGACCGCAGGCGTGTCGCGGCTGTTCGAAGCCGGATGCAACCTCGTGATCCTCGCGTGCAACACCGCGTCTGCAGCCGCCCTGCGCCAGATGCAGGAAAGCTGGGTGCCGTCGGACAAGCGCGTCCTCGGCGTCTTTGTGCCGTTGATCGAGGCTATGACGGAGCGCCAATGGGGCGACAATTCCCCACCGCGCGAGGTTGCGGTGAAACACGTTGCGCTGTTCGCGACGCCCGCAACGGTGCGGAGCCGGGCGTTCCAGCGGGAACTGGCGTTCCGCGCCATCGGTGTGGATGTCGAGGCGCAGGCCTGCGCCGGGGTGGTCGATGCCATTGAAGAAGGCGACATGATCCTGGCCGAAGCGCTGGTGCGCAGCCATGTCGACGCGCTCAAACGGAAGATGCCCGAACCGGACGCCGCCGTCTTGGGCTGTACGCATTACCCGATTGTGGAGGAAGACTTCAAAGCCGCACTGGGTGGGAATGTGCCGGTCTTCAGCCAACCAAGGCTTGTGGCCGAGAGCCTTGCCGATTATCTGGAGCGTAGGCCCGAAATGCGGGGCCCTGGTGAGGTTGGAATGTTTCTGACGACAGGCGATCCACAGCGGGTAAGCGATCAGGCGACCCGGTTCCTCCGACGACGAACGGAGTTTCACGCCGCGTAAGCGCGTCACGCCGCCTTCAATCGAAACAAGCCCCGCTCCGGTTTCTCGACCTGATCGGCGCAATTTTCGGCCAACAACCACACAACACCGTTGATCGTTTTGGGATGAAAGTCCGGATGGACCTCTTCTATGCGCTTTTTCAGCTCTGCCGTCCGCAGGCCCTCGGGGCTTTGGCGAAGCAGGGTAAGCGCGGTCTCACGGATCTGGTGGGTGATCGGTTTGGCCATAGGGCGAGTCTAGAGGCGGATTGCGCGGACCCCCACAACCTTTTATGGCCATAATCAAATCGCAGGAGGGGAGACATGCCCCATAACATCGCCATTCTGGGCGCCTCGGGCTATACCGGCGCCGAACTGGTTCGGATCATCGCGACGCATCCGTCGTTTCAAATCAAGGCCTTGACGGGTGACCGTAAAGCTGGGCAGCCGATGGCGGCGGTCTATCCGCATCTGCGCCATCTGGACCTGCCGGACCTGATCACCATCGATCAGCTGGACTATGATGGGCTGGACCTCGTCTTCTGCGCGCTGCCCCATGCGACCAGCCAGGCGGTTATTCCTCAGGTCCCCACATCCGTGAAAGTGGTCGACCTCTCCGCCGATTTCCGGCTCCGCGATCCGGAGGCCTATGCCAAGTGGTACGGCAAGGCGCATGATGCCGTCGCGCTGCAGGCCGAGGCGGTCTACGGCCTGACCGAGTTTTACCGGGATGACATTCAGGGCGCGCGTTTTGTCGCCGGAACCGGCTGCAACGCCGCGACCGGGCAGTATGCGCTGATCCCGTTGGTGAAGGCCGGGGTCATCGACCTCGACAACATCATCCTCGACCTTAAGGCCGCGACCAGCGGGGCCGGGCGGTCGGCGAAGGAGCATTTGCTTCTGTCCGAGTTGAGCGAAAACATCAAAGGCTATTCATTCGGCGGCACCCACAGACATCTGGGCGAATTTGATCAGGAGCTCTCCAAGGCGGCCGGGCGCGACGTGCAAATTCAGTTCACGCCGCATCTGGTACCCGCTGCGCGGGGCGTCGTAATGACCTGTTATCTGAAAGGTGATCCGCAGGTGGTTCACGAAACGCTGACAAGTGCCTATCTTGAAGAAGTGTTCATCAAGGTTTTACCGTTTAGGGAGATGCCGCAAATGAAAGACGTCCGTGCCTCGAACTTCTGCCACATCGGCGTGGCCGGGGATCGGGTGAGCGGTCGTGCCACTGTGATTGCTGTCCTCGACAACCTGACCAAAGGCTCGTCGGGGCAGGCGGTGCAGAACGCGAATTTGATGCTGGGCGAGGCGGAAACGGCTGGTCTGATGATGGCTCCGGTCTATCCTTGAGGCGCACCAAGTGATGCAACTGAGTTGTGAAGAGATGCCGCGATGAAGGGACTGAAGAAAACACGGCGTATTCAAATCATCTCGATGGCGGGCGTTTGCATTGTCGGCGTCCTTACGATTCTTTGGTTCCTGCCGAAGGACGCCTTTCAGTTCTTCCGCTCGCCGACCGAGGTGCTGGCTGCGCCCCCTGCCGAGTATGAATACTTCCAGCTTGGCGGTTTGGTGAAAGAAGGATCGATGACAGAGGTGGAGGGAGTTCAGTTCGAGTTTGTCATCGAAGACGCGTCCTCGGAAGTGCCCGTGCGCTATGTCGGAAACGACCCCGCGCCGGATTTGTTCGGTGAAGGGCAAGGCACGATCGTCAAGGGCTATTACGTCGACGGCGTCTTCCAAGCGTCTGAATTGCTTGCAAAACATGACGAGACCTACATGCCTGCCGAAGTGATTGAAATGCTTAAAGAGCAGGGCGTCTATCAGGAACCGAGCGGCTAGTTCTCGCGCCGTTAACCCCTGATCCGCACCTTTTCCGCAGTCAAAGGCGGAGCGGGTGCCATGCAGACAGTTGCCGAAATAGCTGAGGCCATACTCGACCGGGAAGGCGGGTATGTGAACGATCCCGACGATCCGGGCGGGGCGACAAATCACGGCGTCACGATCCACACAATGCGGCGCCTCGGCCTTGATCTCGATGGTGACGGCGATGTCGACACACAAGATGTGCGTCGTCTGACCAAGGCGCAGGCCCGCGAAATCTTCATCCAGCACTACTTCCACGATCCGGGCATCTCGCACTTGCCCGCGACCTTGCACGCCACAGTGTTTGATACGCAGGTCAATGCCGGGGCCAATGCGGTGAAGATCCTGCAACGCCTGTTGGTGAAGATGGGGTTCGACGTAAAGGTTGACGGCTGGATCGGCCCAGAGACCCGGTCAGTCGCGCGATCTGCCGCCAAGGCGGCCCCCGATCATCTGGCTGATGCCTACGGGATCGAGCGGCGCAACTATTACTATGCTCTGGCCGACCGCCGGGCGGCCAGCCGGAAGTACGCGCGCCGTCGCGACGGCGGCAAAGGCGGGTGGATTCGCCGGGCCGAGGCGTTCATCGCGCCAAAGTACCGTCTGAGCGATGCCGAACACGCCGCCCGCACCCGAGGCTGGACATGATCGGCGATCTTTTCGGCACGCTCTTCGGCAGCGGGCGCAACGCCTTGCGCGAAACGGTCGAGGTGTTTCGCCCCAACGCCGAAGCGGCCGAGGTTCGCAAGGCCGCGCGCCACGCGGCGGCGCTGTCACAGTTCGCGGCCGAGTTTCAATTGGAGCGGCGGGGATGGTTCGACCGCTTCGTCGACGGCCTGAACCGCTTGCCGCGCCCGATGCTGGCGCTTGGCACGCTGGGGCTGTTCGTCTCGGCCATGACCAACCCGGTCTGGTTCGCCCAAAGGATGCAGGGGATCGCCCTGGTGCCCGAACCGCTCTGGTGGCTGATGGGAGCCATCGTCTCATTCTATTTCGGCGCGCGGCATCAGGCGAAAACACATGATCTGCACAAGTCACTCGCCCTGACGCTGGCCCGTGCGCCGGACGTAATCCGTCATATCGAAGCGCTGGAGGGGGCAGACCCCGAAGATGACCCGCTGGTCTTGCAAACCCAGGCCTCCACTGAAGCCCGCTTTACTGACAACGCCGCCCTTGAAGACTGGAGACTGTCCCGTGAGCGGTGATCTGATCCTCAAGCTGCTTGCCGATCATGGCCCCTGGGTCATCCTCGTCTTCTTTCTGCTCTGGCGGGATGCGGAAAAGGACCGCGCCACGCGCGCCGTCCTCGACAAGAACGCAGCGATCCTGACCGAGATCGCGACCGTGATCCGCGAGCGGATGCCGAGGAGTTAACGGATGCTGAAACGCATGTGGAACGGGGTCCGCCAGCGCCTTGCGGGATTGCGCCTCAACCGCGCAATCGAGCGCAACCAAAGGGCCGCCGATGATCTGGACACCCTGCTGAGAGAGGTTCTGAGACGATGACCAAACCAATTCTGCTCTGGGGCGCGCTGGTCGCGGCCTTCGAGATCGGCAATCTGCTGTTCGGCTATCAGGTGATCTACAAGATCGGCTATGGGGCGTTCTCGCTCCTTGCGTTGGTGATTGCGGGCACGTTTCTCTGGCTTTGGGTCCAGCGTTCGACCCCGCTGGCCCTGGGCATGGCCTTTGGATGGGCCGGTGCGGCCGGCGTCATGGCATGGTGGTGGTTCTTCAACGTGCTCAGTCAACCCGAATGGATGCAGGACAATCCGTTCCTCTTTGTATTCCTGTCCTTTTCGCTGGTGGGGGCGATCCTGCATCTCGACGTGATCGGCCGCTCCTTCGCGCTGTCGCGCCTCGCCACCTTCGCGCCGATCCTGGCGGTTACGGCCATTTCGGTGTTCGTCGCACTTTCCGCGTGAGATAACGCACTTGCGACCAACCGCCGCTTGGCGGGCCGGGGCGGGCGAACTACACTCTGCGCATGATCGTAGAGCTTGGACATTTCACCTTGTTGCTGGCCCTGCTTGTGGCCGGAATCCAGATGGTTCTGCCCATGGTCGGCGCGCAGCGCGGCTGGGTCTCGTGGATGGCGCTTGGCAGCCCCGCAGCCCTTGCGCAGTGCATATTGCTGACCTTTTCCTTTTGTGCGCTCACCTATGCCTTTGTCACCTCCGACTTCTCGGTGCGGCTGGTCGCGCTGAACTCGCACACGCTGAAACCGATGCTCTACAAGGTGACCGGCGTCTGGGGAAACCACGAAGGCTCGATGCTGCTCTGGTGCCTGATCCTGGCGCTCTTCGGGGCACTTGTGGCGCTCTTCGGTGGCAATCTGCCCGATAAGCTCAAGGCCCGCGTGCTGGCCGTGCAAGGTTCGATCTGCGTGGCTTTCCTCAGCTTCCTGATCTTCACGTCGAACCCGTTCCTGCGGCTGGCCATGCCGCCGATGAACGGCCAGGACCTGAACCCGCTTTTGCAAGACCCCGGTTTGGCCTTCCACCCGCCGTTCCTTTACGTGGGTTACGTCGGCCTTTCGATGAGCTTTTCCTTCGCCGTCGCCGCCCTGATCGAGGGCCGCGTCGATGCTGCGTGGGGCCGCTGGGTGCGGCCCTGGACCCTGCTGGCGTGGCTCAACCTGACCATCGGCATCGCGCTCGGATCATGGTGGGCCTATTACGAGCTTGGCTGGGGCGGGTTCTGGTTCTGGGATCCGGTGGAAAACGCCAGCTTCATGCCCTGGCTTATCTCGGCTGCACTTCTCCATTCGGCCATCGTGGTCGAGAAGCGCGAGGCGCTGAAAAGCTGGACCATCCTGCTCGCCATCCTGGCCTTTGGCTTCTCGCTGATCGGCGCGTTTATCGTGCGCTCGGGCGTGCTGACCAGTGTGCACGCATTCGCGAACGACCCCGAGCGGGGTGTCTACCTCTTGGGCATCACTGGCGTCTTCATGGGCATCGCGCTGACGCTCTACGCCATTCGTGCGTCTGAGATGCAGTCCAAGGGCGTGTTCTCGACCGTCAGCCGCGAAAGCGCACTGGTGATGAACAACGTGCTGCTGGCGGTGGCCACCTTTGTGGTCTTCATCGGCACGATCTGGCCGCTGGTGGCCGAGATGGCGTTTGACCGCAAAGTGTCGGTGGGTCCGCCCTTCTTTGACGCTGCCTTCACACCTTTCATGGTGCTGCTCGCGCTGCTGCTGCCGCTGGGTTCGATCCTGCCGTGGAAACGCGCCAAGCTGGAACGCTCGTTCAAACCGCTCTGGATCGCCCTGCTGGCGGCCTTTGCACTCTTCGCACTGGTCTGGACCTTCCAGACCGGCCGCACACTGCTGGCACCCATGGGCGCCTTGCTCGCAAGCTGGTTGGTGGTCGGCGCACTCGCCGACCTCTGGCTTCGGACCGGGCGTGGTGGCATTGGCGACAAACTCAGCCGCGCCTGGCGCCTGCCGCGCGCCGACTGGGGGCGCGTCACGGCGCATACCGGTTTCGGAATCACAATCTTCGGCATCGCCGCCCTGCTGGCGTGGGAGATTGAGGATGTGCGCACCGCCAATATCGGCGACACGTTCGAGGTGGGCGGCTATACCGTCACACTTCTCGATGTGCGCGACGTGCAAGGGCCGAATTACCAATCCACCATGGCTGAAATCCAACTGGTGAAAGGTAACACAACCGCTGTTCTGACGCCGGAAAGCCGTTATTATCCGGTCGCCGGAATGCCCACGACCGAGGCCGCGATCTCTAACGGGGTCTTCCGCGATCTCTATGCGGTGATTGGCGATGAACAGGCCGATGGCAGCTGGGCGATCCGGACCTTCATCAAGCCCTATGCGAACTGGATCTGGGCCGGTGCCATCATCATGTCGCTGGGCGGCTTGCTGTCACTCACCGATCGCCGCTTCCGCGTCGCCCCCGGCGCCGCAAAACAGCGCGCGACCGAGGTGGCAGCGGAATGATCCGGGTTCTCGTCCTCTGGCTCGCGATGACCACTGCCGCATTCGCCGTTCAGCCGGATGAGATCCTTGAGGACCCGGTGCTGGAAGAGCGCGCGCGCGAGCTTTCCAAGGGCATCCGCTGTCTGGTCTGCCGCAACGAATCCATCGACGAAAGCAATGCCGAACTCGCGCGCGATCTGCGCATTCTGGTGCGCGAGCGGCTGGTTGAAGGCGACAGCGATGACGAAGTGATCGATTTCCTTGTCTCGCGCTATGGCGAATATGTGCTGCTGACACCGCGCGCGACCGGCTCGAACCTTGTCCTCTGGCTCGCTGCCCCAGTGCTGTTTCTCGGCGGCCTCGCCATCTCTCTGGCCTATGTCCGCGGTCGCCGTCACGAGGTCGCACCTGAAGGTCTCTCCGACAGTGAAAAGGCGCGACTGGCGGAGCTGATCGACGATTAAATCGGCCGCGACGCCGCGTCGGCCTTTCCTGAACGGATCAGTTCACTTATGTCTTGCCGTAACCCTTCGGAAGGACGGCAAGCTATGGACTATCGCACCTTACAAGTTACCCGGCAGGACGGTTATTCCGTTGTCATGTTGCAACGGCCCGAGGTGAAGAATGCCCTCAACGCCGTGATGCGCGCAGAACTGCTGCACGCCACAAAGGCCGAGGCGAATGAGGCGCGCGCCATCGTCTTCACCGGTGCGGGCGATGCGTTTTGTTCAGGGCAGGACCTCAGCGATGCCAAGTCGCTTGCCAGCGTAAACCTCGAACGAACGCTCCGCGACGAATACGTACCACTCCTGCGCGCGATCTATGACTGCCCGGTGCCCACCATCGCCGCCGTCAATGGCGCGGCCGCCGGGGCAGGGGCGAACCTTGCGCTTGCCGCGGATGTGGTCATCGCGTCGGAAAAGGCCGTGTTTCTTCAGGCCTTTGCCCGCATCGGTCTGATCCCCGACGCAGGCGGCACCTATTGGCTGCCCCGCCAGGTGGGATTTGCCCGCGCCATGGGGGCCGCACTTTTCGCCGAGCCTGTTCCGGCCCGGCAGGCGGCGGACTGGGGCATGATCTGGGAAGCGGTGGAAGACAGCGCCTTCGAGAGCCATTGGCGCGCTCGTGCCGCGAAACTCGCGGCGGGTCCGACTATGACCTACCAATACGCCAAGGAGGCGATCCGCACTTCCTATGCTAACACGCTGGAGGAACAGCTCTTGACCGAAGCGCGTCTGCAGGGCCGCTGCGGCAAGACCCGCGACTTTCAGGAAGGCGTCATGGCGTTCCTCGAAAAACGCCCGGCGGAGTACGAGGGGCGCTAGTCGCTCACGCGTTTTCCTTACTTGCGGCCCACCGCTCGGCCAAAGAACGGATAACGGTCCGCTCAGCTGCATCTGGGCGCCGCTCGACCCGGCGGTAGACTCCTCCGTCATTGGTGCGGCGGACAAGCTCGTGGTCGATGAGCGAGCGGCGCAGAAGCACATGGTCGCCAAAGACTTCGCCTTCTTTCAGGATCGCGTTGATCTCGCGTTCGGACAGGTCGCGATGGGACGGGATGCGCGACCAGAAGGCGGTCAAGCACAGGCGTTGAACCGCATAGCCTTTCGGCCATCTGTTCATGCGTCCTTCGGAATCAAATGCGCGCAGGGCGAGGTTGACCCGTCGCAGGTCTTGATCACTGGGTTGGTCGGGCAAAGGCGCTGTTGCCTTGAGCACCTGCCACGACCGATAACCAGCTGCGCGTGCAACAAGGTTCATGGCGCTTAGATGACCTGGTGGATCATCCGGCCAGGCGCGCCTCAGCGCCTCAGCGAATTGAGCTACATCCTCGATCACGAGGGGGAGTGGGGTTCGGGACATCGTCAGCCGACCTTTCAAAAAAGCGCTTTAGAGGGCCGAGTGCCGCCATTGTCGACTGCGCCTTGGAAGAAAGGAAGGCATATCTGAAAACAGGTTTAGCAAGATCGAATGTGACCGGCGGCGACTGGGTGAACTGCTGACCCGTCGCCGCCCTAAACTGTTCGCGCCTGCCGCGCAACTGTTATGTTTGCCTTAACCGGCCTTACCGGTTTTCAACATCTACGTAGTCGCGCATCGGTTCGCCGACATAGAGCTGGCGGGGGCGCCCGATTTTCATCGCCGGATCCGCGATCATCTCCTTCCATTGGCTGATCCAGCCAACAGTACGGGCGAGCGCAAAGATCGGCGTGAACATCGCGGTCGGGAAGCCCATGGCATCGAGAATGATGCCCGAATAGAAATCGACATTCGGATAAAGCTTGCGCTCGGCGAAATATGGATCGTCGATGGCGATCTGTTCCAGCTCCTTGGCGACCTGCAGCGTCGGATTGTTCTCGATTCCCAGAAGGTCGAGCACTTCGTCGGCAGATTGCTTCATCACCTTCGCGCGCGGGTCAAAGTTCTTGTAGACCCGGTGGCCAAAGCCCATCAGGCGGAACGGATCGTCCTTGTCCTTGGCCCGCGCCACGAACTCGGGGATACGGTCCGGCGTGCCGATCTCGCGCAGCATTTCCAGACAGGCCTGGTTCGCGCCGCCATGGGCAGGGCCCCAGAGGCACGCGATACCGGCTGCGATGCAGGCAAACGGGTTGGCACCCGAAGACGAGGCGAGACGTACAGTCGAGGTCGAGGCGTTCTGCTCGTGATCGGCATGCAGCGTGAATATCCGGTCCATCGCGCGCGACAGGATCGGGTTGACCTCATACTCCTCCGCCGGTACCGCAAAGCACATGCGCAGGAAGTTTGACGCATAGTCGAGGTCGTTCCTCGGATAGACGAAGGGCTGCCCGATGGAGAACTTATAGGCCCAGGCCGCAATCGTCGGCATTTTGGCGATCAGCCTGATCGAGGCGACCTCGCGCTGCCAGGGGTCATTGACGTCTGTGCTGTCGTGATAGAAGGCCGACATGGCCCCCACGACACCGGTCATGATCGCCATCGGGTGCGCATCGCGCCGGAACCCGCGATAGAAATAGACCATCTGCTCGTGCAGCATGGTGTGGTTGGTCACGCGGCTTTCAAAATCTTCCAGTTCCGCGGCCTTGGGCAACTCGCCGTAAAGCAACAGATAGCACACTTCGAGGAAGTGCGACTTCTGCGCAAGCTGGTCGATCGGATACCCGCGATGCAAAAGCTCGCCCTTGTCGCCATCGATGAAGGTGATGGTCGAGTCGCAGGACGCGGTCGAGGTGAAGCCCGGGTCATAGGTGAAGACGTCGCCCTGAGCATAGAGCTTGCGGATATCGACAACGTCGGGGCCCGCCGTGGGCGACAGGATCGGAAGCTCCAGTTCCTTGCCATCCAGAGAGAGTTTCGCAACCTTCTTGCCGTCAGTCATATCTTTCACGATCCTCTTCCTTTTCTCTGGACCAGACGGAAGGAACCGACGGGTCAGGTGGTCGCTTCGGACAGCCGCAAAACCGTTTCCTCGAGCCCCAGCACCAGCATCATGTCGAATACACTGGGCGAAACAGCGCGTCCGGCCAAAGCGGCCCGCAAGGGGGCTGCAAGCTTTCCGAGCTTGGTGTCATGTGCGGTCGCCAGTTCGCCGACAAGGGCCTCCAGCGTCTCGCGGTTCCAGCTAGCATTTTGCAACTGCGGCGTCAATTCGCGCAGTATACCAACGTGTACAGAATCCAACGCCTGCGCTGATTTGTCGTCGCGCTGGATCGGGCGGTTTGTCAGCACAAAATGCGCCTTTTCAATCAGTTCCGGATAGGTCTTCGCGCGGTCTTTCAAACAGTACATGGCGCCGGTCAACGCGTTGGCCTGTGCTTCGGTGAGCGGGGGCTGCCCGGAAAGGGCCATGAAATCCGTGATTTCCGCTACCAGTGCAGCATCGTCCTTGGCCGCGATATGCTGCCCGCTCAGACTGGCGAGTTTCTTGGTGTCGAACCGCGCTGGCGCCTTGCGGATCCCGTCAAGATCGAACCACTCGACCGCCTGCGCATCGGTGAAGAACTCGTCATCGCCATGGCTCCATCCGAGACGCGCGAGATAGTTGCGCATGGCCGAGGCCGGATAGCCCTCCGTCGCCCATTCATCCACGCCAAGCGCGCCGTGACGTTTCGACAGTTTCTTGCCGTCTTCGCCATGGATCAGCGGGATATGCGCCCACACCGGCACGTCCCAACCCATCGCATTATAGACCAGCATCTGCCGTGCGGCGTTGTTCAGGTGGTCATCGCCCCGGATCACATGGGTCACGCCCATGTCGTGGTCATCCACTACGACGGCGAGCATATAGACCGGCGTTCCGTCCGAGCGCAGCACGATCATGTCGTCGAGTTGATCGTTGCGAATAGTGACATTGCCCTGCACCTGGTCGCGGACCACGGTTTCGCCGTCGCGCGGGGCCTTCACACGGATCGCAAACGGCGCATCCGGATGCTCGCTTTCGGGCACATCGCGCCAGGGCGAGCGGAAGAGTGTGCTTGTCCCCTCGGCGCGGGCCTTTTCGCGAAAGGCCTCGATCTCGTCCTGGGTCGAGAAACACTTATAGGCCGCGCCCTTGGCCAGCATCTCGCGCGCCACTGCGGCGTGACGCTC
>JBCCWG010000011.1:0-37044 GCA_039193985.1 Pseudomonadota bacterium
ATACCACCGACGCAGATGTTTACGGCATCGGTGTTTCGTATGATCTCGGCGGTGGCGCAGCGCTGAAAGCGGGCTTTGCTGACGGCGACGATATCGACATCACCTCGGGCACATTCGGCGATGAGCTTACCGATCCGTCCTACGACTTCGGTATCACGATGTCCTTCTAATCCCCTCTGGGATTTGAAACGGAGAGAGCGGGCCTGGCGCCCGCTCTTTTCTTTTTGAGCACAAGGAATAGAACGGGCCATGAGCCTCGATGATATCCAGACCCGCCTTGTCGCCGCCGCCAAAGAGCACGACCGAAATCTTGACGACATCCACCTGATCGCCGTCAGCAAGGTCCAGCCCCTGAACCGGGTCGAGGCCGTGCTGGAACAGGGCCATCGCGTCTTCGGCGAAAACCGGGTGCAGGAAGCGCAGGGCAAATGGCCCGCCCTCCGCGAACGCTTTGACGATATCAAACTCCACCTGATCGGCCCCCTGCAAACCAACAAGGCCCGGGCCGCGATGGAGCTGTTCGACGCCATCCACACCGTCGACCGCCCCAAACTTGCCCGCACCATCGCCCGCATCGCCGATGAGACCGGCACCTGCCCCGATGTCTTTGTTCAGGTGAACACCGGCGACGAGGATCAAAAGGCGGGCTGCCCGATCGACGACGCCGACGCTCTGATCGCCGAGTGTCGCAGCCTTGGCCTGCCACTCAAGGGCCTGATGTGCATCCCCCCTGTGGATGAGGCCCCAAGCCTCCACTTCGCGCTCCTGGCCAAGATCGCGCGACGCAATGACCTCACAGGCCTCAGCATGGGAATGAGCAGCGATTTCGAGGATGCCATCGCGCAGGGCGCGACCCATATCCGCGTCGGCTCGGCGATCTTCGGCGAACGCAGCTATGCCTGAACGATCAGCCGCGTCTCATAGACAATGCGCGGCGCAATCCATCGCAGATGCTCGGGGCGCAGGCCGACGCACCCCTCGGTCGGCACCCCGGCCCGCCGCCAGCGGTGAATGAAGATCGCCGACCCCCGGCCCCTTTCGGCAAAGGGCCAGTTCCAGTCCGTCAGCAGCACAAGGTCATAGAGCGGATCGGCCCGTCTGAGCCGCTCATGACTGGCCCCAAAGGGCGCGCGCACCATCAGGTTATAGTCTTCATGCACGGGATCATCACACCAGAGATCGCCGGGCCGGATCGGTATCGCCCAATTCGTGGGTCGCGCGATCCGGTCGGGCCGGTAAAGCATGCCAACCAGGCGGTGCACCCCTGCAGGTGTACCCCCATCGCCTTCGCGCTTGCCCGTCACCACACCCCCGCGCCCGACGACGCAGGGAAAGCAACGCCCCCAAAACCGCACCCCCCGGGGCGTCACGACAAGATCGCGCGCGCTCATCATTGGCCCGCAAATACCTCGGGGGTTCGGGGGCAGAGCCCCCGGCGGATCGGCTCCGAAGGAGCCGAGACATTCATAACAAATGCCCCGACTTCCGGGCCTTCACATCCAGGTAATCCGCATTCTCGGCCCGCCGCCCGACCCGCAACGGCACACGCTGGACCACCTCGATGCCCTGCGCCTCCATCATCGCGACCTTGGCCGGGTTGTTCGTCATCAGCCGGATGCGGGTAAAGCCGAGGCGTTTCAGCAAATCGGCGCCTGTGCGGAAATCCCGCTCGTCATCTTCGAACCCCAGGCGGTGATTGGCCTCGACCGTATCGAACCCCTGATCCTGCAGAGCATAGGCGCGCAGCTTGTTGGCCAATCCGATCCCCCGCCCCTCCTGGCTGAGGTAGAGAAGCACGCCGGCCCCTTCGGCCCCCATCTGATCGAGGGCTGCATGCAGCTGCGGCCCGCAATCGCATTTGCGCGACCCCAGCACATCGCCGGTGAAGCAGGCCGAATGCAGGCGCACCAGAACCGGTTCGCCGCGGGGCGGCTGCCCGATTTCACAAACCACATGATCGTCGCCCCCGTCATTGGGACGAAACACATGCACGCGCCCCGCAGACGAGACCTCGATCGGGACCCGGCCCGACACAAGGGCGGCGTGCTGCACCGGTGCCGTGAGCAACCCTTTCGTGGTCTCCGCCTCCAGAACCGTCCAGTCGTCTTGCAGCGGGCCGTTTACATCCAGCACCAACACGGCCGGCAAGAGCCGCGCAGATTTCACCAGTTGCAGCGCCACACGCTCAACCGTGACATCACCACCGCGTCGGCTGACAAACGGGCCTTTCATGGGCGAGGACAGGTCATCCTTGGGATCGGCTACGCATTTGACCCATGCCGCATCCGCATCGGCGGGCAGCTCCAGCCGCGCCAGATCGCCATCATAGGCCCGCGCCTTCAGCGTTTCGGCCCGCCATGTCGAAATCACCAGCGTCGGCGCCCCAAGGGCACGCAAGGCATCAAAGCGCTCAACCGTCACACCGTCGGCAGCAAGGACCAGCGCGGTCCGCCCACCATCGCGCAAGACAACCGGCAGCCCCAACCGAAGATCGGTGCGGGCGCGCGCAATACGCTCGGTCAGGGATGGGATCAGACTCATCGCGGGTATCTAAAGCCTTTCGGCCCGCGAAGGAAATTCGAAACATTGGTCAAGCGGCCGTGAGCATGGCCGGATTTCCTGAAATGAAGCTGAAACAAACAGCTCTTGGCCGACACGAGCGCGTGAGAACCTGCAGCAATGCTTGCAAGCCGGGCAGGTCCGGCACACATCCTTGCGCAAGACTTGCAACGGGAGAACGACATGGCGCAGACCCTCAAGAAAATCCTTCTCGTCGATGATGACGACGACCTGCGTGAGGCCTTGGGCGAACAGCTTGTCATGACCGAGGATTTCGACGTCTTCGAGGCCGGCGACGGTTCCGAGGCGATGGAGAAAGCCAAACAGGGCATCTACGACCTCGTCATCCTCGACGTCGGTCTTCCCGACACGGACGGGCGCGAACTTTGCCGGGTATTGCGCAAGCACGGTGTAAAATGCCCCGTTCTGATGCTGACTGGACACGATTCGGACGCAGACACCATTCTGGGCCTCGACGCAGGCGCAAATGACTATGTCACCAAGCCCTTCAAGTTTCCGGTGCTTCTGGCCCGTATCCGCGCCCAGCTGCGCCAGCACGAACAGTCCGAGGATGCCGTCTTCCAGCTTGGACCCTACACCTTCCAGCCCGCGCAGAAGATGTTGATAACAGAGGATGAAAAGAAAATTCGCCTGACCGAGAAAGAGACGAACATTCTCAAGTTCCTTTACCGTGCCAGCGAAGGTGTGGTGGCCCGCGACGTGCTCTTGCACGAGGTTTGGGGCTACAACGCGGGTGTCACAACGCACACACTCGAGACACATATTTACCGTCTGCGTCAAAAAATTGAGCCAGACCCCTCAAATGCGCGTTTATTGGTAACTGAGTCTGGCGGCTACAGATTGGTGGCATGACCGAAGCAGGCTTGATTTGGATCAAGGCTTTTCGTTCCGGGTCACGCCTATATGAAATCAGATCCCGTTTCCATGTCCGGGTTATGGCATGGTACCTCCCTGTTGGACTGGCCGGGCCTTGCGCCCGGCCTTTTTTTAAAGCAACCGTGGCTGCAGATCCTCGAGCCCGAGAGCTCGGAGGATGCGGGGGATCCGCTTTTTCACCTTGAAGAACCCGGCGGTTGCATGCGGCCAGATCGCGGCGTCCCAGTTACGGCGATGCTCGGCCAGAACGATCCCCTGCGCCTCAAGCGACACCTCAGCTTCGCGCACCCAGTCGCCAAGAGGGCCTTCGGGCACATAGCCGGTCACGATTTGCGTCGCACCGGCGGATTTGGCCCATTTGACCAGAACGCCGGGGTCGCGCGCTTCAAGCCATTCAGCCTCCGTACTCAAGCGCTGCACCGCGTCCGCCAAAGCGCCGTCTTCAAATTGAACTACTTTGGGCGAGACAGGCCGCTCCGAGCGCAGATGGCCCGCCCGCAAAACGGCGACGCTCCGGACGGACGACACTTCAATTGGCCAGCTTTCCGGTTGGCAATCCTCTTCCGTAATCAACAAGACCGATGGCCGTTCCGGATCGATCTCGCGCGGGACACGCATCGGCATCGCGTCGGGCAAGCCCTCAGGCTCCGTTGCATCCAGCCCCCCGGCATGCGCAGCCAGATCGGCATCGCGCGGGGTGAAGCGCTGGTTGGTAAACTTTGCGATGTTCCAGGCCTGCGCCTGATACACCTTGCCCCGTGTGTGCAACCCGCCAACCCAACGCCAGCTCAGCGTGTTCGACGCCGGATCGCCGTCGAGCAAGTGGCGATAGAAGAAATCAGCGCCAAGCCTCCACGGTAACTCCAGTGTAAAGATCCAGATCGACGCGAACCACATCCGCGCGTGATTGTGCAGGTAACCCGTGCTCACCAGTTCCTCGGCCCAGGCGTCGAAACAGTCGAGCCCGGTGCGCCCCTCTTCAGCTTCAGAAATGCGTTTTGCCAGTTTGCGGTCATCCCCCAAAGCGGCCAAGTCTTGCCCCAACCCGTCGCGATAGGCGCGCCAAACCGAGGGGCGGCGCTCAAGCCAGCCCTTGAAATACCCGCGCCAAAAAACCTCCTGGATGAATTTCTCGGCGCCTTCCAGCCCGTGCCCTGCCAACGCAATATCCACCAGTTCCTCTTCCAGAACTAGCCGACGCCGCACATAAGGCGACAGACACGAAACGGCTTTATGCTGCCCCGGCCCCAAATCAAAATTCCGGCCCGAGGCATAGCGTCGCCCCATACGCGACCGAAACGCCGCCATTTCTGTCAGCGCGGCATCGCGTGTCGCCTCGGCCCATTTTGTCGGTGCCTCACCCATGCAGCCTTAACTGGGGCGAAGTGGCGATGCGTCAATCGCCGTGCACAGCGAACACATCCAGTGATGCGCCCTGTGGCGGGACAAGACGAAACTTGTCGTTTACACCCGCTTCGCCCAGGTGGCGCTCGACGACGATCAGCGTGTTCTCCGGTTGGCCGCTGCACATATCGATCATGTGGGCGATCTCTTCCTCGGCCACGGGCCGGGCTGACGCAACATCCGGCGCGCCCCAGCTTTCGATGAAGTGAAACGCCAGGATGTCGACCAAAGCGTCGCGCTCGGCCTCAGTGATCGAACTGACCGCCACGACCGAGGCGCGGCCGAAACTCTTAAGCCCCAGCCACCCGTGCTTGAATTCCTGCGCAGGCTTTCCCTCAAGCTCATCCTCAGTCCAGTTGGAATAGGCGAAACTGCCGGGGATGGCCCACTCACCGGGCTGGGCGGCTTCACGAAACACTTCCAGGTCGCTTTCGTCCAAACGGATCACACGGGCAAAGTTCATGGGGCCTCCAACAGGCGGGTCAACGGCAGGATGCGCGTGCCGCTGTCATCTTTCAAGATCATCCCACCCCGTTCGTCGAGGCCGAAAAATGTGCCAGGCTCGGGGGCCACCACCGTTTCGCCAAGGCGATAGGCCCGCGTGCTCCAATGCCCGTGCAGCGGCTGAAACCCGTCGGTCAACCAGATGTGCAGCCAGTTCATCATGTGCCGCGCCCAGGCTTCCGTCAGGGCCGGCCCGGTCATCTCGCCACAGCCCTCGCCGTGCAAGGTTGTCTTGTCAGGCATGGTGCCGGGATCGTCTGCCGTCACGGCGTGCACCGGAACTTGCAGCCCGATCACAAGCCAGTCCGGTTCTTCGTCGGTCGCTGATGTCGAGGCCATCGCCCGCATGCCCCCACAGGACGCGCCGTTCACCCGAAACGCCCCCGGCCATTCGAGATGGAACGCTACTTCCGGCGGGGCCAATGCCCCGATGGCATCACTTAATCCCAGCGCCACGGCGAAACTCACCGTAATCGCATCTGCCAGCGTCGTTTCAGGCGCCAGCAACACTGCAGCCTCCAACCGATCCTCGGCAGGCAAATAGAACACGCTTCCAGGCTCCGCTTCCACCGCCGAGCGAACGGCGGCACCAAACGGATCGCCCGCAACGGCGAGCCCGGTCAGAAGCGGCGGAAACTCAATGCCCACGGACTAAACCCATCTTTGGTCGCGAAGTATCCCAGGGGGTGAATTGCCCATGGGGCAAGAGGGGGACAGCGTCCCCCTGCCCCCCGGCGACGCCGAAGGCGGCGCAACCGCTCATGCGACGGGCTCCAGGGCGTCGATCAACCCATCAGCAATCTCCCAGAACGGTTTTGCCTCCGCCCCCTCGGGCTTGGCGGCGACGATTGGCGCACCACTGTCGCCCGCAGTTCGGATCGACAGATACAACGGCACCTCACCCAGGAACGGCGCACCTTGCTTTTCGGCCTCGGCCCGGGCTCCGCCATGCCCGAACGGATGGTGGACCTTGCCGCAGCTGTCGCACACGAAGGCCGCCATGTTCTCGACAATGCCGAGGATCGGCGTGTCCATCCGCTTGAACATGTCGATACCCTTCTTTGCATCGATCAGCGCGATATCCTGCGGGGTCGATACCACGACCGCACCCGCCACAGTCGTTTTCTGGCAAAGCGTCATCTGCACATCGCCCGTCCCCGGCGGCAGATCGACCAGCAGCACATCGAGCGTTCCCCACTGCACCTGCCCCAGCATCTGCTGGAGCGCTCCCATCAGCATGGGGCCGCGCCAGACGATGGCTTCTTCCTCCTCGACCATGAACCCCAGCGACATGACCGTCACCCCATGATTCCGGAGCGGCAGAATGATGCCGTTGACGCTTGACGGGCGGCCGGAGACACCCAGCATTCGGGGTTGCGAGGGACCATAAACGTCGGCGTCGAGCAGCCCGACCTTCAATCCCCGCGCGGCGAGTGCAACGGCGAGGTTCGCTGACACGGTCGATTTCCCGACGCCACCCTTGCCGCTTGCGATAGCAACCACGTGTTTCACACCCGGCAGCTTGGCGGGGCCTTCCGGGGCTTTCGGCTTTGGTGTAAAATCCTTCAGGCCGAGATCAGGCACCGGCGGCTTGGGCGCCGCAGCTTTCCCGGCCTCGGCATGGGCCGTCATCACGGCCGCAACCGCGGTCACCCCTTCGAGCGCTTTGACCGCATCCTCGGCAGCCTGGCGCAGTGGCTCCATCGAACCGGCCCGTGCCGCATCGACCTCAAGCACAAAGCGAACGTCGCCCCCTGATACCGACAGGGACGCGACCTGACCGGCGCTGACGATATCCGTCCCGCGGGCCGGATCCACGACGCCTGCCAGCGCCGCGCGCACGTCTGCCTCGGTGGGCACTCAGTCGTCCCCCGGCATGTCGATCTGACCGGTGACTTCATGCTCCAGCCCGATGGCGTTAATCTTCAGCACGACCTGGGCCGTAACTGATGTCGAAGGCATTTCGCCGGCATCGCGCGCGGCGCGCACCGCCTCTTCGATTTCCCGTTGCGAGGTCACCCCGACCGTCTTCAGGAACTTTCTAAGCGACATGTTGAACGCATCGTCTGACATAAGGTCCTCCCTCAAACCTTGCTTTGTGACCGAACCCGGATAATCTCAGATCGAAAGGGAGGTGCAAGCATCTACTTCCTGCGCACCATCATCGTTGCCGTGGCCCTCGGCCTCGGCCCAGCTACGGCACAGGATCTTACGCTGCGCATGCCCGAGGGTATGGTTGCCGAGGGGTTCGACAAGCAACTCCTGCCGCGCTTCAAATTCAAGCATCGTATCGCCATCACGCCCGTGACCGAAGGCGAAGCCGACATGGTATTCGGAAGCGATGGCACTCGCGTGTTTCAGCGTATCGGCGGCGATGTGGTTCGCCTCGACATCCGGACTGACGGCGATGCAGCCCGCACCTTTCGTGACTGGCTAAAATCCGGCCCGGGCAAGGCGGCCATCGAAAGCTTCAAGCCGGACGGCACCCAAGTCTATACTACCGAACAAGCGGTGGTGGTGATAGAGAAGACCGAGGTTTACGACGGCGACAAGGAGGCGGGCGGACGGCTCGCCTTGCAGCATTGCGGGCGCTGCCATGTCGTCGACCAACGCAATCGTATGGGCGGGATCGGCTCGACCCCGTCCTTCGCCGCCTTGCGCGCAAGATCGAACTGGTCCGACCTCTTCCGCGCCTTCTGGTCGCACAATCCGCACCCGTCCTTTACCCAAGTCAAGGGGCTGACCGAACCATTTGACCCTGACAAGGCACTGAACATCGCCCCTGTCGAGATGACGATGGATGAGGTCGAAGCGATCACTGCCTTTGTCGCCACCCTCAAGCCAAAGGAGCTTGGCAAGCCAGTGCAGTCGAACTGAAGACCGGAGAGGGGCACACCCCCTCTCCCACAGATCAGCTTACGCGACGTCGAAGACCAGCGGTGTGACCTGCCCGAAAAGACCGGTCGCTTTCAGATCAGCAACAGCTTTCCCCGGCACCGGTTCATCGACGTAAAGCAGCGCGATGGCATCACCGTTCTTCTCGTTCCGGCCCAGGGTGAAGTTCGCGATGTTCACACCGTTGGACCCCATGGTGTTGCCCAAGGCGCCGATGATGCCCGGCACATCCTCGTTGGTCGTATAGACCATGTGCGCCCCAATTTCGGCGTCGATATTGATGCCCTTGATCTGGATGAACCGCGGCTTGCCATCGCTAAACACCGTGCCCGCAATTGACCGTTCCCGCTGATCGGTCACGACTGTCAGCTTGATATAGGCGTCAAACACCCCTGACTTGTCCTGCGTGGTGGTCGAGACCTTCACGCCGCGATCCTTGGCGATGACGGGGGCCGAGACCATGTTCACGTCCGGGTTGGTGGCTTGCAGAATGCCCGCCACTGCCGCCGCATTCAGCGCCGCTGTGTTCATGCGCGACACTTCCCCGTTGTAGAGGATGTTGATCGCGCGGATCGGCTCATCCGTCAGTTGACCGACAAACGCCCCGAGATGCCCGGCCAGCTTGACCCAGGGGCCCATGACCTTGGCTTCCTCAGCCGTGACCGATGGCATGTTGAGCGCATTGGTCACAGCCCCGGTCAAAAGATAGTCCGACATCTGTTCGGCCACCTGCAGCGCCACGTTTTCCTGCGCTTCAGTGGTAGAGGCACCCAGATGCGGTGTGACGACGACGTTCGGAAGGTTGAAAAGCGGTGAGGCGGTCGCCGGTTCCTCGGCGAACACATCGAATGCGGCGCCGGCCACGCGGCCATCCTTCAGCGCCTCAGCCAAGGCGGCTTCATCGACCAGCCCGCCTCGGGCGCAGTTCACGATCCGCACGCCGGGCTTGAGCTTGGCGATGGCATCGGCCGACAGGATGTTGCGCGTTTTGTCTGTCAGCGGCACATGGAAGGTGATGAAATCCGACCGGCTCCACAACTCGTCCAGCTCGACCTTTTCGACGCCAATCTTGTCGGCCCGTTCCTCGGACAGGAAGGGATCATAGGCGATCACTTTCATCTTCAGTGCACGCGCGCGCTCGATCACGATCGAGCCGATGTTGCCTGCTCCCACGACGCCCAGTGTCTTGGAGAAGAGTTCCACTCCCATAAAACGCGATTTCTCCCACTTGCCGTCATGGGTCGAAGCACTCGCCTCGGGGATTTGCCGCGCGATGGCGAACATCATCGCAATGGCGTGCTCGGCGGTTGTGATCGAGTTTCCGAAGGGCGTGTTCATCACGATCACGCCTTTCTTCGAGGCCGCCGGGATATCGACATTGTCGACCCCAATCCCGGCGCGGCCGATTACCTTGAGGTTTTCGGCGGCAGCCAGCACCTTGTCGCTGACCTTGGTGGCGGACCGGATGGCGAGGCCATCATAGTCGCCGATCACCTCCAGCAGTTTCTCTTTATCCTTGCCGATGGCAGGGTCGAAGGTCACGTCGATGCCGCGATCCTTGAAGATCTGCACGGCGGTTTCGGAGAGTTTGTCCGATACGAGGACTTTGGGCATGTGATTTCTCCTTGCGAGACCGGCAAACCGGCTTTTTGTCTTGGTTGCCTGCCCCGGACTTGATCCGGGGCCTCTGGCGGAAAGGTTTGAGGAGGTTCCGGATCAAGCCCGGAACGGCCTTTGCTCAGGCGGCCTGTGTGAGCGCCGCGATTTCGGCGTTGAACGCCCAGTCAATCCAGGGAACGAGCGACTCGATATCCGATGTCTCGACCGTCGCACCGCACCAGATCCGAAGACCCGGCGGCGCGTCACGGTAGCTGCCAACGTCCAGCGCAACACCTTCGGTCTCAAGCCGTTTCGCTACAGCCTTGGCGAAACCCACGCCGTCAGTGATCCGTGGATCGGTAAACTTGAGACAAACGCTGGTGTTCGACCAAGTCTCGGCCTTCTCAGCCAGGTTCGCGATCCAGTCGCGCGTTTCGCAGAAGTCCCAAAGCACCTTGGCATTGGCATCTGCCCGCGCCATCAGACCTTTCAGTCCGCCCACGCTTTCGGCCCAGTCGAGCGCCTTGAGGTAATCCTCAACGCAAAGCATCGATGGCGTGTTGATCGTGGCGCCCTCGAAGATACCCGCGGTAACCTTGCCACCCTTGGTGAGCCGGAAAATCTTCGGCAAGGGCCAGGGAGGTGTATAGGTTTCCAGTCGTTCAACTGCCCGGGGCGACAAAATGAGCATCCCGTGTGCGGCCTCACCTCCCAACACTTTTTGCCACGAGTAGGTCACGACATCGAGCCGGTCCCACGGTAAAGCTTGAGCAAACGCAGCACTAGTGGCGTCACAGATGGTCAGCCCCTCGCGGTCTGCCGGGATCTCGAACGCATGCGGCACGCGTACCCCCGAGGTGGTGCCATTCCAAGTAAAGACGACGTCTGCGTTCCAATCGACGGCAGCCAGGTCGACGATCTGCCCATATTCCGCCGTTGTCACTTTTGCGTCCAGTTTCAATTGCTTGACGCAGTCAGTGACCCAACCGGAGCCAAAACTCTCCCAAGCCAGCATTTCAACCGGGCGGGCGCCGAGCAGGTTCCACATCGCCATCTCAACCGCACCTGTATCCGATGCCGGCACGATGCCGATGAGGTAATCGGCGGGAATGCCGAGGATGGCGCGCGTCCGCTCGATCGCGTCTTTCAGCTTGGTTTTGCCAACAGCCGCACGGTGCGAGCGGCCAAGGGCCGCGTCAGACAGGCTTTCGAGCGTGAATGCGGGAGGTTTGGCGCAAGGGCCAGAGGAAAAACGCGGGTTTTCCGGCCGCGCAGCCGGTTTTGAAATATTCATCACTGAATATCCTTCCAGATATGCGCCCCTCGTTGGGGAGGGGTGTCCCACGGACGGGATTAGGGCCGTCACGATACTTTCGCAAGCAGAGTTTTCGCGTTAGGGGCGGAGCGCGTTGAAAACAGGCTGGAGGCGCTATGCCGATTGTTTCCATTATCGCGCCGCAGGGGCGTCTTGAGCCCGCATTGGTCTCGTCGCTGCAATCTGCCTTCGGTGCGATAGGCGATGCCCTGTGGCTGTCACCCGGCGAATCGGCTGAGTTCCCCGTGGTCTGCGCGCCCGACAATCTGCCCGAGGTTCGGGCCAGCCTCGCCGAGCGGGCCGTCGACCTGAATGTCGTGCCTGAACACAACCGGCGCAAATCGCTGCTGATCGCCGATATGGACAGCACCATGATTGGCCAGGAATGCATTGATGAGTTGGCCGCCGAGGCCGGTGTCGGTGACCGCGTGGCTGCCATCACGGCGCGCGCCATGAATGGCGAACTGGACTTCGAAGCCGCCATCATCGAACGGGTCGGGCTGCTTCGCGGCCTGCCGGTGGATGTGATCGACCACGTCATCGCGTCCCGGATCGAGCATGCACCCGGTGGCAAGACGCTGGTCGCGACGATGAAGGCGCATGGGGCCTATGCTGCGCTGGTCTCGGGCGGTTTCGTTCAGTTCACCGAAAAGGTGGGGGCCGCGCTTGGGTTCAATGAGACCCGGGCCAATCGCCTGATCGAGGCCGATGGAAAGCTGACCGGCGACGTGGCGCGCCCCATCCTGGGACGCGAGGCCAAGGTCGATGCATTGCGCGACCTTGTAGACGATCCCGCCGATGCTCTGGCAGTGGGCGATGGTGCAAATGACCTGGATATGATTGCTGCCGCTGGCATGGGGGTCGCACTTCATGCCAAACCAGTGGTTGCCGCTGCGGCCCCGCTGCGTATTGACCATTGCGATCTGACGGCGCTCTTGTATCTGCAGGGGTATAGCCGCGATCAGTTTGTCACCCTGTAAGGCGTCTTTGCCGGTTTGCGCGCAATCCTGACAGAAGGTAAAGCAGGCGCATGAGTTTGAATTCCTACGGACATCTTTTCCGAGTCACCACCTGGGGCGAAAGCCACGGGCCCGCTTTGGGGGCCACTGTCGACGGCTGCCCGCCCGGCATCCCTCTAACAGCCGACGACCTTCAGATCTGGCTCGACAAGCGAAAACCGGGTCAGAACAAGTACACCACGCAGCGCCGCGAGGCGGACGAAGTTGAAATCCTGTAGGGTGTTTTCGAAGGACTGACCACCGGCACGCCAATTCAACTGATGATCCGGAACACCGATCAACGCTCGAAAGACTATGGCGACATTGCCGAGAAGTTCCGCCCCGGACACGCCGACATCACCTATTGGCAAAAATACGGCATCCGCGACTATCGCGGCGGCGGTCGATCCTCGGCCCGCGAAACGGCGGCCCGTGTCGCCGCCGGTGGTGTGGCCCGTGCTGCACTGGCCAAGCTGGCACCGAACCTAACCGTCACCGGTTACATGGTCGGGATGGGCGAGAAGGCCATAGACCGCGCCCGTTTCGACTGGGATGAGATCGCGCGGAACCCGTTCTGGACACCGGACGCGCAAGCGGCAGAAGACTGGGCGGGGTATCTCGACGGGTTACGCAAGGCAGGGTCCTCGGTCGGTGCGCTGATCGAGGTTGCGGTGCGCGGCTGCCCGCCCGGCCTCGGGGCCCCGGTTTACGGCAAGCTCGATACCGACCTCGCAGCGGCGATGATGTCGATCAATGCCGTCAAGGGTGTTGAGATCGGCGAAGGCATGTCAGCCGCCACCCTGACGGGTGAGGCCAATGCCGATGAGATCACGATGGGGCCAGACGGGCCGGTCTACAGCTCGAACCATGCGGGCGGTATCCTGGGCGGCATCTCAACCGGGCAGGACATCGTCGTGCGGTTTGCCGTAAAGCCGACCTCGTCGATCCTGACCCCGCGCAAAACCATCACAAAGTCCGGTGAGCCGACCGAGATCATCACCAAAGGTCGGCACGACCCTTGCGTCGGCATTCGCGCCGTGCCGGTGGCGGAGGCGATGGCCGCTGCCGTCATCCTCGACCATCTGCTGTTGGATCGGGGCCAGACCGGGGGCATGCGCGGACCGATTGGCTGATGTCTGAGCACTTCACCGTCGTGATCCCGTCCGACCCATCAGCCCCATTGCCGGACACTGCCGAAGTGTTGCGCGCCGCGCTACAGCGGCTTGCGGGTGGCGATGCTTCGAGGGTCAAGGACTATAGGAAGCTTCAGTTCATCGATTGTGGCGACACGCCCTGCCGCATTGGATGCCCGCATTGCGATGCCGATGTCCCGCAAACTGTCTGGCAAGCGTGGATGACCGAGAACTGGCATGCAGAGGATGGGTTTCACCTGCACAGTCACCCGGCCCCCTGTTGCAAATCACCGATTACCTTGACCACGCTGATCTATGAACCAAAGCAAGGTTTTGCCACTTGGATGATCAGTGCGCGCTCTGCCGCTGGCCGCACACTGACATCCGGCGAGATGGAGGAGCTGCAAGGCCTTGCAGGGATAAAACTGACTGCCATCAACCAGATCTATCGTGATCAGGGCTGAACTTCGCTCCACATCAGACCGATCAAAACACAAAGCAGAGCAACCCAGACAATGCCACTGGCGATGCGCCCGCGTGCTGCCTTTTTGTCCTCAAAGAACGTGCGAGGCCGGATACCCCGCCAGAAGAGCACCGTATGTGCCGCGATATTGACCGAGACCACGTTCACCGCCAGCAGCATGGCTGAACCGGCAGCGAGGGCGTATTGCCCCGAGCCGAGGAAAATGCCGGTCGCGCTGGTCGGCGGCAAAAGCGCCACCGCAACCATCACTCCGACCAGCGCCGATGAGACACCTGTGGTCAGGGACAACGCGGCCGCCGCCCCCGAGGCGAGTGCGATGGCAAGACCGTCGAAACCGATACCGGATCGCGCGAGCAGCTCATCCGATGCCAGCGAACCGGTCCAGAGGTATCCGATCCCTATACTTAAACCCAAGGCGATCAACAGGCCGGTGACATTGGTGATCAGCGCGCGGCTCATCATGCTGCCATCGCCCAGGGCCACACCCACCGAGAACGCAAGGTTCGGACCCAGAAGCGGGGCGATCACCATCGCGCCGACGACCACGGCAACGCTGTCGGTGAGCATGCCGAGCGCGGCGACCACGGTCGACAGGATCACAAAGGCAACATACGTCACATCAAGGCGCGCCTGCCCCCAGACAGAGTTCCAGACCTCTTCGCGGGTCATGCCTCCGATTTTGTTTTCGGAGGCCTGTCTGCGGCGTTTCTCGGCCTCTTCCTCATCCCGCGGCAGCGGAATTGTGGTCTCGACCGGCAGGATCGTCAGGCGCCAGTCGCTCTGTGCAGACAAGGCGGCCTGGATCGAGTCCACAAGCTCCTGGCGCGTCGCAGACCCGACCAGCATCTGCAGCGTGGTGCGTCCCTCGCGCTGGGTTTCGGTGTAGGTGCGAATACCCGATGCACCAAGCTCCTCGGCCTTGCGGCGGATCGGCGGGATGGTCTGATCCGGCGCGCTTAGCGTGATCATGCGAACAGTCATGGACACACGCTATCGCTTTGGGGTGGACCGGGCCAGTTATCCCTTTCCATTCGCAGAAAAATGTCTTCTCTCTGTGCGAAACGACCGGGGGCCCTCCCGACAGATATACCGGAGATGCGCGAGACATGGATATCCGCGCCCTGATCGCTGGGCTGACCTTTGCGCTGATCTGGTCGTCGGCCTTTACCTCGGCCCGGATCATCGTCACCAACGCGCCCCCGCTCACGGTCTCAGCGTTGCGTTTTTTGATCGCAGGCCTCATCGCATTGGCTCTGGCGCGCGCTTTGGGTCAGTCATGGCGATTGACATCCGCACAGTGGCGTCTGACCATCCTGTTCGGTGTTTGCCAGAACGCGCTCTACCTCGGCCTGAACTTCGTTGCGATGACAACGGTCGAAGCCTCCGTCGCCGCCATCATCGCGTCGTCCCTGCCCCTTCTCGTCGCTCTCGCGGGCTGGTTGATCTCCGGCGAAAAGGTGCGGCCGCTGGGCCTGATCGGGCTGGTGGCCGGGATTGGCGGGGTCGTGCTGATCATGGGGTCGCGTATCACGCAAGGCGTCGATCTGTGGGGCATGGCACTCTGTGGGCTTGCCGCACTTGCCCTGACCTTTGCGACCCTGGCAGTTCGCGGCGCATCGGCGGGGGGCAACGTGATTTCCGTCGTCGGCTGGCAGATGCTGGTGGGCAGTGTTGCCCTGACCGGGCCCGCACTGCTGCTTGAGACATGGGAGGCCACGCTGTCGCCGATCGTGATCGGGGCATTTGCCTATACGGTCCTGCTGCCGGGGTTGGTCGCGACGTTGATCTGGTTCTGGCTGGTGGGCCGCATCGGGGCGACGCGGGCGGCGACATTCCATTTCCTGAACCCCGTGTTCGGTGTCGCCATCGCAGCCATTTTGCTGGGCGAGGCGATCGGGCCGCTCGACATCGTCGGGGTGTTGGTCACGACGCTGGGTATCCTCGCGGTCCAGCTCTCCAAGGCAACGGACGCCACCTGAAGCCACACCGCGTTGCGCTAACGCCATCCTGACGGCCTTGTGAGATGACAGGTCACCGCGAACGGCCAATATAAGCGCTGTGGAATATGTTTTTGGATACTTTGCGGGCCTGCTCACGCTGATAAACCCCTGCGTTCTGCCGATCCTGCCCATCGTCCTTGCGACAGCGTTGCAGGCGGGGCGGCTTGGCCCGTTGGCGGTGGCAGGCGGCCTCAGCGTGTCCTTTGTCTCGCTTGGCCTGCTGGTATCCGTCGCAGGCCGGTCGCTTGGGATCACCGAAGATGTGTTGGCCAATGCGGGCGCCACAATGATGATCCTGTTCGGCCTGGTCCTTCTGGTCCCACGCTTTTCCGAAAGCTTTGCGACGGCAACCGCGGGGTTCTCTGCCCGCGCCGACGCGCAGATCGACACGACCGACCGGAGCGGCCTGACCGGCCAGTTCGTCGGAGGCATCCTACTGGGTGCTGTCTGGAGCCCCTGTATCGGGCCGACGCTCGGCGGTGCCATTTCACTGGCCAGCCAGGGTGAAAGCCTGCTTCACGCCACAGCGGTAATGGTGACCTTCGCGCTCGGCGTGTCGACCATCATCGTGGGCCTGGGCTATGGCGCGCAGTCGGTCATCCGCAAACGCCAAGCCTGGATGCGCCAACTTGCCGTGTCGGCGCGCCCGATCATGGGGGTCGCGTTCATCGCCGTAGGCGTGGCCATCCTGTTCAAGTTTCACCACATGCTGGAATTCTGGGCGCTGGAATACCTGCCTGAATGGTTCACCGAACTCTCTGTTTCTATCTGAAAGGACCCCTTATGGATCGCCGTACATTCCTTGCAACCGCCACTGCTGCCGCCATCGCAACACCTGCACTGGCCCAAAAAACATATGCACCTGGTCTGGTCGAAAAGGAACTGGCGGCCGGTAAGACCGTCTTCGTCGGCTTCTCGGCCGACTGGTGCTCGACCTGCCGCGCTCAGGAATCGAAGTTGCGCAAGCTCAAGGCCGAAAATCCGGCATATGAAGCCAACATCACCTTCATTCGCGCGGACTGGGATCGACACGGGAACGGCAAGCTGGCCAACCGGCTGAACATCCCGCGTCGCTCGACCCTTGTTGTGCTCAAAGGTGATAGGGAGTTGGGCCGTATCGTTGCCAGCACGCGCACGGACAAGATCAAAGAACTTCTGGACACGGCACTTGCCGCAGCAACCGCTTGAGCCAGACACGCAAAGGGCCGCTTTTTGGGCGGCCCCGCAAACATCCGGTCCTGTGTAGGATCAGTCGTTCACACTATCCTTGAGGGCTTTGGCGATGGTCATCTTGACCACCTTGTCAGCGTCTTTGTGGATCTGCTCGCCCGTGGCTGGGTTACGCACCATCCGCGCCGGACGCTCACGGCAATAGATCTTGCCGACGCCCGGAAGGGTCACAGCGCCGCCACCCGACACCTCTTTCGTGATCACCGACACCATCGCTTCCAGCGCGGCCGTGGCGGATTTCTTGTCGCTGTCCATTTCGTCAGCAAGTGCAGCCACAAGCTGCGTCTTGGTCAAAGGTTTTGCCATCTGAATTCTCCTCGTTCTGGCCCGGTTATAGGGGCTCATTACCCTTTTTTTACTGGATATCGCGGGAATACACAACGATTTGTGGCCGAGAGACAAGCCCAAAGCGCATTTTGTGGGCGTTTTTTGGCTGACGCCTAGAGAAAGGCGGTTTCCTCAAAACTGCGCAGTTTGCGCGAATGAATCTGCTCCAGCGGCATTTCTCTGAGCGATTCCATAGCTCTAATACCAATCTGGAGATGCTGTGCAACCTGTGTGCGGTAGAATTCCGACGCCATGCCGGGCAGCTTCAATTCGCCATGCAAAGGCTTGTCGGAAACGCAAAGAAGCGTGCCATAGGGCACCCGAAAGCGGAATCCGTTGGCCGCAATCGTGGCCGATTCCATGTCCAACGCGATCGCACGCGACTGGCTGAGACGCTGGACCGGCCCCGATTGATCGCGCAATTCCCAGTTCCGGTTGTCGATGGTCGCAACGGTGCCTGTGCGCATAATGCGCTTGAGGTCATAGCCTTTGTACTTCGTCACATCCGCCACGGCCTGCTCGAGCGCGACCTGTATCTCGGCCAGTGCGGGGATCGGCATCCAGACCGGCAAGTCGTCGTCAAGCACATGGTCTTCGCGCAGGTACCCGTGCGCCAGGACGAAATCACCAAGCCGCTGCGTATTGCGCAGGCCCGCACAGTGCCCGACCATCATCCAGGCATGCGGGCGCAGAACAGCGATATGGTCCGTCGCTGTCTTGGCGTTCGAGGGACCGACGCCGATATTGACCAGCGTGATCCCACCGCCCCTCGGACGCTTGAGGTGATAGGTTGGCATTTGTGGCAGCTTCGCAGGCACATCCAGCGCCTGATCAGCCCGAGTGATCTCGACATTTCCCGGCCCCACGAAGGAGGTGTAGCCACTCTCGGGGTCGGAAAGCATCGCCCGGGCATAGGCTTCGAATTCTTCGACATAAAACTGATAGTTCGTGAACAGCACGTGGTTCTGAAAATGTTCGGCCGCTGTCGCTGTGTAATGCGACAGACGTGCCAGCGAATAATCCACCCGCTGCGCCGTGAAGGGCGCCAACGGATACGACCCATCCTGATAGGTGAACCCATACCCGTTCACGATGTCGTCGTTCATCGACGCCAGGTCGGGCACGTCGAACACATCGCGCAACGAGAAATCCGTCGCGCCTTCTTGCGGAACCGTCAGGTTTGCGTCGTTTGCAACGGCGAAGTGGACAGGCATCGGCGTTTGCGAAACGCCCACCTGTACCGGAATGCCGTGATTTTTGATCAAGAGGCCGATTTGCTGCGTGAGGTAGTTGTCGAAGAGATCGGGCCGGGTGATCGTCGTCGAGTACCTGCCAGGTTCGACGACATGGCCAAAGCTCAACCGGGTGTCAGCCGCGGCGAAGGTGTTCGTGGTGATCCGCAGTTCCGGATAAAACGCGCGAATGCGGTGCGCGGGCCGCCCGTCCTCCATAACTTTCAAAAATTGATCGCAAAGAAACCGCGACGCCCCAAGATAGAGTTCCTTGAGCCGCTCAACGGCCGCTTCGGCCGTGTCGAACGCCTCTTCTTCGGGAAGTTCCGGGGAATGGACATGCGCGTGTGCGTTCATGTGGATTCTTTCAAAAGGTCGGTCAGTTCAAAGCGGTCGACGTCGACAAGTCCGAGATCGGAAATGCGCAGTGAAGGGATGACGACAAGTGCCAGAAGCGAGTGCTGCATGTAAGCATTGTTCAACCGGCAGCCACAAGCGGCCATGGCAGCAACCATGTCATCAGCCTTGGCCGCAACCTCCCGCGCCGGACTGTCGGACATCAGGCCGGCAATGGGTAACTCGACCAGCGCAAGCTCCTGCCCGTCCTTGAACACGGTCACACCGCCGCCTACGTCACCCAATCGGTTGGCGGCGGCGGCCATGTTGGCGCGGTCCGTGCCGACGACGATCATGTGGTGACTGTCATGCGCCACGGTCGAAGCGATGGCCATCCGGCCTTCATAGCCAAAGCCCGAGACGAAGCCGTTGACGACATCGCCTGTGCCCCGGTGACGCTCGACCAGCGCGATCTGGGCGACACCCCCCTCGCCTTCCACCACACCGTCGACGACGGGCAAGTCCGCCTCCAGTGCCTCGGTCGGGGCCTGATTTTCGACAACACCGATCACGCGGGCCTTAACCCGGTTGGCGCCCTCGGGAGCAATCACTTCAAAGTCCTCAGCGGCCAGGATCTTGCCGAGATGGACGGTTTGCCGCGAATCCTCTGGCCAGGCCAGATGGGGGCAATCCACCAACAATTCGCCTCCCTCGGCCACCGTAACACCGCGCGCGATCACCGTTTCAATCGGCAACGCCTTCAAATCGGACGTCAGCACCAGATCTGCGCGCCGCCCGGGCGCGATGGAGCCAAGCTCGCGCTCGAGCCCGAAATGAGTTGCCGTGTTCACGGTCGCCATCTGCAGCGCGACCAACGGGTCACATCCGCAGGCGATGGCGTGGCGCACCACCCGATCCATATGCCCGTCATTCACCAGCGTCCCCGAGTGGCAATCATCGGTGCAGAGAATGAAATTGCGGGGGTCCAGACCCTTCTCGGTGATTGCGGTGATCTGGCTTTCCACGTCGTACCAGGCCGAACCCAACCGTAGCATTGAGCGCATGCCTTGCCGAACACGGGCCACTGCATCCGCCTCGGCTGTCCCTTCGTGATCATCCGCAGGTCCGCCGGCAGCATAGGCGTGAAAGGGAATGCCACGGTCGTGCGACGCATAGTGACCGCCAACCGTCTTACCGGCGTTTTGCGTGGCCGCTATCTCAGCCAGCATCTTTGGGTCGCCGGCGATGACACCGGGAAAGTTCATCATCTCGCCCAGCCCTATGATGCCCGGCCACGCCATCGCCTCGGCCACATCTTCAGCGGTGATTTCAAACCCCGTCGTCTCAAGCCCCGGCGCGGACGGCGCGCAGGAGGGCATCTGCGTGAAGATGTTGACCGGTTGCATCAGCGCTTCGTCATGCATCAGCCGCACACCGCGCAGGCCCAGCACATTGGCGATCTCATGCGGGTCGGTGAACATCGTGGTCGTGCCATGCGGGATGACGGCGGCGGCGAACTCGGCGGGCGTCAGCATGCCGCTTTCGATATGCATGTGGCCGTCGCAAAGGCCGGGGATCAGGTACCGCCCCTCGGCCTCGATCACGCGGGTCTCGTCACCGATGCAGTGCGAGGCGTCCGGCCCGACAAAGGCAAAGCGCCCCTTTGCCACCGCCACCTGCCAGCCGTCGAGAACCTCGCGCGATTGCACGTTGACCAGTTTGCCGCCCCGGATCACCAGATCGGCGGGCGCGCGACCGGCGGCGACGGCCACAAGATGCGGCGCGTTTTCAGCCCAGGATGTGATGGAATGTGCCATTGGCGAAATTGACACCCTCTTGCGCCCACCTGCAAGCCCTGCCGTCGCCCTGCCGATGAAGTTTTCGCAACAACGGGCTTCATCTTGCCGAAGATACGCACGACACTGCCGGCTATGACGAAAACACTCCTTTCCATCGGGCACGGTTTTTCGGCCCGCGCCCTCGCCCCGCTGCTCATTCGGCGCGGTTGGCGGGTGATCGGTACGACGCGCAACCCCGCCAAGATGGGCCAGTTGGAACGACAGGGCGTTGAACCGCTGATCTGGCCGGGCACGCGGCTTCCCATTGAAAAGGCGACCCACTTGCTGACGTCAGTTGCCCCCAACGACGCGGGCGACCCGGTTTTGAATGACATGGCCGATCGTTTGCGCGACGCAAAACATCTCGAATGGGTCGGCTATCTCTCGACCACCGGTGTCTACGGCGACCACCAGGGGGGTTGGGTGGACGAGGATGCACCCCTGACCCCCTCGACCAAGCGCGGTCAGGCCCGCGTCGCAGCCGAGGCCGCGTGGGCCGAACTTGGATTGCCGCTGCACATCTTTCGTCTCGCTGGCATCTATGGACCGGGGCGCGGCCCCTTTGCTAAGGTGCGCCGTGGAACGGCAAGGCGGATCATCAAGGAAGGCCAGGTCTTCAGCCGCACCCATGTCGAGGACATCGCGGCGACAGTCTTCGCTTCGATCCAGCAGCCAAACCCCGGCGCGGCTTACAACGTCTGCGACGACGACCCGGCCCCGCCGCAAGACGTGATCGCGCATGCCGCCGAACTGCTCGGTCTGCCGCTCCCTACGGCCATTCCCTTTGACGACGCCGAGATGACGCCGATGGCGCGCAGCTTTTATGCGGAATCGAAACGCGTAAAAAATGACCGGATCAAAACCGAACTGGGCGTTGAGCTGAAATACCCCGACTATCGCACCGGGCTTGCCGCGCTTCTCAAGTCGGAAACCGGCTGAAGGCTTGCGCTAACCCCGCCTCACGCCATATCGAACGGCAAAGACTTTAAGAGGCAGCCATGACCTTTCGCGCCCGCCTGTCCGACTTTCTGGACAGCACCCTCGTTCAGAACACCATTATCGCTGTGATCGTGGTGAACGCGATTACACTCGGCATGGAAACCTCAAAGACGCTGATGGATGCCGCGGGTGGGCTGATCCTTGCCATCGACCGCATCTGCCTGACGATCTTCACCATTGAGATTGCGGCCAAGCTGTTCGCCCGTGGGCCCGCGTTTTTCCGCAGCGGCTGGAACCTGTTCGACTTTATCGTTGTGGCGATCTCATACGTGCCCGATGCAGGCCCGCTCTCGGTTCTGCGTGCACTGCGCATCCTTCGGGTGCTGCGGCTTGTCTCAGCTATGCCGCGCCTGCGCCGCGTGATCGAAGGGTTCCTCTCCGCAGTCCCCGGCATGGCCTCGGTTTTTGGCCTGATGGCCCTGATCTTCTACATCGCCTCGGTGATTGCCACGAAGCTCTTCGCGGAAAGCTTCCCCCAGTGGTTCGGCTCGCTCGGCGGGTCGGCCTATTCACTCTTCCAAATCATGACGCTGGAGAGCTGGTCGATGGGGATCGTCCGCCCGGTGATGGAGGTCTATCCTTACGCCTGGGTCTTCTTCCTGCCGTTCATTCTGGTTACGACCTTTGCCGTGGTGAACCTGGTGGTCGGCCTCATTGTGAACTCGATGCAAGACGCCCATGCGCAGGAGGAGGTCGCCGCGACCGAAGCTTACCGAGAGGAAATCGTGAAGCGGTTGGAAGCCATCGAACGGAAACTGAACGAAAAGTAGCCGTTAACCTGGCCGACGCACCAGACGCGCGAGACCGAACACCACCAACAGCACGACAACAGCGGATAGGGCAGTCTGGCCATAGAACGTAGCGCGCCCGGGCAATTCCAGATCGTTCAGGAACGGATAGGGCAGACCCGAGGTCACGTCGCCAAAGGGGCTGTCATTGAACCGCTGCACCACAAGCTCCACCCAGAGGATATAGGCGGCCACGATGCTTAGAAGTGCGACCAGCGCCCGCCGGAACCGGCGCACGTTGCGGTGGATGAAAAGCATGTCGCCCCATTGCAGCAGAGGTCCCAATGCGTGGATGTAGTATTGGATCCAGGGGTCCGGAGGCCCGCTGCTGGCGGTGATATCATCCGGATTGGAAAGGAAAATCCGCCAATAGAGAAACACCACCATGAAGTTCAGAGTCGCCGTCACTGCGACCAGCGCGGGCCAGTCATCCTCGGAGCGATGCTCCACAAGCGCCATCATCCGGCTGGCCGATATGAATGACAGGATAAGTGCCCAGATCGTCAGAAACCGGAACGGTCCGCCTGGCGCCGAATAGTCGGCGTCGATAAGCAGCATCCAGACCAGATAGAAGCCGGCCAGCAGGAACACGACCCAGCGATAGGTGGTAACAATCACGCCCGTTTCGAGATGTCAGTGACGCCCAGAACCTGCAGCACCTTCGCCTCGATATGCTCGGCGTTCATCGCAGCGACCGCATACATGTCGCGCGGGCTGGCCTGATCGATGAAGATATCGGGCAAGACCATCGAGCGGAACTTGAGCCCGGTATCGAAAACACCTTCCTCGGCCAAAAGCTGGGCGACATGGCTGCCGAAACCGCCAACCGCGCCTTCCTCGATGGTGATCAGCGCGTCGTGGCGCGCCACCAGATCAAGGATCAACTCCCGGTCCAGCGGCTTGGCAAATCGCGCATCCGCCACCGTCGGCGTGATGTTCTTCGCCGAGAGCGCTTCGACCGCGGCCTCAACCTCCTGCAGACGTGTGCCGAACGACAGGATCGCCACGCCCGCGCCCTCGCGCACGATGCGGCCTTTGCCGATCTCCAGCACCTCGCCCTGCTCCGGCATCTCAACGCCCACGCCTTCGCCCCGCGGAAAGCGGAACGCGAGGGGACCGTCGTCATAGGCGACTGCTGTGGCCACCATGTGCACCAGTTCCGCCTCGTCTGCTGCGGCCATAACGACCATGCCCGGCAGGTTCGACATGAACCCGATGTCAAACGCCCCAGCGTGCGTTGCCCCATCGGCGCCCACCAACCCGGCCCGATCAATCGCGAACCGCACCGGCAGGCGCTGGATCGCCACGTCATGCACGACCTGGTCATAGCCGCGCTGCAGGAAGGTCGAATAAAGCGCGCAGAACGGCTTCATCCCACCAGCGGCGAGACCCGCGCTGAATGTCACCGCGTGCTGTTCCGCGATGCCCACGTCAAAGCATCGGCTGGGGTAGCGTTCAGCAAAGAGGTTGAGGCCGGTGCCATCGGGCATCGCCGCAGTTACCGCGCAAACCTTGTCGTCACGAGCAGCGGCCTCGACCAGCGTGTTGGCGAACACCTTGGTGTAAGACGGCGCGTTGGACGGGGCCTTCTTCTGCTCTCCTGTGACCAAGTCAAAGGACGAGACACCGTGCCCCTTGTCACGCGCGGCCTCGGCCGGGGCATAGCCTTTGCCCTTCTTGGTGATCACATGGATGATGATCGGGCCGGTCACTCGCTCCTTGACCGTTCGCAACACCGGCAGTAGCTGGTCGAGATCGTGGCCATCGATGGGACCAAGATACGAGAACCCCAGCGCCTCGAACAACGTGCCGCCATCGCCGACGACACTGTGCTTCAGCATGTCCTTGGCCCGTTTGGCCCCCTCGCGGAAGGGTTCGGGCAACAGGCTGACCGCACCCTTTGCCGCCGCCTTCAATTCCTGAAACGGCGCACCGGCGTAGAGTTGCGAAAGATAAGACGACATCGCGCCCGTCGGCGGGGCAATCGACATGTCATTGTCGTTCAGAATGACAATCAGCCGTTTCTTCAAATGGCCCGCGTTGTTCATCGCTTCATAGGCCATGCCCGCGCTGATCGCGCCGTCGCCGATCACGGCAATTGCATCGCCGAGCCCCGTTTCACAGGCCCCGCCCAGATCGCGCGCGACCGAGAACCCGAGCGCAGCTGAAATCGACGTTGAAGAATGCGCTGCACCGAAAGGGTCATAAGGGCTTTCCGACCGCTTGGTGAAACCCGAGAGGCCATCCTTCTTGCGCAGCGTCCGGATGCGGTCGCGCCGCCCGGTCAGGATCTTGTGCGGATAGCACTGGTGACTGACATCCCAGATCAGTTTGTCCTTGGGCGTGTCGAACACCGCATGCAGCGCGACAGTGAGTTCGACCACGCCCAGCCCAGCTCCCAGATGACCGCCGGTTTCGCTTACAGCGCTGATGGTTTCGGTCCGCAATTCGCGGGCCAGCGTGTGCAATTGGTCATCCGACAAACGCTTCATGTCTGCGGGACTGTTGACACGGTCCAGCAATGGGGTTTCCGGGCGCTTGCTCATCTCGGTATCTCGTTACTTACGTGTCGCGGGAGACTACGAACTCTGCCGCATGCCTGAGGTAGTCGGCTTGTGCAGAATACAAGGAGAGTGCGTCAATAGCGTCCGCGACCAAGTCGCGCGCTTTTTTCTTCGCACCATCAAGGCCGAGATGCGACACAAAGGTCGCTTTGCCTGCATCGCTGTCCTTGCCGACCCGTTTGCCAGTCTTGGCCTCATCGCCCTCGATATCGAGGATATCGTCCACGATCTGGAAGGCGAGACCGAGCGACGTGGCATATTTCCGGAGCGGTTCCGTTGGCTGTTCGCCCAGAATGGCCCCCGCCTCCGCCGACCAGCGGATCAGCGCACCGGTCTTCTTTGCCTGCAACTCGGTGATTTGCTCAAGGCTCAGCGGTGCGGGGCTCGTCTCGGCGGCAATGTCCTGCGCCTGCCCCTGAACCATACCGGCTGCACCAGACGCCCGCGCAAGCGTTCTGACCAGCGAAAGACGCACATTGGCCGAAGAATGCACGACCGGATCGCTCAGCACCTCGAACGCAACGGTTTGCAGGGCATCGCCCACCAGAACCGCTGTCGCTTCGTCCCACTTCCGGTGGACCGTTGGCTGACCTCGACGCAAATCATCATCGTCCATGCAAGGCAGGTCGTCATGAACGAGGCTATAGGCGTGGATGCACTCGATCGCGGCAGCCGCCCAGCGCGACTGTTCCGGGGGTATGTCAAAAAGGCTCGCACCCTCAATCACCAGAAATCCGCGCAATCGCTTACCGCCGCGCGTGGCATAACGCATGCCCTCGGCAACCCTGTCTGTTCCAAATCCCGCAAGCAGCGGGTCGAGCACCGATTGCACCTCAGCGGAACGGGTCTTCAAGCGGTCTTCGAAACTCACTGCGGATCGACCGGCGTGGTGCCCTTTGGGTTGCCGTCGCCGTCCAGCGTGATCTGCGCGACCTTTTCCTCAGCCTCGGCCAGCTTCTTCTGACAATGCGCCTTCAAGGCCGCGCCGCGTTCATAAAGCGTGATCGAATCCGCCAGCGGCACATCGCCCGACTCAAGCCGCGACACCACCGCTTCCAACTCGCGCATGGCATCCTCAAAGCTCATCTCTGCGACGGGTGTCTCGCTCATCAACCGTGCTCCTTCAATGCCTGCACATGCGCCGCACCGCTTGCGGCCAGCGCGTCCAGATCATAGCCGCCTTCCAGTGTCGAGACCACACGGCCTTGGGCATGACTGGCCGCGACCTCGCAGATCGCCTGCGTCACCCAGCGAAAATCCTCTTCCACCCAATTAAGATTAGCCAACGGGTCGTCGGCATGGGCATCGAACCCGGCGGAGATGATCACAAGCTCCGGCGCGAAGTCATCGACGGCCGGCAGGATCATATCGCCCCAGGCCCGCCGCATCTCGCGTCCACCGGTCATCGGAGCAAGCGGCGCATTGAGAACGTTGCCATGCGCCCCGGTTTCGTGCGCACCTCCGCTGCCGGGATAGAGCGGCATCTGGTGGGAAGAACAAAACAAAGTCCGCTCCTCGTCCCAAAGCAGGTCTTGCGTGCCGTTGCCGTGATGTACGTCGAAATCCAGCACCGCCACCCGCGACAACCCGTGATGATCCAGCGCATACTTGGCCCCGATGGCTGCAGTTCCAAACAGGCAAAAGCCCATCGCCGTCTCGGTTTCAGCATGGTGGCCGGGTGGGCGCATGGCGACAAAGGCGGTCTTGGCCTCATCGGCCAGAACGGCGTCGATGGCCGCGGTGATCCCGCCAACAGCCCGCATCGCAGCATCGAGCGACCCGGAGGAGACATGCGTATCGGCGTCGAGCGAGGCGTAGGACTGGGCCGGGATCGCTGCTTCAATTCGCGCCAAATAGTGCTCGGGGTGGCAGCGCAGCAGATCGTCGCGCGCGCCCATCGGCGCCTCGCGCCAGTCAAGGCCCCCAATGTCGCGCAAAGCTGGCAACAAGGCTTCAATCCGCGCGACACGCTCGGGGTGGCCGGGCGGCGTTACATGGGTCAGGGCGGCGTCATGAGTGTAGATCAAGGTCATCCCCGTTCGTCCCAAATCGAAGGGCTCTACACAAGGGCAAGTATTGTGTTCCCTCTAGTTTTGGGGATCGCGATCTGCCAAACAGATGACATGACGTTTTCTGCTTTCCTCGCCGCGTGGTTCCTGCATCTGATCGCCGCCGCCTCACCTGGTCCGACCATCCTGATGTCTGCGCGGATCGACGTGACCGAGGGCGCACGTACCGGCACGGTCTTCGCTCTGGGTTGCGCGCTCGGCGCCGTGGTCTGGGCCATTGCGGCCCTGTTCGGCCTGGCGCTGCTCTTCCAGATTGCACCGACCATCCTCTGGGGGTTCAAGCTAGCGGGTGGTCTGTTCCTCCTTTGGATCGCGCTTCAGATGTGGCGGCATGCGCCGGACCCGATGCCCGAGACCCGGGTTGAGGCGACGCCACGAACCGCCGGGTCGGCACTGCGCCTCGGCCTCGCCACCCAGATGGCAAACCCGAAGCCCGCCGTTTTCTTCGGCGCGGTCTTTGTCGGAACGCTGCCCCCTGACGCGACGCCGCTCGCCATGGGAGTGCTGCTGATTGCGATCTTTTTGAACGAGCTGGTCTGCACCGCTGGTGTCGCGCGCTTGTTCGCGTTCAAAGCCTCGCGACGCACCTACGCGCGTCTCAAATCACGCATCGACCGTGTGTTTGGAGGCCTTCTCGGCTTGCTTGGCGTGAAGATTGCGCTGGGCTGATCAGTCAGGCGCCAGCATGTATCCCGCCCCGCGCACCGTCTGCAGATAGCGCGGCTGCTTTGGATCGACCTCAAGCTTCCGACGCAATCGCGTGATCTGCACATCGACCGCACGCTCTTGCGCCTGACCGCCATCCCGGCCCAGATCCTCGACCAGTTTGGTGCGCGACAAGGCCTCGCCCGGTTGGGCCGAGAAGATCCGCATCAGTTGCGCCTCGGTCGCCGTCAGCCGAACCGGCGTGTCGCCGTTCCACATTGTGCCTTTTTCGATATCGTACCGCAGGCTGCCGAGTGTCAGCACCTTTGGCGCTGCGTCTGCGGCCTCCTGGGCTGGCACGCGGCGCAGGATCGAATTGATCCGCAGCAGCAGCTCCTTAGGCTCGAACGGTTTTGGCAGGTAATCGTCTGCACCCGCTTCCAGACCGACAATTCGGTCCTGCGTCTCGCCCTTGGCCGTCAGCAGCAGGATCGGCAAATCCTCACGTTCGGCACGCAAACGCCTGCAATAAGAAACACCGTCTTCCCCGGGCATCATCACGTCGAGCACAAGCATGTCAAAGTCCAGCCCGCTGAGGATGCGATCGGCATGCGCCGCATCACGTGCGGAAGACACAAGAAAACCGTTCCGGATCAGGAACTTTTGCAAAAGACCCCGGATGCGTTCGTCATCGTCAACGATCAGTAGATGTGCGTCAGGGTCCATTATTCACCCGCCTCCCGAAGCCGAACGTAGTGGCGACGCATGTCACTGTCCATCATCGCTTCCAACACCTGCCGAAACCCCACGACCGCTTCGGGCCCCACTTGTCGAAATGCCGACCGCATCCGATTGCGTTGCGCTGTTGATAGCTCGGACTCCAGCGTCTCACCGGCTTCTGTCAGAAAGAGGTGTCGCTCGCGCTTGTCGCGGGTGCCCACGCGGCTTTCCACAAGGCCGTCGTCAATCAAGGTACGGAGAACCCTGTTCAGCGACTGTTTGGTCACGCCAAGAATGGAAAGCAAATTGTTCACCGTTGTGCCTGGGCTACGATTAATAAAGTGGATCGCGCGGTGGTGCGCCCGACCGTACCCCTTGTCCGACAGAATTCGGTCGGGATCTGCGGTAAAACCGCGATAGGCAAAGAACATAGCTTCGATCCCCTTCCGCAACTGATCGTCGGTCAGGAAAAGCAATGTCTCATTGCCGGCAGGTGCACCTGTGTCAGCCATTGTGTCGTCCACGTCGTCGTCCGACGGTGACTTTATGTCAGCCTTGTTGACATTCCAAGTGGCCACTGGTAGCGATTCTCAGATTTTCCGCAACTTTATGACCGAAGCGGAACTAATCGCGCAACTTTTGCAAACGGAGGCCTCTCATGGCTGGCTATGATGATCGCGACGGGCTGATTTGGATGAACGGGGAAATGGTCGACTGGCGCAGCGCCAATGTGCACATTCTCACCCACGCCATGCACTACGCGTCATCGGTATTCGAAGGCGAGCGGGCCTATAGCGGCACAATCTTTGAAAGCCGCAAACATTCCGAACGTCTGCATTTCTCGGCCAGCCAGCTCGATTTCGAGATACCATACACCGTAGATGAGCTTGAGGCCGCCAAGGCGCAGGTTCTGGCCGCCAACGGATACTCGGACGCCTATGTGCGCGCGGTTGCCTGGCGCGGTGCGGGCGAGGACATGGGCGTGGCGTCTGCGCGCAACCCGGTCCGGGTCGCCATCGCGGCCTGGGAGTGGGGCAACTACTACGGCGACGCCAAGTTCAAGGGCGCGAAGCTGGATATCGCCAAGTGGAAGCGGCCTTCGCCCGAGACGATCCCCAGCCACGCCAAGGCCGCAGGGCTCTACATGATTTGCACGCTGTCCAAGCACACCGCTGAAGCCAAAGGGTGCTCGGACGCCATGATGTTCGACTATCGCGGCTATGTTGCCGAGGCGACAGGGGCCAACATCTTCTTTGTCAAGGATGGTGAAGTGCACACCCCCGACCCCGATTGCTTTCTGAACGGCATCACCCGGCAAACCGTGATCGGCATGCTGAAGGACCGTCAGGTCAAGGTCCACGAACGGCACATCATGCCGGAAGAACTCGAAGGTTTCGAGCAGTGCTGGCTGACGGGAACCGCTGCGGAAGTGACGCCGGTCGGTCAGATTGGCGACTACAACTTCGAGGTTGGCGCGCTAACCCGTGACATCGCAGAGGGCTACGAAAAGCTGGTGCGCAGCTAACCGGTCTTGAACAGAAGAAGGGCCGCCGATGTGGCGACCCTTCCGAGAGTCTTGGAGATGGGCCAGTTAGGGATCGGATGGATCCGAAACGCCCAATCAAAGATGTTTTGTCTTCAGGTTTGCCTTCAGACGACGGTCTCCCTGACTGTCCGGACCTCATTCTCCAATATCGCTCTAGACACTGGACCACCTCCTTTCGTTTGTTACCGATAAGCGAAGGTTGGCACAGATTTTGTGTCTGTCAAATTAATTTACGCAACAGATACGGTCATTCGCTTCACAATCAGGCGAAATGGCACCAGCGCCAGCAACGCAAGCCCAAGTTTTACGCACCAATCGGCTGTCGCCAGCGAAACCCAGAGTGGCACTACGGGGCCGACGCCCAGAAGCGGCAGCATCTCACCTGCCCAACTCACGTCGTTGGCGGGTTCCATGAAAGTCAGCGTGGCCGAGAACGCGATGGTAAAGAACAACGCGGTATCGACTGCCGACCCGATCACCGACGACGCCAGCGGCGCGCGCCACCAAGCGCTCTCGCGCAGACGGTTGAAGATCGACACGTCCAGCAACTGCGCCGTCAGGAACGCGAGGCCCGAGCCGATCGCGATGCGCCAGGTGACCAGCGGCCCAAACTCGCCCATGATCTGAGTGCCAATCAGCGAACAGATCACGCCGGTCACAAACCCGGCAAACACAACCTTGCGGGCGGTCGAGGACCCGTAGACGCGGTTCATCACATCGGTGACCAGAAACGCCAGCGGATAGGTGAACGCCCCCCAGGTCAGCCATTGGCCGAACAGGAATTGCACGAGAATGTTCGAGGTGACCACAATCGTGGCCATGGCAAGGATGCCAGGAAGAAGACGTGTCATGATATCGGTTCCGTTTTGACAAGGTAGTCGGAGACTTGGCCCCGTGTAAGGGGACAGCGCGGCCTAACGCTACGAAGTCACTCGGTCAAGCGGAACTCGACAAACTGTGTAGCTTCCTTAGTGCTGCCGTTATTGTCAGAGACCAGCGTCAGACGCAGGCCCTGCGCATCCTCCCACACGGCAATCCCTTCAAGATTGCCATATTCCCCGCGCTCGCCCGTCCAAAGGATCACGTCTTCGGTCCCATCCAGGCGCACGCGCCTGATCCGGTTCTGCCACCAAAGACCGACCACCAGCTTGCGCTCGAGAAGGTAGAGCGAACCGTCGGGGCCAAAATCGGCGCCGACGATGGCGAACACATCCTGTTCCGGAAGGTACCCGTCGATGACCCAAGTGTTGTCGTCGCCCAAACGATAGATCGGGAAGCCCTCGACCAGTGGCTTTTCACTAAACGTATAGAGCGTGCCATCCGGCGCGATGGCGACCGCCTCCAACTGCCAGTTCTCGGCATGGTCGTAGAAAGTCGGGTGTTCCTTGATCAGGATCGGCAGCGCGCGCACATCGTCAAAACGCGACACGCGCGGCCACCGTTCGAACGAGACCCAGGCCGTGCCATCCGGGGCAAGCGCTAGACCCTCGGCATCGGACCAGTCGCCCACACGACGCGCTGCGGAGGGAAACCCGTCCATTCCGAGGATCGGCTGGATGCCATCGATCGTGATTTCAGTAATTGCATCGCCTCGACGGGCGAACTGCCCTTCGATCCACCAGCCGCGGTCCGTGACCGCCACAAAACTGGCGCCGTCAGGAGACACCTCCAACCCCGAAACGCCAATGATCGCTTCTGTCTCGAAGTCGATGAACCCAATGGGTTCCAGCGCTTCGGACCAGCCGGACACGGGCCAAAGGGCCGCGATCAGCGCGAGAGCACGCGCGCGCATTGCTTTGGCAAGTCGGCAAGAACGTATTCGCGCCGCGGCTTGGGAGGCGGCGCGTTAGGGTCGGGTGGTGGCGGGTTCAGGATGTTGTTCACCCATTCCTGTGCATCCGCGCATCCATCACCCCCAGGCGGCGGCGATTGATCGACGCAGCCGGACGCGCCGCGCGGGCAATTCAGGCGCACGTGGAAATGATAGTGATGCCCCCACCAAGGACGGATTTTCCGCAACCAGCGCCGGTCGCCCGTCTCATCCTTGCACATCTGAACCTTGGCGCCCGGAAAGACGAAAATCCGCGCCGTGCGCGGGTCCTTGGCGGCGGCTTTCAGCAACTCATGATGCTGGCGCGTCCAGTTCTGGTTGACGAAGGCCCCCTTCGAACGGCGCAACGAGATGGACGAGATGTTCTCGCGCTGATTGCGGCTGAGGCGCAAGTTGGTCCCGGGCCGCATCCAGATATCGATATCGAGACCGATCTGGTGGCTGCGATGCCCTGTCAGCATGGGGCCGCCCCGAGGCTGAGATATGTCACCGATGTAAAGGCCGTTCCAACCGGGCAGCTTTGCTGCAAAGCGAGACAGACGCTTCACATAGTCGACGGCTTCGGGATGCCCCCAGTTGCGGTTCCGGCTCAGGCGCATGGCCTGCCAGGTCCGCCCGGTTTCAGGAAGTTGCACCCCACCTGCCAGACAACCACGCGAATACCCGCCAATCGGAGCAGCATTTTGGTTGGAGCCCGCACGCTCTGCCCCGAAAAGCTCCTTAGCAAGGGTTTGGGCCGCAGCGGGCGATGCGGTGACGATCGTAGCTAAACAGAAGGCGAGGATGTATCGGACCATGACGTTGAACCGTCTCCTTCGGGCTTGGTCCAGACTAGCAGAAGAAGCCCTGAAAGAAAGAGAAGGATCAGCGGTAAGACGCCGTTTCGCACATCGCCCGTCATCGCCGTGACCAGCCCGATCAGGGCGGGTGCCAGAAACGACGTTGCCCGCCCCGCCAGTCCGTAAAGCCCGAAGCCCTCGGTTTCGGACCCGGCATCGGTATGGCGCACCATGAGCGACCGGCTGGCAGCCTGCAGCGTGCCGCCGAGGCCCCCGATCATCACGCCGCACACCAGAAAGATCGTGTCCGGCAGGCCTGATCCCTTGCCCAAAGGCACGCCGAAGATGGCCTCGCGGGTCATACCTGCCACCGTGACGCATACGGCGACCAGAAGCAGGATGGCACCGATGATGACAGGCTTCGGGCCGTACCGCCGGTCCAGCTTGCCCCCAAGCCATGACAAGACTGCGGCAGACGTGATGCTGATGATCCCGAACACGCCGATCTGCGTCAGCTCCCAATCCAGAACCAGCAGGGCATAGGTACCGCCAAAGGTGTAGAGCCCGTTCAAGGCGTCGCGATAGAGCATCGACCCGGCAAGGAACGAAGCGAGGCTAGGCCGCCCCTTAAGCGCGATCAATGACTGTCTGACCTTTGAGAAGGCCGATGAGTGCGTTGCAGCAGGCGCAACTTGGCAGTCCTCGCGCACCCAGAGGAAATAGGGGATCATGAAAATCGCGAACCAAAGTGCCACAAACGGCCCCGTCGCTCGCGTGCCTTCGCGCGCCTCGGCATCCAGCGCACCGGCACCGGGCGGCAAACCGGTTATTGTCACCCCCGAAGGCTGCTCAACCAGCAGCGCCAGGACCAGAACCAGCGCGATCAGCCCGCCGAGATATCCGAACGCAAAGCCCGAGCCCGAGACGCGCCCGATCTCCTTGCGGCTGGCCAGCCCCGGCAGTTGCGCGTTGACAAAGATCAGCGCGTATTCCGCGGCGATGAAGCCCAAGGCGAACAATGCCAACGCAAAGATCAGGTTCGACCCGTCCGGTAGCGTCACCCAAAGCGCGCCGGCGCCGATCACGTAAGCCACTGAGAACGCGACCAGCCACGGCATCCGGCGTTGCGTGCGATCCGCCAATGCACCGAGGAACGGTGCGCCGAACCCGACCACGAGACCCGCAATCGTCAGCGTCAGCGACCAGATCGACTGGGCGCGTGCGTCGGCCGCCTGCTCGTCCAGCCCGGTTCCGGCAAAGTACCCGGTCGCGATGGCGGCAAAAAACGGCCCGAAAATGAAAGTCACGAGGATTGTGTGATAGGGCTGCGAGGCCCAGTCGAAAAAGTACCAGCCTAGGATGCGCTTCTTCGCGGTCATGCCACTCTCCCTGCGCCTCCGTTAGACAGGGGGCTTGTCCATCGCGCAACCTAGAACTCGGGTGGCCAGGGCCGTGCCGTTTCCGCTGCGACCCAGGACGACACCCAATCGGGCAAGGCAGGGCTTTCGACAGAGAAACCGAAAGCCTCGGCCACCTGAGCGGAAGGAACGATGCCCGTCCCGTTTGAAATCGCCAGCCGCAAAACCGCGTGCGCGCAACACTCGCCACCACGCCAGAAAGCCTGCTCGACATAGGTGAACCTGTCATCCCACCCGAGCATACGGGTGCGCAGTTCAAGCTTCTGAAAAACCGTGATCCTGCGCCGATAGCGCACCGCGCCGCCCGCAACGGTTCCGTACCACCCGTTCTGTTTCAGCACTGCGGGCGCCCCAAAACGCGACAGCAAACCAAACCGCCCGAGGTCCATCAGCGTCAGAACCCGCCCGTTGTTCAGCTCCAGAAACGGATCGATGTCCCAGGGCCAGATACGCAGATGGATCACATGCGTATCGGCCAGCGTCATCGCTGGGCGGCCACGGTTCAGACAGAGTTCTTTGACCAGGCGATAAAACGGGTACATCGGCAATCCTCCGGTGATCCTGCGGAGTTTGCTCAAATCGACACAAACTCAAGCGCGACGTTGCGGCACCCGGGGCTTGCACCGCATCGCCGGGGCGCATAGGTCAGGCGCATGATGACGATCCTTTCCATAATCGCGCTACTCCTTGACGTGGCTTTCTTCATTTTGCTGATCCACGTGATCATGAGCTGGCTGCTGACATTCAACGTGCTGAATATGCGCCAGCCGGTCGTTGCCTCGATCTGGGATGGTTTGACACGGCTGCTTGAACCGGTTTATCGCCCGATCCGGCGTTTTCTGCCGAACACCGGTGGCCTCGACCTCGCCCCGCTGGTGGCGTTTCTTATCATCATCATTCTGCGCGACATCATCCTGCCGGATATCGCACGCGCCATCGTCTAAGCGCTTTTGCACAAAAACCCTCGGACATGCCTTGTTCACCCCCTGTTCAGGTGCGAAGGTGTAGTTAAGAGCAGTTAATCAAAACCCGAGGCAAACGATGGACGGCGCTTACCCGACCGCCCGCACCCTCCTCGCCGATATCTTTGGCTATGACGGGTTTCGCCCGTTGCAGGAGGACATTATCAGCGCCGTCACCCGTGGTGACGATGTGTTGGCAATTCTGCCGACCGGCGGGGGAAAGTCACTCTGTTTCCAACTGCCCGCCCTTCTGCGGCCCGGTCTGACCGTCGTTATCTCGCCGCTCATCGCGCTGATGCGCGATCAGGTCCGGGCCCTTCGCGAAGCGGGGGTGCCAGCCGGCGCCCTGACCAGCGGCAATTCTGAGGAAGAAACGGATGCCGTTTTTCGGCACTTGCACGATGGTACGCTGAAACTCCTCTACATGGCACCCGAACGCCTTGCGTCTGGCGGAACCGAGCGATTGCTGGCACAGGCAGGCGTCACCCTGCTGGCCGTTGATGAAGCGCATTGCGTCAGCCAGTGGGGCCACGATTTCCGGCCCGACTACTTGCGCATCGGGGCGCTCAGGCGTGCCTTGGACGTGCCGCTGGCCGCCTTTACCGCCACGGCCGACAGCGAAACGCGGGCTGAAATCGTGACCCGGCTCTTTGGGGGCACGGACCCGGAGACCTTTCTCGGCGGCTTCGACCGCCCGAACATCCACCTCGCCTTTGCGGCAAAGAACAAACCGCGAGAGCAAATCCTCAACTTTGCCGCGGCCCGTAAAGGTCAGTCTGGCATCGTCTATTGCGGCACACGCGCCAAGACCGAGACGCTGGCCAAGGCGATGAGCGATACGGGCATCACCGCGCTCGCCTATCATGCCGGCATGGAGCCGGACCGTCGGCGCGAGGTCGAACGACGCTTCCAAACCGATGACGGACTGGTCGTCGTCGCCACCGTTGCGTTTGGCATGGGGGTAGACAAGCCCGACATCCGCTGGGTGGCGCATGCTGACCTGCCGAAATCCATTGAAGCCTATTACCAGGAAATCGGGCGCGCCGGGCGCGATGGCGCGCCAGCCGAAACGCTGACGCTCTATGGCGCCGATGACATTCGCTTTCGCCGTATGCAGATCGATGAGGGCCTTGCGCCGCCCGAGCACCGCGACGCCGATCACGGGCGGCTGAACGCCCTTCTGGGTCTTGCCGAGGCGCAAAGCTGCCGCCGGCAAAAACTGCTGACCTATTTCGAAGAAGTGCGCGAGCCTTGCGGAAACTGTGATCTCTGCGCTGCGCCGCCGGACACGTTCGATGGCACCGAAGCGGTGATGAAAGCGTTGTCGGCCATTCTGCGCACCGGCGAAAGTTTCGGCGTCGGCCACCTGACGGATGTTCTCGTGGGAACAAAGACCGACAAGGTCACTGCGCGCGGGCATGACCGTTTGCCGACCTTTGGCGTCGGGCGGGATATCGACCGTCGCCAATGGGCTGCGATCTTTCGCCAGATGATGGGGCATGACCTGGTCCGCCCGGATCCCGAGCGTCACGGTGCGTTGCGCATGACCCACGCAGCCCGCCCTATCCTGAAGGGTGAGGCCGAGATCACATTGCGCCGTGACGTGCTGGCCAGTGCCCCACGCCGCCCAGCCGTCAAGACACTGGTGTCTGACGAAGATGCACCGCTGCTCTCGGCCCTCAAGGCCAAGCGCCGCGCCTTGGCCGAGGCGCAGCGCGCACCGGCCTATGTGATCTTCCCCGACCGGACGCTGATCGAAATGGCCGAAACCCGGCCAGCAACGCTGGATGACATGTCGCGCATCAGTGGTGTCGGCGCGAAAAAACTTGAGCGCTATGGGCAAACCTTCCTCGAAGTCATAACGGGTGAAGCCTTGCCCGACCCTCACCCCGCACGCCGCAAACTGGCCGGGCGCCCGGCGGGCGAGGTTTATGATCGCTTGCTGGCAGCCCAGGCGCGGCTTGCACGCGGC
>JBCCWG010000012.1:0-36492 GCA_039193985.1 Pseudomonadota bacterium
ACGGCGATGCCCTCGCACCCGAACATCAGCGAGTTCGGAAAAGGCCAGGGTTGCGAGGCCAGATAGCGCACCTCGCCCACTTTGATCCCCGCCTCTTCAAACACTTCTCGGCGCACGGCAGCCTCAATGGTCTCACCCGGTTCAACGAACCCCGCCAATAGCGAATACATCCCCTCGGGCCAATGTGGTGAGCGCCCCATCAAGACGGAATTTCCCCGCGTAATCAGCATGATAACGACAGGGTCGGTACGCGGAAAGTGGCGTGCGCCACAGGCCGGGCAGGCCCGCTGCCAACCCGCTTCGATCATGTTGCTCGCGCCCCCGCACTGGGCGCAAAACCGATGCGTGCGGTGCCATTCAATCAGGGCCTTGCCGCTTGCCACAAGTTCGGCGGCGCGCGGTGCAAGATGCACCATATTGGCCCTAAGCTCGGCAAAGACCTGTGTGTCCGCCACATCGGGGTGGCGCTGTTCGGACGGGTCAGTGAACTGACCGACAGTCTCCGTATCGCTACCTGGCTGGAAGGCCGAGATGTCGCGCGCGAAGCGGGGCGTCCGCCCGTCGATACCCAGAAAAACAGGTGGTTCGCTCGCGACCTGAAACGCCGGGTGATCGGAAGGCAGGAAAACCGGTTGCCGCGTCTCCACTTCAAGCAGTGGCTTCCCGCGCCAGAGCGGAAGAACACCGCCGGTCTCAAGCATCTCGTCTATGCGGGCCACGTCGCCTCGCAACTCGGCCGCACGGTTCAGGCCCGAGCCCCCGAACATAACGGTTTCTGCGTCTTTCATTCCTGTCACCTTGCCGTTGCGCAGGTTTGGCACGCTTGTTCCCGCGGCGCAAACAGGACGGTTCTAGTTCTTGTCGCGATTGCACCCTATAGGGGAAGCATGCGGACCAAGATCGTCAAAAACGCGAGTTTTGAGCAACGTTTTGCACCCGGCGATGTGCACCTGCGTCTGCTCAATTTAACCGACCTCCACATGGAGATCCGGCCCTACGACTACTTTGCGGATCGCGAAACCAAGACGGGCGGCCTCGCGCGGGCCGCCAGCCTTGTTGATCGGTTGCGCACCGAAGCGCCGAACACGCTTCTGTTCGACAACGGTGACATCCTGCAAGGCAATCCGATGGGCGATTTCGCCGTCGAGGATCACGCCCGCAATGCAACCGCGACACACCCGATGATCGCGGCATTGAATGCGCTTGGCCCCGATGCGGCGACGATTGGCAATCACGAGTTCGATTACGGGCTTGATTTCCTGCAATCCGCCCTGTCACAGGCCAGCTTTCCCGTCCTGTCCGCAAACCTGCTGGTCTCACGCGGCCAAACGGTGAAAGACGACAAAACGCTGCTGCCCCCATACACCCTGTTGGATCGCAGCTTTGTCGATGTCAGCGGCAATCGACACACGTTCAAGGTTGGGGTGATCGGCCTCTTGCCCCCTCAGGTCCTGAATTGGGACCGCAAGCACCTGGCAGGCCGAGTAGAAGTGCGGGGCATCGTTGAAACTGCGCGCGCCTACGTTCCGGAAATGCGGACCGTCGGGGCAGACATTATCGTGGCCCTCTCTCATTCAGGGATCGGCGATGGTGCAGAAAGCCCAGGTCAAGAGAACGCCAGTCTCTCTCTCGCCATGGTTGACGGGATCGACGCGATCATTACCGGGCACAGCCATCTGGTCTTTCCGGGGCCGGATTTCGGCGGTGTTGACGGCGCCGATGCAGAACGCGGTTTTCTCAATGGCATCCCAGCGACTATGGCCGGATTCGGCGGCTCGCATGTGGGCGTGATCGATCTGCGCCTGGTGCGAAATGGTAACGGTTGGGACGTGCGCGACACGCATGTCGAGGCACGCGCGGTGCCCGTGGGCGGGCTGCCGCCAAGCCCAATCGAGCAGGACATCCTGGCCAAAACAGCGGTCGCGCATGTTGGTACGCTGAGCTATATTCGGCAGCCCGTCGGCCATACCGACATCCCGCTCGAAAGCTATTTCGCGATGCTCGAACCCTCGCCGTCGGTCCTCTTCGTCGCAAGCGCACAGGCGTGGTACATGCGACAGGCACTGCGGGGGACTACCGATGCCGACCTGCCCCTTTTGTCGGCCGCCGCCTCGTTCAAAATTGGTGGTCGCGGCGGCCCGGATCACTTCACGGACGTTCCGGCTGGTCCTGTTGCGATGCGCCATGTCGCCGATCTCTACAGTTACCCAAACATGCTTTGCGCCTTGCGGGTCACTGGCGCGGCGCTCATCGACTGGCTGGAGTTCAGCGCCGGGTTCTTTCACAAGATCAGACCTGGCACCAAGGCGCAGGCATTGGTCGACCCGACCTTTCCGTCCTACAACTTCGATACGATCACCGGCCTGACCTACGAGATCGATGTGTCTCAGCCGCAGCGGTTTTCCAAGCGGGGTGCGTGCATTAACCCGGGCGCCCGACGGGTGCGGCACCTTTCGTATGACGGGACTGCGGTAACCAATGACATGATGTTCATCGTCGCCACCAATGATTACCGTGCAAGCCGCGGCGGTGGGTTTCCCGGTGCCGACGACAGTGAGGTGGTTTTGACCACACCAGATGCGCACCGCGATGTCCTTGTCCAGTATCTGAAAGCCACCGATGGAGATCGCACGCTTGCCATGGCGCCCTGGACGCTTCGTCAGTTATCCGACACCTCAGTTGTGATCGAAACCGGAGAAGGCGCAAACAGGTACCCCGAACGGCTCAACTCACTCCAACTTGAACCGATTGGTACTTCACGCGCCGGATTCCTGCAATTTCTGAAGCCCCTCTGACCTACGTTCATACACGGTTTTGCGAAGAAACTCGTCCAGTTCATCAACCGTCAAGGGTGCGCCAAAGTACGGCCCCTGAAGATAGTCGAACCCCAACCGGTTCAGGCACGCGACTTCAGCCCGCGTCTCCACGCCCTGCGCAATCACGCCAACGTCTGCCGCATGCGCCATGCGAGCAAGCGACCCCGACAGGTTGGCCAAAGCATCGCTTTGCGCCACTGCCCGCGTGAGGCGCTGGTCGAAACGCACAAAATGCGGCGCAAATTCAAGCAGAGAGGTCAGTGTACCCTGCTCGGACCCAAAATTCTCAAGGACGAAGTCGACGCCCGCGTCAGCCAAACGGTCGATCGCCCAACCTGCGTCAGTCTTTGCGAACCGGTGCTTTGGATTGTCATAGATGATCAAACTCAGGTCAAATGGAAGCGGCAGCAGGTCGAGAACACGCAAAGTGAACGCTTCGTCCAGCAAAAGGGCAACAGGAACGCGCAGGGAAACACGACCGGGGCTGACAGCTTGGCGCGAGACCTTGGTCATTGCCTCCACAACGCACTCGAATGCCTCCTGATAGGCGCGACACAGCAGTCCTATCTCATCCAGCATCTCGCACCGATCGTCTGGTGTTCCGGCATCCCCGGTTTGTGGTGTCGCACAGATCAAGGCCTCAATGCCTGCGAAGGCCATGTCGCTCGCCTGAAAGACCGGCACGAACCGCAGCCGTGAGGCGTCCGAATACGCGTCGATGCACAACGCCGCTGTACGACCCAAACCATCACCGCCGTCGTCTGCGCCCGCGACGCAAACGCGGTTCTTGCCGCCGCGTTTTGCAGAATGCATGGCGATCTCGGCAGCCTTGAGCAGCCCTGAGAAATCCAGGCTGTCGTTCGGAACGCTGGCAACGCCGATGCTGACCCCAATCTGCATCGTTGCTGTGCCCCGCGGAAATGGTATGCCCAGACGGCGTCGCGCCCGCTCGGCAAGCGAAGATGCGGCGCTGGTGCCGATATGCGGCAAGAACACGCCAAAGACATCGCCCCCGATCCGGGCCACCGTCGGATCGGCCCGGCAATTGTCCAGAATTGATTGCGATGGTGATACGCCGTCACCGCCCACCAGTTCGCGCAGTCGGGCCCCGGCTTGGCCAAGGATGTCGTCGCCCGCGTCATGCCCCATGCTTGCGTTTATTGTCTTGAACCCATCGAGATCAACCAGCAAAAGGGCGGCTTCGTTACCCGGTTTCGCACCATCAAGGAAAGCCTGCGCCCGCCTGCGAAAACACTCGCGGTTGGCCAGCCCGGTCAACGGGTCGAAGAAGGCGAGCCTGTTCACGCGAAGCTGCGTGTCCTGCGTCCGCCGAACCACCGCATTCATGGCAATCTGCAACCTGCGCAGGGGACGCAGTTGAAACAGCGAAGACGCGACAGACATGGTAGAAACCTTGCGCCCCTGCGCGACGTGCATGGCGGTCAGCGCCAGCGCGTGCACCTGGTGCCGGGCCAACCGCCAAACTGGAACAAGCAAGATGCACGCGACCAAAGCAGCGGACAGGGCGAGCACCCGAGCAATGCGCAACATGGCATCCGGCACGAAGCCTGCAGGCAGCACCAGCACAATCAAACCAAGCGCCGTAACGACTAGGCTTGGCACGAGAAGATACCGAAAGATCACGGACCGCGCCTCTGCATGACGCCGACACCTTTAAGGCGTGCGTTTTAACAACCCGTTAGCCACGCCGATCTTGCAAATGGGTGGCAATCCAACTACATGATTACCCGAGAGGTTGGCGCGGGTAAGCGCCTCGCCAACCCGGTCAGGTCCGGAAGGAAGCAGCCGTAACGAGCCCCGCTTGGGTCGTTGTCCAGCCTCTCACCCAACGACGAAGCGGAGGGCTTATGGTCATTGTGACATCCCTTCGGATCGCCCGGTAGAATACCGGGCCGGTCCGTACCATCTACGCCCCGCACCACAGCGGTGACGGGCAAGGTAGCTTTGTTCAGGGACCACCCAGAGAAATGACGAAACCGACTTACGCCGACCTCGGCTGGAGCGCGCATTTTGCACATCAATGCGACGCCGAAATTACGCATCCATGGCGCATCGCCGAAGTACACCGCAACCGTATCGTGGCGCTTAATCCCGATGGCACGCGATCTATCGACGTCCACGGTGGCACGGGCATGTTCGCTGTAGGCGACTGGATTACTACGACCGATGACCGGGTTGAGGCAATCCTAGACCGGCAAAGCCTGCTCAAGCGCGGCGCTGCGGGCGAAGATAGCCATGAACAGTTGATCGCCGCGAACGTAACGACCCTTGGCATCGTCAGTTCGTGTAACGCCGACTTCAACCTGCGCCGGATCGAACGGTATCTCGTTCTGGCCAGCGATGCGGGCTGCCTGCCTCTGGTCATCCTGACCAAGGCCGATCAGGTGGATAACCCAGACTGGTATGTTGCCGAGGCGACGCGCTTATCGCCCCTTGTGACGGCGATCGCCATCGATGCGACCGACGCCACCGACCCGGAACGCCTCGCCCCTTGGTGCCGCGGCGGCGACACGCTGGCCCTTGTCGGGTCCTCAGGTGTCGGCAAAACCACCATCCGCAACGGGTTGACGGGCGAAGACGCCGCCACGCAGGGCATCCGCGAGGACGACGCGCGCGGTCGTCACACAACCACCGCGCGCGCTCTGGTGCGCACCCATGCGGGCGGTTGGCTGATCGACACGCCGGGCATGCGCGCGGTATCGCTGAGCGATGTCGCCGAAGGCCTCGGTGCAGTCTTTGCGGATATCGGGGAATTGTCAGTCCAATGTCGGTTCTCGGACTGCGCGCATGACACCGAACCGGGATGTGCCGTGCAGGCCGCGATTGCCGATGGTTCGCTGGATCCGGACCGACTTCGACGCTGGCGCAAGCTCATGGCTGAGGATCGGTACAATTCGCAAAGCGTGGCCGAAGCCCGCGCCCGGGACAAAAGCTTTGGCAAGATGGTAAAGGGCGCAAAGAAGCGGAAGAACTGGGATCAGGGCGGCTAAACCGCGAACCGCGCCCAGGCGATGACGCCAGCAATCGCTGCGACCAGCAACAGCGCCAGAACAAGCGGCGCTGTTGCCAACCGCCGTACGCCCGAGCGCTTTGGCCACGCACGCGACACGCCGAAGACGGCAATCGCCAAAATCCCAGCCATGCCTTGCCAGCCGAGGAATTGCGCCACCCGGTTTGCACCCCTTGTGAACCCATCGCCATCGGGTTCGGTCGTGGCGAAAGCCACGAAGGAATAGCCATAAGCCAGCACCCAGATCGCGATCAGGGCGGTCAACAGCAAACGACGCTTGTCGTCGGGCTCTGTCACGGCGACCACCCAAGGCGTTCATACATGGGGATCGCGGCCCAGGCTTTCTGCGCCTCGGCTTCCACAGCACAGGGGCGCACGGCGCGCAGACGTTCCAGTGCCGGGTCCACATCCTCGCCCGCCTCTACCATCAGCCGCAACAGCGCCATGCCCGACCGCCCGCAACCGCCGTAGCAATGCGCAAAGACGCGACCGCCGCCCGCCAGAAATTCATGGGCCAGCGCAGACACTTCCGGCCACATTGCGTCGGTCTCTGGCGGCGGTGCGCCAAAATCGGGGATCGGCAGATGCCGCCACGCAACATCGGCGACCATCAGGTCTTCGCCCAACCGAGCAGCACCACAGCGCGCCAGTTCCGAGGCTGTTGTCATCGTCAACACCAATCCGGCCCCCCAGCGCAGGACCGCATTGACATCGGCCTCATAAGCGCCACCGCGCCCCGGCATAGACGCAATGCCAAGCCACCCTGCTCCACAGGGCAGCTCGGCAATGTGATAGTCAGACAACCCCATGCTCCACCACCTGGTCTGGATGCGCTTCGGCCCAGTCGGCCAGAAAGGCCGCCAGTTCCGGCACACCGGCAAACTCCACCGCGCGCCGCGGCAAGTCCACCCCTGCTTCCAACGCAATCCGCAGGCATGCCTCGTAGTCGCGCCCTTCCGCGTTCGGATTGTTTTCCGACCCGTGAATGATCGTCGACAAAAGCGTCCCGCCATACCCGTTCACATGGGTCAGATCGGGCCCGAGGGTCAGGAAGTACCCCATGACGTCGGGCAACCCCTCCCATCCGGCGACCTGCACTGGGGTCAGCCCTTCGCGGTCCGGCGCATCAAACGGCAGACCGGCCTCGATCAGACGTTTCACGTGGGGCACCTTGCCGGGCAAATGCAAAATGTTCCGAACGAAGTCGGTCACGCCCTTCGGCATGGCCCCGGGCGTCAAGCGCGCGCCCGTCACACCATCGGCGATCTTTGCCAGTGTCTGTTCGACAGCGGTCAGCTCCGTCGAAGCCCCAGCCGCTTCCAGCAGGTCCGCCATCGGCACATTCCCGAAAACGCGTGCCATCGCATAGGGCGTCATTTCCTCGAACCGCCGATTGGGGTCAGCGCCCGCAGCCAGCAAGACCTCAACCATCTCGCGCGAACACACGCGCCGCGCCGCCTGGTGAAGTGCGGGCCAAACCCACGGCAATTCACCGCCCACCGGGCCTTCGTTGAACTCGTTCGGATCGGCCCCGGCCTCCAGCAACAACCGCACTGCGGCGACATCGTCGAAATCCATCGCACGCAACAGCGCATTCGTCCCCGCCGGGTCGACGCCATGGCGGACCAGCAGTCGCAAACCCTCGTGATGGCCAAGCTCGGTCGCGTGATAGAGCGATTCGTTGTCGTTCGGGTCTGCCCCACGCTCCAGCAGCCACTGCCCCAAAGCCATATTGTCCGCTGCGCTCAGCGCGAGGTACAGCGCCGAAAGCTTGTGCCCGTCCTCCATCGGAACGCCATCATTCACATCCGCGCCGTGCTCAAGCAGTAGCTCGGCAATCGCCAGCATATCCGCCTCACGCTCCGGGCGCGCATGGCACCAGCGCGATGACGCCAGCCAGACGATTGGGCGGCGTCCCGACGCCTCTTCGACCGCGCGCCCCGGATCCTTGTCCAGCACCGCCGTCACGGTGGCCAAATCGTACAACGCACAGGCGAGATGCAAGTCGCCCGCCGCCAAGTCCGGCGTCGCCTCCAGCAACGCCTCGACCCGCCATGTCTGACCGTGATGCAGCGCCAGCATCAACCGCTGGCGCTTTGTCGCCTTGTCCAGCCCGTGCGTCTCAACAGCAAACACAAGCCTCGGCCACGAGCCGAAACCCTGTTCGCGTGCAATGATGTGCAGATAGTCGGCATGGCGCAGCGCGCTCAGATCGTCGCGCGGTCGCACGGCTTCGACCCTTTGGCGCGCGCGGGCCTGACCTGTCTGATGTGCTTTCCTCAGCGATTTCGCATCGCGGCGCAATTGTTCGATGGATGTCATATTCGGGCTCCTCAAAAATCGCCCGGTGGTTCGCTGAAGCGGGCATGAGAAACACCGATGGTGTTCTTTGTCTCTGCCGGGGTGCCGTGCTCAGCTTTCCGCGAACCTGGGTGCCGCCCCGAACGGCCCCTTCACCCTAGCCTAACATGACCAGATCAATCAACGCTCGCGCTCGCCAATTTGACACAGATCATGGTTCGCCCGCAGCCCGCCGAGGATGCTGAACCCAACGTACGTACAAGGAGGACATTATGAGCCACACGCCCCACGAACTCGCCGAGGAATTTCCTGAGCACGTCGAGAAGATGCACGATCTCAAGACCAACGACGCGCATTTCGCCAAGCTTTTTGACGAATACCACGAGATCAACCGTGTCGTGCACCGGGCCGAAACCAACGTCGAACCCATGGAGGATCTTGCACAAAACGATCTGCGCAAGCAGCGTGCAGCTCTCAAGGATGAAATCTACCGCTATCTCAGCGCCTGAGCCGGTGGACCCTTCCGGTCCCCCGGTTTAACCTTGGTGGGTTCCGAATCCGCCAGGGCCCATGACTGACCAAGCCGAACCGACCTATCAGGTGCTCGCCCGGAAATACCGGCCCGAGACCTTTGCCGATCTCATAGGTCAGGATGCCATGGTCCGGACACTGAGAAACGCGTTCGAGGCTGACCGCATCGCGCAGGCCTTTATCATGACCGGCATTCGCGGCACCGGCAAAACCAGCACGGCGCGTATCATCGCCAAGGGCATGAACTGCATCGGCCCTGACGGCAACGGCGGCCCCACCACCGAACCCTGCGGGGTTTGCGAGCACTGCGTGGCCATCGCCAAGGGCGGCCATGTCGACGTGATGGAGATGGATGCCGCCAGCCGCACCGGCGTCAACGACATCCGCGAGATCATCGACAGCGTGCATTACCGCGCCGCCAGCGCCCGCTACAAGATCTACATCATCGACGAAGTTCACATGCTCTCGACCAGCGCCTTTAACGCGCTGCTCAAGACGCTCGAGGAACCGCCGGCGCATGTGAAGTTCATCTTTGCCACGACCGAAATTCGCAAGGTGCCGGTCACCGTCCTCTCCCGCTGTCAGCGCTTTGACCTGCGCCGGATCGAGCCGGAGGAGATGATCGCCATGCTGCGCCGCATCGCCAGTGCCGAAAGTGCCCAGATCAGTGACGATGCCCTCGCCTTGATCACCCGCGCTGCCGAAGGCTCGGCCCGCGACGCCACATCGCTCCTCGATCAGGCGATCAGCCACGGCGCGGGCGAAACCACCGCCGACCAGGTGCGCGCGATGCTGGGCCTCGCCGACCGGGGCCGGGTCATGGATCTGTTCGAGCACATCGTTACCGGCAACGCAGCCGCCGCGCTTTCGGAGCTTGGCGCACAATATGCCGACGGGGCCGATCCGCTCGCCATCCTGCGCGACATTGCCGAGATCACGCATTGGATCAGTGTTATCCGCATCACGCCCGAAGCCGCCGACGACCCGACCGTCAGCCCGGATGAGCGGGCGCGGGGGCGCGACATGGCCGACAAGCTTGCGATGCCCGTGCTGACCCGCATGTGGCAGATGGGCCTCAAGGCGCTGGAAGAGGTGTCCCAGGCCCCCAATGCGATGATGGCCGCCGAGATGGCCGTGATCCGCATGACCCATGTGGCCGATCTGCCGACGCCGGGCGATCTGGTGGCCAAGCTGAAAGACGCAACTCCGCCATCGGCCCCACCTCAAGCCAGCCCCTCCGCGCCCGCGCCAAGTGCCGGGGCACAGGCCGTTGCCGACCGCGCCGCCGCGCCCAACACACCGCCCGCATCTTCCGGCCCGCAAGCCGCGCTGGCCGAAGCGCCCGAGGGTGCGCTGGAACGGTTTCCGACCTTCTCGCGCGTGCTCGACCTGATCGCGGCGAACCGGGACCAGCTTTTGAAAGAGCAGGTCCTCAGCGGTGTGCGCCTTGTGTCCTATCAGCCGGGACGGATCGAGTTCGAGCCCTCGCCCATGGCACCTGCCGACCTTGCACAGTGTCTCGGGCAACGCCTGCAAAGCTGGACCGGGGTGCGTTGGGTCGTCTCGGTCACTGCCGAGGGCGGCGCACCCACGATGCGCGAAGCCGAAGATGCGGAAATCGCAAAGCTCAAAGACCAAGCGAAAGACGACCCCACGGTCGCGGCAGTTCTCGCCGCTTTCCCGAACGCCACCATCGGTGCGTTGAAATCGGCCGAAGCGCTTGCCTCGAACGTCAGCGAGGCTGCGCTCGACGAGGTTGAGGATGAGTGGGACCCGTTCGAAGACGAGTGACCCGGCTTTCTTTCGCCGCCACCGCTTGCCGCCCCGCCCTTGGCTCCGTATCTAAGGACAAACAAGCTGACAGGAGAGCATGATGCTTAAGGGACTTGGCGGACTGGCCGACATGGGCAAGATGATGAAAGCCGCCCAGGAAATGCAGACCAAGATGGTTGAGCTGCAAGAGGAACTGGGCCGGATGACCGTTGTGGGCGAAAGTGGCGCCGGCCTTGTCAAAGCGACGTCGACAGCCAAAGGCGAGCTTGTCGGCCTTGATATCGATCCCACCATCTTCAATCCGGACGAAAAAGAGGTGGTCGAAGACCTGATCCTTGCCGCGATCAAGGACGCCCAGTCGCGCGCCGCCGAAAAGAACCAGCAGGAAATGCAGAAGATCACCGAAGAAATGGGCCTGCCCGCCGACATGAAGCTGCCATTCTGAACGGTATGCGGGCCGCAGCGTTACTCCTGACCCTGGCGTTATGGCCCGTCACAACCCTCGCGCAGGACTGGGCCACGCCCGCCTTCTGCGACGCTCCCCCGCGTGCCATCACCGAAGACGATTTTGCCCCGCATGACCTATCTGCCCTTGAGGCTTCCGCCAGCGAGATACCAAACGGTGTCGGCCGGCTTTGGGAGGTCACGGCACCAAACGGAGCGATCTCGCATCTTTGGGGCACGTTCCATGTTTCGGTCCCCCAGATCCTCGATCTTCCAGAGGAAGTTAAGGGTCAGATCAGCGATGCTCGCGTCGTCGCACTCGAGATCGACTTCACCTTTCCCGACCGCGAAAGCTTTCTGATGCAATACGATCTGCCGGGCCGCTATCGCGATCCGGGCGATCCGTTCTTGCCGCAGGATACGCTCGACCTGTCGTTCCTCGGGCGTGACGCTGAAGGCTGGGTCTATGACCGCATGTACAGTTTCGGTATCGGCGAAGACGCCCTTTATGTACTGACCTATGCCGGTTTGGCTGAGTTGCTGCTCTCCGACCCTTGCGAAGACCTGAATGCGGGGACAATCCCAGTGCAGGACGATCTGATTCACACTTTGGGGCACATCACCGGGGCCGAGGTGTTGGGTCTTGAGACGCCGGGTGAGTTTCTGACTGACCTTGCCGATGACGATGCGACTGCCAAAGCGATCACGATGGTTTATGCCAGCTATCTGCAGCCGACCGACGATCCAGCGGCGCGGGTCGCAGGCTTTCAACTCTATCTCGAAGGCCGGCTGGGAATGCTCGCCGCCTGGGATGCAGCGCATTTGGCCCATACCTTCGGCGACGAGGGGGCGAAGGCTCTCGCCCTGACCGATGCGTATCTGCTCGATGCCCGAAATGAGCGATTTCTCGAACGGGTCGGCCCCGAGCTGGAAACGGGGGGCGTGTTCCTCGCCGTCGGCGCCGCGCATCTGCCGGGCCAGAATGGTCTGGTCGCGATGCTGCGGGATCGCGGCTATGACGTGACGCGCATCGCCTTACCGGGAGAGGTGGAATGAGCGCGCCTGCCGATCTCGAAAACCTGATCGACCTGATGTCCCGTCTACCCGGACTTGGGCCACGCTCGGCGCGCCGCGCGGTGCTGCATCTCATCAAGAAGCGCGCGCTTGTGCTGATGCCGCTGGCCGATGCCATGGCCCGCGTCGCCGAAACCGCGCGAGAATGCCTGAACTGCGGGAACATCTGCACGTCGGATCTCTGCGACATCTGCGAAAGCCCCAAGCGCACGAATGGCGAGCTTTGCGTCGTCGAAGACGTCGCCGATCTCTGGGCGATGGAGCGCGCGGGCGTCTTCAAGGGCCGCTACCATGTCCTCGGCGGCACGCTTTCTGCGCTCGACGCGATCGGGCCGGATGAATTGCGTATCCCCAAGCTGATCGACCGGGTCGCGACCGAAGAGATCACTGAAGTGATCCTCGCCCTGAACGCCACTGTCGATGGCCAGACCACGGCGCATTACATCGCCGATCAGTTAGAGAACCGCGTCAAGGTCACATCGCTCGCCCAGGGCGTGCCGATCGGCGGGGAACTCGACTATCTTGACGATGGAACAATCGGGGCGGCCCTCCGCGCGCGCAAATCGGTATGAGCGCGCCGTTCCTCGGTTGCAAGCTTGCCATCCTTGTGGGCGAGCAGATCGTGACCATCCTGCGTGACGACATCCCCACGATCCCCTGGCCCGGATACTGGGACCTGCCCGGTGGCGGGCGCGAGGGGGCGGAAAGCCCGGAAGCCTGCGTTCTGCGCGAGTTGGAAGAGGAGCTGGGCCTGGTCTGGGCCCCGACCACCCTGCAATGGTCGGCGCAGTCCCACAACAGTCGGGGGACGGTCTGGTTTTTCGTGACGGAAGCGCCAGAGTTCGACGTCGCAGAGGTGACGTTTGGCAATGAGGGCCAGGAATGGCGGCTGCAACAGCTTGATTGGTACCTCACCGAAGCCAAGGCAGTGCCGCACCACCTTGGCCCGCTCAGAAAGTATCTGACGACGCGACCGCGTTAGCGGGTTTCCTCGTCGTCCTCCGCATCCGTATCGGTGTCAGGCAGGTTGAAGAAGCTATCCGCATCCGGCACCTCTTCCGGGCCATCTTCGTCGTCGACACCTTCGCCAAGGGTGAACGTCTCGAGCCCCGAGATCGCCGTCGGAATCTTCGGCTCGGGGTCGCCGCCCAGCGACTGTTCGGTCGAGACCAGCTTGCGCCGTTCTTCGTCCGACATAACCTCGCCTTCCTTGGCCTTCTTCGCCGCCGCCTTTTGTACCGCCGCGTCCAGTTCGGACTGCTTGCAAAGGCCCAGCGCGACCGGGTCAATCGGCTGGATGTTCGATATGTTCCAATGCGTGCGTTCGCGGATCGACTGGATCGTCGGTTTCGTGGTTCCCACCAGCTTGGAAATCTGCCCGTCGGTCAGTTCCGGATGAAACTTGACCAGCCAGAGGATCGACGCCGGGCGGTCCTGACGTTTGGAAAGCGGCGTATAACGCGGGCCGCGCCGCTTTTCTTCGCCCACGGCAGCGGCGTTGTACTTGAGCTTCAGCTTGTGCAGCGGGCTCTTCTCGGCCGCATCGATCTCGTCCTGGGTCAGCTGATTGTTGGTGATCGGGTCGAACCCTTTGACACCGGCAGCCACATCGCCGTCAGCGATGCCCTGCACCTCAAGCTCGTGCAGACCACAGAAATCGGCGATCTGCTTGAAGCTGATCGTGGTGTTGTCGACCAGCCAGACGGCAGTCGCTTTGGCCATGATCGGTTTGTTCATTTGACTGTCTCCTGACAAATCTCTCGCGCTGCCGGAAATCGGCTGGTCCGGTCGGACCCATCCTCGAATTTCGGGGAGTTGGCAGGTATATAGTCGTCAACGCGTCAGGAGGGAAGAGCGAATGCGAGTATTGGGTGTCTTGGTGCTGACGACAGGCATGGCCATGGCCGAGGGGGAGCCGGCGGGCGAGTTCTACTATTACGTCATGGCGCTCTCCTGGTCGCCCACCTGGTGCGCGCTGGAAGGCGACCGGCGCGGCTCGCCGCAATGCAACCCTGACGCTGACAATGGATGGGTTCTGCACGGGCTTTGGCCGCAATACGAGGCCGGCTGGCCCAGCTATTGCCCGACCTCGGCGCGCAACCCCTCACGCGCGGACACTCGGGCCGAGGCCGACCTCTTCGGGTCGCCGGGCAATGCCTGGTACCAGTGGAACAAACACGGGCGCTGCACCGGGCTGACGGCGGATGACTTTTACCGCCTGGCCCGAGAAGCCTACGGCAACGTCACGCGCCCAGCCCTTCTGCGAAAACTGGAAGACCCGATCCGCCTGCCTGCCAGCGTGATCGAGCAGGCGTTTCTGGAAGAAAACAGCGGCCTCAGCGCGGACCAGATCACAATCACCTGCAAATCCGGACGCATTCAGGAGGCGCGCATTTGCATGACCCGCAATCTCGAACCCCGGCGCTGCGGTGCTGACGTGATCCGGGATTGCCTTGCCACCGATGCGCTTCTCGATCCGATCCGCTAGAGCGTCTGTACCATCAGGCTGATGAACCAAAGGTGCAGAGCGGTTACCGCCAGAACCCAAAGCCCGAGGAGACTTGCCCAGGCCGGGCGTGGCGCACCCGGTTGACGGGCCACTATCACCACGACGCTCAGCAATAGTGCCGGCAGGACCGCCAGCGTACCGAGCATGTAGTACTGATCGAAAATCCACATTGGATCCTGGCGCATCAGCAGAAGCGCGAGCGCAGCCAGCCCGACGGGATAACCGATGGTTATTGCCCACATAATCGCTTTCATTCGCCCGCCACCTCCAAGACAATTTTTCCGATGTGATCCGCCTCCAATGCGTGATGGGCCTTCGCCGCCTGATCAAGAGCAAAGCGCTGGTCCATCACGGGCGCAATCCGACCGGCGGAAAGCAAAGGCCAGACCTTGCGCCTGAGGTCTGCGACGATCCGGGCCTTTGTCAGCACCGACTGCGGGCGCAGGGTCGAGCCGGTCACCGTCAGGCGCCGGACCATGATCTCGGCAAAATTGACCTCGGCCTTGGGACCGCCCAGAAACGCGATGAACACGAGGCGTCCCTCATCCTTGAGCGCATTGAGGTCGCGCGGAATGTAATCGCCACCCACCATGTCGAGGATCAGATCGGCGCCACCGGCCTCTCTCAGCACATCGACGAAGTCCTCGGTGCGATAGTTGATTCCCTTTTCGGCCCCAAGGTTTTCGCAGACCCGGCATTTCTCGTCCGAACCAGCCGTCGCAAAAACCCGCGCACCAAAGGCCTGCGCCAACTGGATCGCCGTCGTGCCGATGCCCGAGGTGCCGCCATGGACAAGGAACGTCTCGCCCGCCCTCAACCCGCCGCGCTGGAAGACATTCGTCCAGACTGTGAAAAACGTCTCGGGCAGGCATGCAGCCTTATCTAGGGGCATTCCGCTTGGTACGGGCAGGCAATGCGCCGCATGCGTCACAACCTTCTCGGCATAGCCGCCCCCCGGCAGAAGCGCGCAGACCCGGTCTCCGACCCGCCACTCGGCAACGCCCGCACCAACAGCATCGATTGTGCCCGACGCCTCGAGCCCCGGCAGGTCGGATGCACCTTTCGGCGGGTCATAGGCCCCCGCGCGCTGTAGCGCGTCAGGCCGGTTCACCCCGGCAAAGGCCACGCGTATCCGCACCTCGCCATATCCCGGCTCCGGCGCGTCACGTTCCGCGATGCGCAGAACATCCGGCCCGCCCGGTTCGGCGATTTCGACGACCTTCATCTCAGAGTTGCGCACCCGGTACATCGTCACGACGCTTGGGCGCGTGGATGCGGCCCATCACCGCCTCCTGCACCTGCATGAACGGCTTCGTCAGCGGATTGTCCCTGAGCTGACCCTTCAGCTTTTCAAACCGCATCACGTCTTCGATGCGCCGGTCGATAAACTGATGCGTGTCCGCATAGTCCGCACTGTCGTCGCCAAGCCAATAGAGCACCGTCGCCCCCCAGACCCCCGACAGGATCGCGCGCTTGGAATACCAGTTGCCATCGCGGCTTTCATCGCCAAGCGCAGTCCAGACGTGATCTGCTGTCTCCCAGATCAGCTTGCCGCCCTCTGCCGCGTGCTGAGGCAGCGAAAACAGCGTCGACGCCCGCCGCACCGCCTCGCGATCCGTCATCGCCCCAAGCCGGTAGCGGAGCGCGGTCGCCACCTTCTCGCGAAAGCGCAGCCCGGTCAGGTCAGCCTCGGCCAACTTGACCACCATGGCGGCGTCTCCCCGCCGATGAAAGGCAACCGCGAGGTCGAGGGCCCCACGCGGCGCCAAGGCCCGCGCTTCTGCCTCGCTCATGTCGATGTCGCGCGCGGCGGCGTTGAAGCTGGCCTCGGACCAACCATCGAAGGCAACATGGGGCAAGGCGGCATCCAAAAGCGCATCAAGAGACATGACAAACTCCTCGTGTTTCAAGAGGTAGACAAGCTAGGTCGGCCTTGCTATACGCCCACTTCCTGCAGATTTTGCGCAACTCTAACTCAGAAAGGTGGTGACAACCACATGCAGGTCAGTGTTCGCGACAACAATGTCGATCAGGCGCTTCGTGCCCTGAAAAAGAAGCTTCAGCGTGAGGGCGTCTTCCGCGAGATGAAGCTTCGGCAGCATTTCGAGAAGCCCAGCGAGAAGAAAGCCCGTGAAAAGGCCGAAGCTATTCGCCGCGCCCGCAAGCTTGCCCGTAAAAAGGCACAGCGCGAAGGGATGCTCTGAGAGCTTTTGAACATTGGGACGGTTCGTCGTCCAATGAGACGACCCCCGGCACTGCTCGGGGGTTTGTCGTTTTTGGGGGTGTATGGTTTTGAGAGCCGTGCCATCGGCGAACCGGGGGCTGGCGATCAAACCATCCCGCTATGCGCTTTATGGTGACCAAGACACATCTCTTGCCAAAGATCAGCGCTTGTGGAGACAAATCGCCAGACCGCGGGCCGGTCCGGCGATGGCACGGCGGGGCTGGCGCCCCTTGGCTCCGTGCCTTAACGTCCGCCTTGAGCCCAGAGTTTCATACAAAAGAAAGACCTTTTGCACGACGCCGAAAGCAACTATCTGAGAGCTATGGAGAAGATCAAAGCCTTTATTGGAGGCTTTACTGACAACGACAGAGCAACCGGATGGCATTACCTTTTGAGCTTCTGTTTTCTGGTGTTCCTAGGTTACTTGTCGCTGATTTTTGACGCCACAGTGATGGCGCTTTTAGCAGTCGTGTATGCGTTCATAGCTCTGCCGTTTAGCTACGTATGTCATTTGCTTCGACGTCGAAACAAATGGCCATTCGTCGTAAGGGTGTGAAAAACGGCGGCAACTTCGTCCTGCACAGCCATCCTTGAACGGTTCCCCACCGAACGCCCCCCTCACCAATCCTCAACCCACCCGTGGCAAAACCCTCCCCGCGATGCGCATCGCTCTTCGAGAGGTCCTGATCTCCAGGCGTGAGCTAGTGGGGACAGGGGCCGGGTTCAGTGGCGTCACTGTAGCTTCCGACACCTCGCGAAGCCTTCCCAAATCTACCGGTGCCCGCCGCTGGAGCCTTCCGGATCGGCGGTATACGTGCTGAAATTTCTTCATTATCTCAGCACTCTACGTACCAGGTGACCATTTACTCACATAATGTTGTTGACAGGTGACTATCGAGTCACCTATTGCTCTTCCCATGGACACGATCTTCAAAGCCCTCAACGACCCGGCCCGGCGCGAGATACTCGACAGCCTTCGCAGGAAGGACGGTCAAACGCTGTCAGAGTTGGAAGAGCAGTTCGACATGACCCGCTTCGGCGTTATGAAGCATCTGGGCGTTCTCGAAGATGCGTCCCTCATCACCACGCGCAAGGTGGGGCGGTTCAAGTACCAGTACCTGAACGCCGTCCCGCTACAGGAAGTTATCGATCGCTGGATCGAGCCGCTGCTGGCCAAGCCCGTTGCGCGCGGGATCATCGACCTCAAAACCCATCTCGAAGGAAACCGCCCCATGTACGACACAGAAAAGAAACCCGATTTCATCCACCAGACCTTTATCCGCTGCACGCAGGACGCGCTCTGGGATGCGCTGACCCGCGCCGACCAGGTGGCCACCTATCACTTCATGTGCGACGCGGCGGAAGGCGATGCCGAGGTCGGCAAGCCGATGAAGATGATCCGCAAGGATGGCTCGACCATGCTGACGCAAGTGACGACCGCGCTTGAGCCGAAAAGCCGGATCGAAATGACGTTCGAACCCAACTGGGAAGGCGGCGCCGAGACATCGCACATCGTCTTCCTGATCGACGCCGAGGGCGACCACTGTAAACTGACCTGCGAGCACTATGAGATCCCCGAGGGCCAGGACGGTGTGCGCGAAGGATGGGCCCGCCACGTCGCCTCGCTCAAGTCATGGCTGGAGACGGGCCAACCCATCAAGGCGGAGACGACAGCGTGACCCCCGAGTTGACCTGGCTGACGCTAACGGCCCTCCTCGCTGCCTCGCTCTGGATCCCCTTCATTGTCGGCGTGAACACCACCCCGGGCCCGAAACCTGCTGATCGACCTCTGAACCCAGCGGATAACGTGCCCTGGGTCCACCGGGCGAACCGAGCGCATCTGAACCTGCTGGAGCAATTCCTGCCCTTTGCCATCATCGTGGTGATTGCGCATCTGGCGGGCATCTCCACGACCGTCACGGTCTGGGCCACCGCCGCGTTCTTCTGGGTCAGGGTCGCGCATGCGGTCTGGATGATCGGGGGCTTTCCCGTGGTGCCCGGTCGCCCGCTCATCTTCACTGCCGGATGGATTTGCATCCTTGCCCTGACATGGCAGGTCCTTGCCGCCTGATCTTCACGTCGATCTAACGATCTGACGCGCCCGTGCATAGCCATCGCGGGCGCGTTCGCTGAGCTTCTGCAATTCCCGGTTCAAACCAACGGACCGTGCCTTTGGCGGGGGCGTTTCCGCTGAAGCACCACCGGCAACCGGCTGCTCGGGCTTCTTCCGCAAGCCTTTCGCCTTTGGAGCCACCCGACCCACCGGGTTTTCGAACGTTGGCACTGGAACATGGCCCTGCAGCGCATCGAACGCCGCATTGACCTCGGCCAAGTCCGCCGTCGCCTTTGCTCGGTTCCGGGCACGGTCCGGGTGCAGCAACCGCACTTTCGACCGCCACGCCATGCGAATAGTCGTCATGTCATCGGCAGGTGTCACACCTAGAACGGCAAAATGGCGAAGTTTCGGTCTCATGAATTATGGCATAATCGTGGCAAGGCCCGCTGCCTAGCTTATACCTTAACGGAGGGTTAACGCCGGCTGGCCATTTCCGCATCGCCCCCCTATCCAAGTGAAAACGGAGCTTACGGCATGAAATCACGCGTGACCTGGGTTAGTGACAAGACATTCGTCGGACAGACGGAAACCGGCCATTCCATCGTTATCGGCACAGCGGAGGGCGAGGCGCCCAAGCCAGGCCCCTCGGCTATGGAACTGGTGCTGATGGGGGCGGGAACCTGCTCGGCGTGGGACGTGGTCGAAATTCTGAGGAAAGGCCGCCAGGCGATCGAGGATGTAATTGTCGAGCTTGATGCCGACCGCGCGAAAGACCCGCCAAAGGTCTTTACCCGGGTTCACCTGCATTTCGTCGTGAAAGGTCGCGCCCTGTCGAAAGACCGGGTCAAGCGCGCCATCGAGTTGTCGGTCGACAAGTATTGCTCGGCCGTTGCGATGCTGAAACCGACCATGCCCGTCAGCCACAGCTTTGAGGTCGCCGAGACTGGCTAGACCGGCAACGCCGTCGTTTGGCGCACTTTCCTGAGGGCGAAGGACGAGTGGATTTGCGCAATACCCGGCAAACGCGCGAGTTTCTTGCGGTGAATGCGCGCGAAGTCCTCGGCATCGGCGGCCACCACCTTGAGCAGGTAATCCGCCTTGCCCGCCATCAGATGGCACTCAAGCACGTCGGGAATGCGGCTCACCTCGCGCTCGAACGCATCCAACACCTCGTCGGCCTGACCGGACAAGGTGATCTCGACGAAAACGACCGTGGCGCGCCCCAGCTTCCGCGGGTCGAGCAGGGCGACATAGTCGCGGATGTAGCCCGCCTGTTCCAGCCGCTGCACCCGCCGGTGGCATGCAGAGGCAGAAAGGTTCACCGCTTCGGCGAGGTCGGCATTCGAGATCCGGCCTTGTCGTTGCAGAACCGAAAGGATACGGGCGTCAGTTGCGTCAAGATCTGTCATGGCAGAAGCTTCTTGCTTCAGTTGGGTCAATCTACAAGAAAAATGTCGCACTTTGCATCAAACAGCAGAGATTTTGCACAACGGCTGCCGAAGCCCCATGTATTCTCGCGCCAAAGGGAGGACGCGGCATGAAGATCGGATGCCCCAGGGAAATCAAGGCGCAGGAGTTCCGTGTCGGCATGACACCGACCACGGCGGGCGAGGCCGTGCGACACGGGCACGACGTGGTCATCGAAACCGGGGCGGGCCAGGGTGCTGGCTTCACCGATGACGACTATGTCGCGGCCGGAGCCGTGATCTTGCAGACGGCCGAGGAGGTATTCGCGACCGCCGACATGATCGTGAAGGTCAAAGAACCCCAGCCCGCCGAGCGCAAGCAACTGCGCGAAGGGCAAATCCTCTTTACCTATCTGCACCTTGCCCCCGACCCTGAACAAACCCGCGACCTGATGGCCTCGGGCGCGACCTGCATCGCCTATGAGACAGTGACCGACCCGTCAGGTGGCCTCCCCCTCCTCGCGCCGATGTCCGAGGTTGCGGGCAAACTGGCCCCGCAGGTTGGCGCCTGGACCTTACAAAAGGCCAACGGGGGGCGCGGTGTTCTGCTGGGCGGTGTGCCCGGGGTCGGACCGGGCAAGGTCGTCGTGATCGGCGGCGGCGTGGTGGGCACACACGCGGCGCGCGTTGCCGCTGGAATGGGCGCGGACGTCACCGTTCTGGATCGCAGCCTGCCCCGCCTGCGCTATCTTGATGACACGTTCGGTGCGCAGTTCCGCAACCGCTACTCCAGCGCGGCAGCAACCGCGGAACTGATCGCCGAGGCTGATATGGTCGTGGGCGCGGTCCTGATCCCCGGTGCCGCTGCGCCAAGACTTGTGACACGCGCCGACCTCTCGACTATGAAACCCGGTGCGGCCATCGTCGATGTCGCCATCGACCAGGGCGGGTGTTTCGAGACGTCAAAGGCCACAACGCACGAGAACCCGATCTATGATGTGGACGGGATCATGCATTATTGCGTGGCCAACATGCCGGGTGCCGTGGCGCGCACCTCGACCATCGCTCTGACCAACGCGACCATGCCATACCTGCTGGCCCTGGCCGACAAAGGGTGGCGACAGGCCTGCATCGAAGACCCGCACTTGATGGAAGGCTTGAACGTGCATGCCGGCAAGTTGACCTATTTCGCAGTCGGCAAGGCGCTCGGCATCGACGTCATCTCGCCCACGCTGGCGGTGAAGGAATAGAGCAGAAATCGGTAAATCTGAATCACTCAACGCTGCCTGAAATCAAAGATTTCAACGCGTTGAGTGACGTCGTCCGTTTCAGATAAAACCGATTTCGCTCTAGAAAAAGCCCCGCCAACAAGCGGGGCTTCGCAGAGTAATGACCAGATCAGCGGGCCTTCAGAGCGTCGCGGATCTCGGCCAGAAGTTCTTCCTGCGTCGGGCCCTTTGGCTCTTCCGGTTCCGGCTCCTTCTCGCCCTCGGCCATGGTGCGCATCTTGTTCACGCCTTTGACCAGCAAGAACACGACCCAGGCAATGATCAGGAACTTGATCACCGCGTTGATGAAATTGCCATACATGAACTGCGCGTCGCCCAAACCGGCGCTCATGGCCGAGAAATCAACACCACCGACGAACAAACCGATCAGCGGGTTGACCAGATCGTCCACCAGGGAGGTGACAATCGCGGTGAACGCCGCGCCCATGATAATACCGACGGCCATGTCCATGACATTGCCCTTAGCAATAAAGTCTCTGAATTCCTGAATCATTGTTCCCTCTCGCCGTCTCTTGCGGCCCCCCAAAAGGCCACTGTCTGTCATCCCTGCGAGAGAGCTAGCAGACTGCGACAGGAAACTTAACTGTCTTTTGTCATACAAGAAGGGCTTAGGCGGGAAGCGACCCAGTTTGGACGTAGCGCAGGATTTCAACGACCTGTGCAGGCTCTTCCGCGACCGCCAGGGCCGCCGCATGGACTTCCTTGAGGGCGTGCTGATGCTCCGGCGGGTTTAGTACGATCAGCGACTTGCCAAGCGCCGCAGCCATACCTGCGTCAAAAGCCGCGTTCCACTGCTTGTACTGGGTGCCAAACCGCACGACGACGATGTCCGCGTTCTCGATACCGTGGCGGGTACGGATGGCATTGACCTTGGCCCCCTTGTGATCGTGCCAGAACTTGTTTGGCTCTTCGCCCAGTATGGCCACGCCGCAATCGTCGGAAGCCGCGTGATCTGTAACCGGCGAGGAAAACGAGACATCAAGCCCGTCTGAGCCCGCAATAATCTGTTCGCGCCAATCGGTGTGGATTTCACCCGAGAGATACACGTTGAGGGTCATGCCAATGCTCCTTGCTGCAGTCCCTGACTTCTAGCGCGATTGCGCGCATCCGCAACCGGGCGCACAGAAACCTGTGAGTTTATGCGGATTTTAAACCGCATGATGCAGCTTATGTTCCAGGGCGAACATAGTAAGGACCCGACATGACGACACTTGAGAATCACCCGATCACAGCCCGGTGGGCACCGAAAGACCCCAAGGTGATCCAACTCTATGCTTTCCCGACGCCAAATGGCGTAAAGGCATCGATTGCCCTCGAAGAGATGAGCCTGGCCTATGAGCCGCACCTTGTCACGCTGGCCGATGCCGATGTCAAAAGCCCTGAATTCCTGTCGCTCAACCCCAACAACAAGATCCCCGCCATTATCGACCCGAACGGGCCGGATGGTCAGACAGTCGCAGTCTGGGAATCCGGTGCGATCCTGATCTATCTGGCCGAAAAGTCGGGTCAGTTGATGCCCGCCGGTGCCGCGAAGTACGACGTGCTGAAATGGCTCATGTTCCAGATGGGCGGTATCGGCCCGATGTTCGGGCAGATGGGGTTCTTCGTGAAGTTCGCAGGTGCCGACATCGACGACCCGCGTCCGCGCGAACGCTATGTGGCCGAAGCCAGGCGTCTGCTGGCAGTGCTTGAAGGCGCGCTTGACGGGAAAGACTGGATCTCGGGCGACTATTCCATCGCCGACATCGCCATTGCCCCCTGGCTGCGCGCCCTCGATTTTTACGGCGCGAAGGACCTTGTCGGATGGAACGAACTGACGAAGGTGCCGGCCTATCTCGACCGGTTTCTCGAACGCCCCGCGGTGCAGAAAGGCCTGAACACGCCGGCACGCCCGACTTAGAGGTGTTGCGCCGGCTTTGCCGTCGCACCGTTGGGGGAGCGCTGCTCCCCCAAACCCCCTCGGGATATTTTGGGGCCGATAATGAGGCCCGTGATTATCCCCTGAGAACACCGCCCGTGGCCCTGCCGACCTTCTCGACAATGGCCTTGCCCACTGCATCGATCTCGTCCTCGGTCAGCGTCTTGTCGTGAGGCTGCAGCCGCACGGTGATGGCGAGCGATTTCTTGCCGTCGCCCAGCGACCCGCTGGTGAACTCATCGAATACGCGCACCTCTTCGACCAGCGCCTTGTCGGCACCCTTGGCTGCATTGACCACATTCACCGCCTCGACATCTGCGTCGAGGACGAAGGCGAAGTCACGCTCGACCGCCTGTAAATCGCTGACGGCCAGGGCGGCGCGGGTCGCTGTTGTGTTCTTGGGCTTTGGGATCGCGCCAATGTGGACGGCAAACCCGACCACCGGGCCATTCACATCCATCGCCTTCAGCACCTTGGGGTTCAACTCACCGAAGGCGGCCAGCGTGATCTTGGGGCCAAGCGTCAAGCGTGCGGACCGGCCGGGGTGCCACCACGCCTTGGCGGGGCGGGCGAACTGGAAGCGGTCCGGCGCACCGAGCGCCGCCAGAACCGCCTCGGCATCCGCGCGCGCGTCGAACACATCGACCGAGCGCCGCGCACCGTGGACGTCTTTCGGCCCGGTCGCACCAACACGCAGGCCGGTGATCAGCACCTCATGCTCCTCCGGCTCGCCACCATGAAAGACGACGCCAACCTCAAACAGTGACTGCTCGGCAAAGCCCCGCGCCTGGTTGCGGGCCGCCGCCTGCAACAGGCCCGGCAGGTGCGAGGGACGCATGTGGGTCATGTCCTGGCTGATCGGGTTGGCCACACGCCGCGCCTCATCCCCGCCACCGAAGAGCGCGGCACTTGACTGATCGATGAAGCTGTAGGTCACGCATTCGTTATAGCCGAGCGCTGCCGCTGTACGCCGCGCGATCTGTTCGCGCCTTTGCATCGGCGTCAGGATCGGCTTGGGTACACCTGCCGTCGCCCGCGTCATCGGTTTCGGCTCGAGGTTGGTGAGCGAGGCAATCCGCGCCACCTCTTCCACCAGATCAGCTTCGCCGCGCACGTCCGGTCGCCATGTGGGCGGTCGGTACCATTTGTCGACCGACCCCTCGCTCGCCATTTGCGATGTCTTCGCTTGGTCCAACATGAAGCCAAGCCGCTCCAGCGTCTGACGCTGCACCTCGGCGGGAATGTCGAGCCCGACGAGCGACGAACAGCGCGCCGTGTCGAGGCGGTAGGAGCGCGTCACATCCGGTTCGGCCCCGGCTGTCACCACTTCCGACGGCTCACCACCGCAGAGATCGAGGATCATCCGTGTCGCCCCCTCCAAGCCCGGTAGAGTGAAGGCAGGGTCTACGCCCCTCTCAAAGCGGTACTTCGCGTCCGAGTTGATCTTCAGCTTGCGTCCGGTATGCGCGATGGTGATGGGATCCCAATAGGCGGACTCGAGGAACACGTTGACGGTTTCTTCCGTCACGCCACTTTCCTCGCCCCCCATGACACCGGCAATGCTTTCCGGCGCACGGTCGTCGGAGATGACCATCATGCCCTTCTCGAAGGTGTATGTCTTCTCATCCAGCGCCCGCAGCTCTTCGCCGCCTTGGGCGCGATGTACGCGCAGATTGCCCTGCACCTTGTCTGCGTCGAAAACGTGCAGCGGGCGGTTTCGGTCGAAGGTGAAGAAGTTGGTGATATCGACGAGCGCGGAAATCGGGCGCAACCCGATGGCTTTCAGCCGCGCCTGCAACCACGCCGGGCTTGGTCCGTTCTTCACGCCTTTGATAAGCCGCGCAGTGAAGTAAGGCGCACCGTCGAGCGTGTCGTCATCGATGCTCACCTTGATCGGGCTGGGATACGTCCCCGGCACAGGCTCGGGCGCGGCGCTGATCAGCGTGCCGAGACCGCGCGCCGCCAGATCGCGAGCGATGCCCTCGACACCCAGCGCATCCTGCCGGTTTGGGGTGATCGCAATCTCGATCATCGGGTCGATCTTCTCCGGGTCGTTGGCCGTCAGCCAGTCGACAAAGCGCTCGCCCACTTCGCCCGTGGGCAGTTCGATGATGCCGTCATGCTCATCCGACAACTCCAACTCACGTTCCGAGGCCATCATGCCATGGCTCTCGACACCCCGGATTTTGCCGACCGACAAGGTGACATCAATACCGGGCACGTAATCACCAGGCTTGCAGACGACCACCGTGATGCCCTCCCGCGCATTGGGCGCACCGCAGATGATCTGCTTTTCGCCCTCATCGGTGGCCACCATGCAGACCCTCAGACGGTCCGCATCGGGGTGCTGTTCGGCCTTCACGACCTTGCCGAGCGTAAAGGGTTTCAGCGTATCGGCAGGGTTCACGACCTCCTCAACCTCAAGGCCGAGGTCGGTGAGGGTTTCGGTGATCTCGTCCACCGTAGCGGTGGTGTCGAGATGCTCTTTGAGCCAGGAGAGGGTGAATTTCATTTCTCGGATCCTCGGCGACAATCTTGGTTTTCGGCGGCATTTCTTCGCGCACATGAGAACAGATGACCAAATTCTGCCACATTTACGCGGTTATTAGGTCCAGAAGCTTGAACAAAGAGGGCATTTCTATGGACTTGGAACGCGAGGCGATCCGCCTGTCTGCCATGATCGCGTTGTGTATCAGTGCCTTTATTATCATGTGGTCGATCGACGAATTCCATCAGCAACAGGTCCCCGCACGGGTCGGGGAAACGCAATGCTCGTGGTGGAGTGCCACGGTCCAGGGCTGCAAACCCGCGACCCGGTCGCTGAGCGAAGTGACCAAACCGTCCAGCGGCTTGGCGTTCAACCTGTAATCCTCCGTTGGTGAGAGCGGGGGTCATTGTGCCTCTCCCTGCAGCATGGCGTCGATACCCACCGTCATTGACATGACGAAGAACAGCGCGGACGTGATCGCCGTCAGCACAATCACACGATTGAAATAGAGCACCTGCTTGATCGCCTCGATCTGCAGGTGATGGGCTTCGTTGACCGTGTCCATCTCGAACACGTGGCGCAGGCGTGGTGAAGGCTCATAGACAAGGCAACGCAGCAGGAAGACGATCGAGATTGAGACCGTCACCACCTGACCGAACATCAAAAGCAGCGTGAGCCAGGTCTGATCCAGCGAGAACACGAAGGCCGACGTCGCCAGGATGATGGCAAGCACCGCCAGCAGGGCCGACGACTTGGCGTCGATCTCCCCCATGATGGCCCGCGCTTCATCCGCGTCCATGTCGTTGATCCCGACATCGGCTTCGATGGCCACACAGACAGGGCTGAGCGTCAACTCGCTCGCCCGGGGCATCGTCCACCGGTCCATAAGCGAGACCATGCGCTGAAGGGTTGAGGAACTGCGCATGGGTTAGAAGGCGTGGTGTACGCGTTGTGTGATCATCTTGGCGAACGCGTTGATTGAGTTTGTTGCGGCGCTGCGTTTCATTGTTTCTGTTCGTCTTTTTCAAGCGGCAACCGGACTTGATCGTCCCAACTTTCGGCTAAATTCTGGAGTTCTGCGAATATTTGGTCGCTTGAGTATTTTTTTCGCATAGCTGCAATGTAGCTTTTGCTGAGATTGTAATCTCTGAGAAACGAAGTCTTGAACCACACTTTGTAAAGTTCTTCGTCTAGGATATCTTCACGTATGCCGACTGCAATCAACTCATAGTCATTTAGCACAGTCCGAATACAGTCGGACTGCGTTGTGTTTTTGTGTTCATCGTTAACCCAAGTCTCGAGAGGCGTCGGACCTGTTTTGAGTCGATTAAACTCTGTCCTTGCCGACAAATAATCGGCATCCCACTCACGGCGCGAAAGCATATCCAATGTAGCACGTTTCTTCGCTATTTTTCGCTGCTCACGCAAGCCAAGAAACGCCATACGAGCCGCTATCAGCGCAGAAACAAGAATGGCCCCGGCAGAAAGCCAAGGACCATAACTTGGGCCAGACTCAACTATGATATCTGGTAAGTCTAACGATATTATGGGGTTAGCCGCCCCAACCTTCTCGCAGAACCATTGCCATATCTCCTCTTTCCCACATAATATGTGCACGATATTCTGCATGGTCAACTTAATTTCCAGTTACCAAATCGTTTACTTTCATACTGTTCTTCACAACCCACCATGCAGCGTCGGCACCTGCAGCGCACCAAAGCCGTAATGCCTCAGCCAGCGCAGGTCGCTGTCGAAGAAGGCCCGGAGATCGGGGATCCCGTATTTCAGCATCGCCATTCGGTCGATCCCCATGCCAAAGGCAAAGCCCTGCCATTCGGCGGGGTCGATGCCGCCGGCTTCCAGAACCTTGGGGTGCACCATGCCGCTGCCCAAAACTTCGAGCCATCCGTCACCCTCGCCGACCTTCACCTGGCCACCTTCGAACGAGCACTGGATGTCGACCTCCGCCGAAGGTTCGGTGAACGGGAAGTGCGAGGCGAGGAAGCGGGTTTTGACCTTCGTGCCGAAATAAGCCGAGAAGAACTCCTCCAGCACCCATTTGAGGTTCGCCATCGAGATATCCTTGTCGATGGCCAGCCCTTCGACCTGGTGGAACATCGGCGTGTGGGTCTGGTCATAGTCCGCACGATATACGCGACCCGGGCAAATGATGCGGATCGGCGCGCCGTGTTCCTGCATCGACCGGATCTGCACTGGCGACGTATGCGTGCGCAGCACATGCGGCGGGCGATTATCGCCCTCGCCGCGCGCCATATAGAACGTGTCCATCTCGGTTCGCGCCGGGTGGTGGTCAGGGATGTTGAGCGCGTCGAAATTGTACCAATCGCTTTCGATCTGCGGCCCTTCGGCGACGGCAAAGCCCATATCGGCGAGGATGGCGGTCACCTCCTCCGTCACCTGGCTCACCGGGTGGATTGTTCCACGCGGACGGTCACGGGCAGGCAGCGTGACGTCCAGCCATTCAGCCGCCAGACGCGCGTCAAGGGCAGCGTCTTCGAGCGCCACCTTCTTGGCGGTCAGCGCCGCGTTGATCTCGTCTTTCAGCGCATTCAGCGTCGGCCCGGCGACTTGCCGTTCCTCGGGGCTCATGCGGCCCAGCTCCCGCATCTGCAGGCTGACTTCGCCCTTCTTGCCAACGGCGGCGACGCGCAGGGCTTCAAGGGCTGCTTCGTCGGCAGCCTCGCCGATTGCGGCAAGATATTTTTGTCGTAGCTCGTCCATTTTTCCGGACCCTTGTTGTGTTGCCCTGTGCCTAGCCCAGAGCCACCAAAGAGGCCAGAGGCAGAGATCTGGCGCATGTGTGACTGGCATCGTCCTGACGGATATCCTAGCGTTTCGAGCATGAAACACCTTTTCGTCGCCGCAGCACTCTCCTTCGCCGCCAATGCACCTGCCTTCGCAACCATTCTGGACGGGGCCATTTTGCGTCAATCCGGCAATGGCACCTTTGTGCATCTCAGCACGGACAAACCGTTTGACGTGGGCGAAGACAATTTCGACACCTGCCACCTCTATGCGTTTGAGGAAGACCAGAACATCGTTCTGGTCGAGCCTGTGCGCGTGGATATCGGCGGCGAGAATGGTATGATCCCGGCAGGATCGACAGTGGCGAGCCATTACGTGTTTTTCGACAGTCTGAATGGCGTGCATTACGGCTATGTCGACTTTGACGCGCCGATTTTGGGGGTTGCGGCCCAGCCGGACACCATGGATGCGACGGATTTTCTGGCCAATACCGGGGTGAACTATATCAGCACCGATCTGCGGGGGCTTGAGGATGGCGATCAGGTGTGGATCGATCCCGACGACCCGTTTCGCTTGTGGGTCCATTGGGCCGGATCATCGCCGGGGGATTACATTCGCGTATTCACCGCACGGTCACCCGCTGCCATGATGTGAAAAAGCCGCATCCCCCAAGGGCTGCGGCTTTCCAAACCTTCCCTCAAGTGAGGCGCCTATGCGAGTGCGGCCTTTGCCTTGTCGACGATGGCTTCAAACGCGTCCGGCTCATGCACGGCGAGATCGGCAAGCACTTTGCGGTCAACCTCGATCCCGGCCAGCGACAGGCCGTTGATAAAGCGGCTATAGGTCAGTGCTTCGTCATGGCTGCGCACGGCAGCGTTGATCCGCTGGATCCAGAGCGCGCGGAAGTTGCGCTTGCGTGCCTTGCGGTCGCGTGTCGCATACTGGTTGGCTTTGTCAACAGCCTGACGCGCAACTTTGAAGGTGTTCTTGCGGCGACCGTAGTAGCCTTTCGCGGCGTCGGTGACTTTCTTGTGACGGGCGTGGGTAACGGTCCCACCTTTGGTTCTGGGCATCGTTTGTCTCCTTACCGGTCGTAGGGCATGAATTGCTTGACGATCTTCTGATCAGGTTCGCTCATCACGGTGGTGCCACGGGCATTCCGAATGAATTTGCGGGTCCGCTTGATCATGCCGTGGCGCTTGCCCGCCTGGGCAGAGACCACTTTTCCGGTCGCGGTGACTTTGAAGCGCTTCTTCGCGCTCGACTTTGTCTTCATCTTGGGCATTTCCATCTCCTTATCGTCGGACGGTTCACGGCCCACTCGGCATGCCACTTGGCCGGCGGACCCGTCGGAGAGCGTCGGTTACACCTGTGGAGGCGATCTGGCAAGAGAAAAGCGGCAGGGTCCGTGCGATCACCTGCCGACGCGAAATCCACGTGTCTTAAGCGCCCGTAAGCACCTTCATGAAGAGCCCAGGCATCTCTTCCGCCGAATAACCACCGGGTCGCGAGGCGTTGGCATAAACGATCATTCCGCCACCGATCATGAGCGACAGAAGCGCTGCACGCGGGGGCGCGCCCCGCGAGAATGAGCCAACGGCGGCTGGAAACGCAAGAAACACTGCCAGCACGCCCAGACACATGATGAGGTCCGTATACGCTGCCATAACGCGGCGGGTTTACCGCCCGTTTTTGGCATTTTTTTGGCGTTATTCGGGGTCTGACGGAATAATCAGCCGCTCATCGCAGGGGGCCACGCGCAAAATGTTGGTCGTCCCCGACTTGCCGAACGGTACACCAGCGGTCACCACCAACTGGTCATCCGGCCCTGCGAACCCCTCGCCCACAGCGGCACGCGCCGAGTTCAGCACCGCTGTCTTGAAGCGGTCGACTTCGGAGGTTTGAAGGCAATGAAGCCCCCATGTCAGGGCCATGCGCCGCGCCGTGCCAAGCTTCGATGTCATCGCGATGATCGGAACATGCGGCCGTTCGCGCGCCACCAGCGAGGCCGTCGAACCGCTTTGCGAGTAACAGCAGATCACTTTGATATCGGCGGTTTCCGCGATCTCGCGCGCCGCCGAGACGATCCCGTCTGCAACCGACTGTTTGGGGCCGCCACGGCTGGCGTCGATCACGTTGCGATAGGTCGGGTCGTTTTCAACCTCGATGGCAACGCTGTTCATCGTGGCCACCGCCTCGGTCGGATACTGCCCAACGGCGCTTTCTGCAGAAAGCATCACCGCATCTGCACCCTCATAAATCGCGGCCGCAACATCCGAAACCTCGGCGCGGGTCGGCATCGGGCTTTCGATCATGGACTCAAGCATCTGGGTTGCCACGACCACAGGCTTCGCCGCCGCCCGGCACTTGCGGACCATGCGTTTCTGCATCGGCGGTACAGAGGCCACAGGGCATTCAACGCCAAGGTCGCCGCGCGCCACCATGATGCCGTCGGACGCCTCCAAAATGGAATCAAAGGCTTTCACCGCCGCGGGTTTTTCGATCTTCGACATCAGGGCGGCGCGGCCCTTGGCCAGGTCGCGCGCTTCGAACACATCCTCGGCGCGCTGAACGAACGAGAGCGCGAGCCAATCGACCCCCAGTTCGCAGGCAAATTCCAGGTCGACCTTGTCTTTCTCGGACAGCGCCGCCAGCGGCAGCACCACGTCCGGCACATTCACGCCTTTCCGGTCCGAGATCGTACCGCCGACGACCACCTTGCATTCCGCAAAATCCGGGCCGAACTCCTCGACGCGCAACCGGATCTTACCGTCGTTCACCAAAAGCGTCGCGTCTTTTTCCAACGCTTCGAATATCTCACGATGGGGAAGCTGCGCGCGCTTTGCATCCCCGGGTGTGTCGTCGAGGTCGAGGCGAAAATCCTGACCCTCCTCCAAATCCTCGGAGCCGTTGGCAAAGGTTCCCACACGCAGTTTCGGGCCCTGAAGGTCGGCCAGAATTCCGATGGGGCGCCCGACTGCCGCCTCGACCTCGCGGATCACCTTGTGACGCGCGGCAATGTCAGCGTGTTCACCGTGGCTCATGTTGAGCCGGAAGACATCTGTCCCCGTCTCAAACAGGGCGCGGATCATCTCGAAACTCGACGAGGCGGGCCCAAGCGTGGCCACAATTTTGACGTTGCGTGTGCGTCGCATGGGGGTGGAATCCTTTTTTGCGCGGTCGTGTTAGCGTATGACAACTCTATGGCAGATTCCGGGGTTGAAGGACAACCGTCCAACCCCGATTATCCCGTGAATCGACTCGCATGCCATCAGAACAGCAAGACATAACCTGGTCGCCTTTCCACGTCCTGGGCGAAGACCGCCCCGCGCGTTGGCTGATCCTGTGCGACCACGCGACAAACACCTTGCCGCCCTTTCTGCCGGATCAGTCGCTGGGTGTGTCGGTTGAGGATATGGAACGCCACATCGCCTACGACATCGGCGCGGCCGGCGTTGCTTTGCGATTGGCCGAACGTTTGCAAGCGCCCGCAATCTTGTCGAATTTCTCGCGCCTCGTAATCGATCCGAACCGGGGCGAAGATGACCCGACACTCATCCGGCGCTTGTACGATGAATCCATCGTACCCGGAAACCGTCATTTGGATCATGTCGAGGTCGAGCGGCGCCTCACGCTGTGTTATCGCCCTTATCACGATGCGGTCGAGCGTGTGGCCGCGCGCCGGGACGACACGGTGATCGTCTCGATACACACTTACACGCCGCAACTTCGGCACAAGCCCATGCGGCCCTGGCATGTCGGTCTGCTTTTCGCAGATGACGCGCGCCTGTCTCTCCCGCTTGCCGATTTGCTGGGCGAGGACAACGATCTCGTTGTTGGGCTGAATGAGCCCTATTCAGGCTACCTCACGGGCGACACAATCGATCGGCACGCACTGCGAAAAGGGCGGCAAAACACGCTGATCGAGATTCGCAACGATCTCGTCTCCGATCAGGCCGGGCAGAGCGCGTGGGCAGATAGGCTTGGAGACTTGCTGCCGCGGGCCCTATATGTAGCCGAGACGCGACAGGGAGAGTGACCAATGGATGACCAGACAAGGATCGAACTGGAAGCCGCGGCCTTTCGGCGGCTGCAAAAGCACCTGATGGACGAGCGGAACGATGTGCAGAACATCGACATGATGAACCTGGCCGGGTTTTGCCGGAACTGCCTGTCGCGCTGGTATCAAGAGGCCGCATCCGAGCGTGGCATCGAAATGTCAAAGGACGCAGCGCGCGAGGTGTTTTACGGCATGCCTTACGACGATTGGAAATCTGCACACCAGACCGAGGCAACGCCCGAACAGCGTGCTGCTTTCGAGAGGTCTCACCAGGGCTAACGGCGCACTAGCCCGATCGAACATTTGGCTGCGTCAAAGGGCAAACGTCGGTTAGCGGCCCGAGCTCGGCAAAATGCGCCCCTTTGGCACGAACGCACCTAAGCTTTTTTATGTGCTCGAAATGAGTGGCGGTCTCAACACCGGCGGCGGCGACCCCTATCTCCAGTGCGGCGCCGATCTCAACCAGCGACCCAACCAGTCTGCGCGCACTTGGCGATGTTGTGATGGGCGCGACAAGACGGGCATCGACAGTCAGGAGGTCCGGAGCCAAGCGGCGCAGTCCAAAGATACTGGCGCGCCCACTTCCAAAGTTGTCGACCTCGATCGAAACTCCCAAGGCGCGAAGGGCCTCGAGGCGATCCAAAACAGCGCTGTTTTCCTCTTCCAGAAAGATCGTCTCGCTCAGTCCGAGTGCGATGCGGCCCTTATAACCCGAGCCTGTTACATCTTTGAGCAGGTCGTCATCCATCAGCCGGGGCAAGCTTGCCCTCAGGCTTAGTGCGGGCGGATCGGGGATGCAGGCGAAGTATGCCCGGCACTCCTCAAAAGCCTGCCGTTGGACCAGCGCGTCGATCTTGAAGTCCATCTGAGCCTCCCTCGCTGTTCCCTGGAAACTTCCCATCGGGACCAGCCCCTGGCTCGGATGGTTCCAGAAACCACGCACCTCAAGGGCGACGACCTTGCCGGTTTCGACATCGATCTGCGGTTGATACGCCGGTTGGAACTCCCCCGCTTCCAACCCCCGCAGCATGTTGTCGGCCATGCGCTTGTTCGACTGCATCTTTTCCAGATCGGCGTCATTGAAGACGGCTTTCATGGCCCTTCCGCCTGACTTTGCCTTGTAGAGCGCGATATCCGAACAGGTCAAAAGCGTTTCCGGCGAGATCATAGGGGTTCGCGCGATGCCCACGCTGGCCCCAACCCGGCAGAACCGATTGCCAAAGGCAATGGGCTTGCAAATCTCTTCTATCAAACGCTCGGCAAGGGCATCCGGGCTGTTAGACGTGTCGGAACACATCATGAGAACCACGAATTCGTCCCCCCCAACTCGGGCAACGCTGTCTTTGCCCCGAACCTTGTTGCGAAGAATGTCGGCGACGTGCCGCAACACGTGATCACCAGCGGCATGACCCATCGAGTCGTTGACGGCCTTGAAGCGATCGAGGTCAATATGCAGCGCCGCGATCTCCAACCCGGTGCGCTTGCGCTCGCCAACAAACTCATCGAGTTGCGCCTGAAGATAACGCCGGTTTCCAAGGCCCGTCAGTTCATCCTGCATCGCCAGCAGACTGATTTCCCGGTTCGCCTTTTCCAACTCACTCGCATAGCGCTCTAATTCACGCTGTTGGTGCAGTTGCTCCGATATGTCGACAAAACGCACGACTTGGTCACCGTTGGCCATATGCGTCATGGTTCCCCGATAGTCGCGTCCTCTCATCCGGACGATGTTCCTTGAGACTTCGCCTCTGTTCCAGGCGTCGAGATGGAGCTTCCTGAATTTTTCTTCACGACCCAATGCGTCATCGTAGTACCCGTTGGCAAGGCGCATCTCGATGATCTGCTGCCGCTTTACTCCAGGTTTCGGCACGTCGGGTTCGGGTGTGACACTTTCGGAGAAAGCATCGTTGCAGATAACCAAGCGCTGATGTGTATCGAAAATGCAGAATTGATCCTCGGACGTGTTGATTGCTGCCATCAAACGGGCCTGAACCGCCTCGATCTCGGCAAGCAGGTGTTCGTTCTCAATCAGGGCAAGCTCGGCCGCCTGTTCCCGGTTCTTGATTATGTCAATGCTCCGGACAAAGATGATGAGATACTCGTCTCCGGCAGCCTGCTCCGTCAGCTGCACAAATGAAACGCCACCCCAGAAACTGCTGCCATCTTTTCGCAGGCACATTGTGTCCTGCATAAAGCTGGAGCGCCCCACCTCGCGCATTTCTTCGAAAGCGAACTTAAAATCGGCCGCGTAATCCGGATGATAGATCGTGAACGGATCTGACCCCTCGGCCGCATCATGGCTCGTCGCGAACATCCGACAAAACGCATCGTTCACCCAGACAATAACAAATGCGTTGTCCGCTTGCTCGCGATGCGCGACGCAAATCGCCTCGACCGCAATGGTCGGAATGCTCTCGACAACTGTTTTGACGTCCATTTCCTTAACCTGCTAAGTCGGCACGGACCTAGGCGAAGGACACTTACGCTTTGCTAAGTTTTGGGCGGTTCGGCAAAGTTTAGTTACTACAATGCAGCCCTGCGGCTCTCTTCCAGGTAAATCTCGCGCAGCCGCCCCGCGATCGGGCCCGGTCGGCCTGTGCCAAGGGGCACGCCGTCAATCTCAACAACGGGCATCACAAAGGTCGAAGCGCTGGTGATGAACGCTTCATCCGCCGCTTTTGCCTCATCCAGGGTGAAAGATCGTTCTTCGACCTGCATCTGCGCCTCGCGGGCAAAGCGCAGAACAGCCGCGCGCGTAATGCCGTGCAGAATCTCGTTGCCCAGATGGCGGGTGATGATCTTGCCGCCTTTCACGATATAGGCGTTGTTCGACGTGCCCTCGGTCACAAAGCCGTCCTCAATCATCCACGCGTCATCGGCGCCCGCTTTCTTGGCCGCCATCTTGCCCATGGACGGATAGAGAAGCTGGACCGTCTTGATATCACGCCGCCCCCAACGCTGATCCTCGATTGAAATCACCTTCATGCCTGTTTTCGCCTTTGGGCTATCTGCCAGACCGGGCTTGGCCTGCGTGAACAGTACAATCGACGGCTCGGCATCCTCAGGATAGGCAAAGTCGCGGTCCGCAGCGCCACGGGTGATCTGAAGATAGACCAGCCCTTCTTCGATCCCGTTCCGGGCCACCAGTTCGCGGTGGATCTGCAAAAGCTCGTCCTTGGTGACAGGAGACGCCATCTCAAGTTCGTTCAGCGACCGCTCAAGCCGCACGGCATGCCCCTCAAAGTCGAGCAGCTTGCCATCCAGAACGCTGGTCACCTCATAGACGCCATCGGCGAAAAGGAACCCGCGGTCGAAAATGGAGATCGTCGCCTCTTCCTCGGGCAGATACGATCCGTTGACATAGACGGTGCGGCTCATGGGCTTTATCCTCGGTGTTCTGAGTTTGATGTCGCGGGCGGACCTTCGGGTCAAGGCAAAGGTTCACACAGGGCGACCACGTCATGCCGGCCCGTTGTCATCGGGTGCTGTAGTGACACGGTGACGGCTTGCGGATTGCAACGCGCAGCGGCCAGCGCCTTAGCACTCATCCCCAAAGCCCGGCTTCCGGCGGATGCACGCCTTCCGCGTCGTACACCAATGGCACTTTACGGTCCTCGGCCAGCAAAAGCGGCCCGTCGAGATCGACCACCTCGGCCCCCTGGGCCAACAGCACGGCGGGTGCCATGGCCAGCGATGTGCCGACCATGCAGCCGACCATGACCTTGTATCCCTCGGCGCGTGCCGCATCGCGCAACGCCAGGGCTTCGGTCAGCCCACCGGCCTTGTCGAGCTTGATATTGACCATGTCG